>CAYVDJ010000034.1:0-31609 GCA_964450755.1 uncultured Campylobacterales bacterium
AAAATATCAGCTAAAAGTTTGATATATTAACAATTATGTCGTTTTTTGCAATTTCAGGTTTGATTTATGTGCTTTTAATTTGGTTGCGGAGAGAGGATTTGAACCTCTGACCTTCGGGTTATGAGCCCGACGAGCTACCGAGCTGCTCTACTCCGCGTTGTGGATGGGGTAGAGGGATTCGAACCCCCGAATGACTGGACCAAAACCAGTTGCCTTACCGCTTGGCGATACCCCATTGAGTTAGGAGTGAAATTATAATCATTTTTTTCTTATTTGTCAAGTAATTAGGGTATAATTTTTCAAAAATTTTATTGGAGAGATTTAATATGCCCATAGAGAGAGTAAAACAGGCTTTGACAGATATAAAACAGGGAAAAATGGTTGTTATGATTGATGATGAGGATCGTGAAAATGAGGGAGATTTGGTTTATGCTGCTACATTTTCTACTCCAAAACTTGTCAATTTCATGGCTTCATACGCAAAAGGTCTCATCTGTGTTGCTTTGTCAAAAGATATAGCTGACAGATTGAAACTAAATCCGATGGTAAAAGACAACAACTCCTCTTATGAGACCGCCTTTACCGTTTCTGTTGATGCAAAAGAGTGTGCTACCGGAATTTCGGCTTATGAGAGAGATTTGACGATAAGACTTCTGGCCGATTATAAAACCTCTCCGGAAGATTTGGTAAGACCGGGGCATATATTTCCTCTTATATCAAAAGAGGGAGGTACTCTTGTGCGAACCGGTCATACAGAGGGTTCGGTGGATCTTTGTATGATTGCGGGGGTTTCTCCGGCTGCTGTTATCTGTGAGATCATGAAAGATGACGGAACAATGGCAAGACGGGATGATCTTGAACTTTTTGCAAAAGAGCATTGTTTAAATATCGTTTATATATCGGATATTATAGAATATAGACTGAGGTATGAATATCTTGTAAGAACTATTGCCGAATCCAAAAGTTCTTTTTTGGGTAACGAAGCAAGGAGAATAGACTTTATCGATCATCAGGGCAATCATCATATAGCTTTTCTGTTTGGCAAAATCTCCACTGTTTCGCAGGTAAGATTTCACAATATCGGAAGTGATTTTGATCTTTTGACCAAAAATAACAATTTTTATAAATTGATGAATGCTGTTGAAAGACTCAAAAAAGATGGAGGTGCTCTTATATTTTTGGATAACAGGGAAAACAGAGAAAAAAGTGAAATGAGAGACTACGGTATAGGAGCGCAGATCGTTAAAAAGCTGGGGATAGAAAATATAAAACTGTTAGTTGGTTCAAAAGGAAGAGAGTTTGTGGGAATAAGCGGCTTTGGACTCAATATCACAAAAGAGATAGAGTTGGAAGGAAAGTAGTCAATGCTTTGCTATCTCCTTTTGACTTATTCCCCATAAAAATTTATCTTTGTAAAAGCCTTTGTTTATATCAGATATCGTAACACTGTGGGCTTTTCCAGAGGAAGCGTGGATAAATCTGCCTCCCCCTATGTATATGCCGGAGTGATTTACATGTCCTTTGCCGGATGTGTCAAAAAATACCAAATCTCCCTTTTTCAAAGCTTTTTTGGACAATCTTTTGCCTATTTTTGACTGATCTATTGAAGTTCTTGGGATTTTAATACCGAGTTTTTTAGAATATACCCAATAAACAAATCCCGAACAGTCAAAACTGTTTTCTCCCGCTGCCGCATAGCGGTATTTTGAACCTATCTTTGATTTTGCTATTTTGAGTGTTTTTTCCGACAACTGCAACTCAAAAGAGGAATTGTTGTTGCATGATGTCAGGAGAAACAGAAGAAAAACAAGAGCAAAAAATCTCACTTTCCTAAACCTCTAAAATCCTCGGAAGAGTGATTCCTCTTTGTTTTTGATATTTGCCTTTTTTGTCTTTATAGGTTGTTTCACACTCTTCATCTCCCTGCAAAAACAGAACCTGCGCTATACCCTCATTGGCATATATCTTTGCAGGAAGAGGAGTGGTATTTGATATCTCTATCGTTATATGCCCTTCAAATTCCGGTTCAAACGGTGTAACATTTACGATGATGCCACATCTGGCATAAGTGCTTTTGCCAAGGCAGATGGCAAGTACATCCGAGGGCATTCTAAAGTACTCTATCGTTCTTGCCAAAGCAAAAGAGTTTGGGGGGATGATACAGATATCACCTGTAAAATCTATCACATTTGATTGGTCAAAATTTTTGGGATCAACAACAGTGGAATTTATATTTGTAAAGATTTTAAATTCTTTACCGACTCTTATATCATATCCGTAACTGCTAAGACCGTAACTGACAACTCCTTTTCCTATCTGCTCTTCGCAAAAAGGCTCTATCATCTGTTTCTCAAGAGACATTTTTCTTATCCATTTATCGGATTTTAATCCCATATACAAACCTTCAAAAATACATAATTTAAATTGTGATATTATAGCATATCATTTTTAGTCGTAAAAAAGAGACTTAATAACGGAGAAAAACAGATGGAACAAAAAGATTTAAGAGATTTAATAAGATTATTCGATAAAAGTGCAATTTCTGAATTAAATCTAAGAAACGGAGATTTTTCTATAAAACTGAAAAAAGAAAATATGATTAAAAGCAATGAAATCTCAGTGCCTGTCGTTGCCGCAGAACCCCAAACGGTCAATACTGTAAAAGTCGAAGAGACGGTATCTCCTTCACAACCGGCAGAGAAAACAAATGAAAATATAACTACTATCAATTCGCCTATGGTGGGAACTTTTTACAAAGCTCCAAGTCCCGATGCCTCTCCTTTTGTCAATGTCGGAGATACGGTAAAAAAAGGAGATCCCATCGCCATTATAGAAGCAATGAAGATCATGAATGAGTTGGACGCCGAGATTGACTGTAAAATCCTTGAAATCCTTATAGAAAACGGTCAGCCGGTGGAATATGATATGCCTATTTTCAGAGTGGAGAAACTCTAATGAAATCTATCAAAAGAATCCTGATAGCAAACAGGGGAGAGATAGCCCTAAGAGCCATCAGGACTATCAAAGAGATGGGGAAAGAGGCAATAGCAGTCTATTCAAAAGCCGATCAGGATGCTTTGTATCTCAACTATACGGATGGTTCGGTATGTATAGGAAAGGACAGGTCAAATGAGAGTTATCTTGATATTCCCTCTATCGTAACTGCCGCTGATATTGCAAACTGTGATGCCATATTTCCCGGATACGGTTTTTTGAGTGAAAATCAGGATTTTGTGGAGATTTGCGAACATCACGGTATCACTTTTATAGGTCCGAGTGTGGAAGTTATGACGCTTATGAGTGATAAATCAAAAGCCAAAGAGGTGATGAAAAAAGCCGGAGTTCCTGTAATTCCCGGCAGTGAAGGCGCGGTTGACGGAGTAGAAGAGGCGATAGAGATAGCAAAAGAGATAGGTTATCCCGTTATCATAAAAGCGGCTTCCGGAGGAGGAGGACGGGGGATGAGAGTCGTCCAAAAAGAGAGCGAAATGCAAAACGCCTATCTTTCTGCCGAAAGCGAAGCTTTGAATGCGTTTGGAGACGGAACTATCTATATGGAGAAATTTATCCAAAGACCGCGACATGTGGAAGTTCAGGTTTTAGCCGACAAACACGGAAATGTTATACATCTTGGAGAGAGAGATTGCTCTTTGCAAAGAAGGCATCAAAAACTTATAGAGGAGTCTCCCGCAACGATTTTGGATGAATCCACAAGAAAAGAACTTCTTCAAACCGCTGTAAAAGCCACAAAAGCCATCAATTATGAAAATGCCGGTACATTTGAATTTTTGGTTGATAAAGATAATAATTTTTATTTTATGGAGATGAATACAAGGCTTCAGGTAGAGCATCCGGTAAGTGAAATGGTAAGCAATACGGATATTATCGAGTGGATGATAAAAATTGCAGAGGGAAAAGAGCTTCCAAAACAAGAAGAGATAGAGTTGAAAGGTCATGCGATAGAGTGCAGGATAACAGCCGAGGATCCGGTGAAATTTATACCAAGTCCCGGCAAAGTGACCAAATGGATAATTCCGGGAGGCAGAAATGTCAGAATAGACTCCCATATCTATCAAAACTATACGGTACCCCCTTATTATGACTCTTTGATAGCAAAACTTATTGTGTGGGGAGAAAACAGAGAGAGAGCTATCGCAAAGATGAATGAGGCTTTGAGGGAATTTGAGGTTGAAGGTATAAAAACCGTTATAGATTTTCACAGACATATGATGAAAAATCCCGATTTTTTAAATAATAACTATGATACCAACTATCTTTCATAACAGATCATAAAAAGGAGTACAAAAACTTCTTTTTATGATACTCTCTTTTTTGGCTGTTAATCTGTAAAAATTCATAGAGAAGATATATAATTTAAGCTTTTTAACATCTGCAAAGGATCAACCTGCACACCGTTTACCCTCATGGCAAAATGAAGATGTGGTCCCGTTACCCTGCCGCTTCTTCCTGACAATCCTATAATTTCTCCTCTTTTTACTTTTTGAAACCTCTTTACTTTTATATGATTTAGATGATAATAACAGCTGTAAATGCCGTAACCGTGATCGATGATGACGGATTTTCCCGCATAGAAACGATCTTTTGCAAGGGAGACTATTCCGTCATTTGCCGCTTTTATCTTTGTGTTCATTTTGGCTCTGAAATCACTTCCGCCGTGATAGCTTTTCAGTGAAGAGTTAAAGACTCTTGCATTTCCAAAAGCGCTTGTTATGGGAGTTTTCAAAGGAGGGATAAACTTCCTTCTCCACAATATTATTTTTCTTGTGCTGTTGTATATTTTCATAGCCTCTTTGTATTCCATCAAGACTCTTTTTTTGTCTTTTTTGCTTAAAGTAACTTTTTTAGGATCTACTTTTAGATTCTCTTTTTTATAGTTTCCTTTTTTGATACGAAAAAATTTACCCTTTTTAAAATTTTCAGCTGTAAAAAATATCCTGTAATCTCCTGTTTTTTCTCTGTATTTCACAGGAATAAAAACAACATATTCATCTTTTTTTATTTTTATGAGAGGATATGAGCGGTTTTTAAAAGTAACTTTTAGATTTTTGATATCTGTTTTTATCAAAAGAGTAGATGTTTTTCCTAAAATTCCTATGTTTTTCAGTTTTTGACCTTTTTTTGTGAGCAAAAAAAGATCGGTTTTTAAAAACCGGGCATCTAAAAAAGATAAAAATACAAACAGTATAAAAACAGCTCTCATCAATACCTCTTTTTCGCATTTTTTATCTTTTTATAAAGCCGTACAAGCGATATGAAAAAGGTGGTCAAAGCAGGTCCGAAGATCATCCCCCAAAAGCCAAAAGTTGCCAATCCCGCCACAATGGAAAAGAAGATAAGAAGTTCATTGATATTTGTAGGTTTATCCACAAACCTTTCATTGATATATTTTATGATCAAAGGTTTTATCAAAGTATCTGCGATAAATGATATGACTATGATCGAATAGGATGCTATGATGATGGCATTTAGAGTATTGCCGTTGGCAAGTTCGTAGGCAACCATAGGTCCCCACATGATCACACCGCCTATCATCGGTATCAAAGAGGAAAAACCGTACAAGATACCAAAAAGCAAACCGTTGTAATCCAAATAATTGCTGATAATCGCAAAAAGAGCGCCTTCCAAGATCGCTGTGAGGATAATGGAGTAAAAAACGACGCTCATTACATTTGAAACCTCTCCAAAAAGCTCTTTGTCTTTTCTTTCCGGTAGCAGATTTTTAAAAAACTCTACAAGATCATCTGTATAAAAGATGATGAAAAAATAGAAAATAATGATGAAAAATATATCTTTGACAAATCCGGCACTCTTTTTTCCTATAAATGTAGCTGTTTCAAAAATCATAGTCGTTATCGATTTGACATCAAGTCCTTCCATAAACTTTTCAAGATAGGGATCCAAAAAGTCAAAATAGGGAGGAAGTGAGAATGTTTTAAGATAATTTATCGTTTTTTCGATCATCGAAACATCTACATGAGAGAGTAAAACCAAAAGAGAGTTGATCATATAAACCAAAGGGAGGAAAAAGATAAGTCCCAAAAAAAATGTGGAGATAATGGCTGATAGAGTTTTGTTTTTGACCACTTTTGTTACTTTTATATTGATATTGTAAGTTGCCAGTGCCAACAAGGCGGCAACGGTGATAGTCAGTAAAAAAGGCTGATAGAGATATACGATCCAGTATCCCACAAAAAGCAAAAGTGCGATTATGAAATTTTTGTTATTCAAAACTCATCTCCAAACAGGTTGGGAGTTTTTGGAGATTTGAACTTCAAAAGCTCATAGGTTTTTGGAGTTGCCACTCTGCCTCTTGCCGTTCTTTCGATATAACCGTTTGCAAGAAGATAGGGTTCTATCACATCTTCTATCGTTCCCTCATCTTCACTCAAAGCCGCTGCAATCGTAGAGAGTCCCAAGGCTCTGCCTTTTGATTCTACCAAAAGACGGAGAAATTTCAGATCAAGTTCGTCAAATCCCAGATTGTTTACACCAAGTTCGTCAAGTCCGTATTTTGCTCTCTCAAGAGAGATATGATCTTCGTTTTCCACCTCCGCATAATCTCTTACCCTTTTTAAGAGTCTAAGAGATATTCTAGGAGTTCCCCTGCATCTTCTTGCCATTTCCATAGAGGCATCTTCATAACATATTTTCCCAAGTTTAACAGATGCTCTTTGGATAATCTTTGCAAGTTCTTCCTGTGAATAAAATTGCAATCTAAAGTGCATTCCAAATCTGTCTCTCAAAGGAGAACTTATCATCCCCGCTCTTGTGGTTGCTCCTATCAGTGTGAAACGGGGCAGATCTATCTTGACGGTTTGAGCGGCAGGACCGCTTCCTATGATGATGTCAAGTCTGAAATCCTCCATTGCAGGATAGAGTATCTCTTCGATAGCGGGAGACAGTCGATGAATCTCATCTATAAAAAGTATATCTCCCTCTTTCAGGTTGGTTAAAATTGCCGCCAAATCGCCGCTTTTTTCGATCATGGGAGCTGCTGTTGTTTTGATGTCACTCTCCATCTGAGAGGCTATCAGATTTGCAAGAGTGGTTTTTCCAAGTCCGGGAGGTCCGAAAAAGAGGATATGATCGAGTGTCTCATTTCTCTTTTTTGCTGCTTTGATAAAAACCTGAAGATTTTTTTTTATCTGCTCCTGTCCTATGTAATCTTCCCAGATTTTTGGTCTTAGACTCTTTTCATACTCACTTTCAAAAGAGAGTTTTTCTATCTCTATGATTCTTTCCATCAGTAACAATACTCGCTGGTTGGGAAAGTCTTTTCTCTGACCTCTTTGGAGTACTCTTTTAGAGCCTCTTTTATCAGTTTGGCACCGTTTAGATACTGTTTGACAAATTTTGGTTTAAAATCCTCAAAAAAACCGAACATATCACTCCATACAAGTACCTGACCGTCTGTATCGACTCCTGCGCCTATGCCGATAGTGGGGATACTGACAGCTTTTGTGATCTCTTTTGCAGCTTCTGGTTTTACTCCCTCCACTACGAGAGAAAATATTCCGGCCTCTTCCAGACAAAGAGCATCTTCTACCAATCTTTCTATATCCTGTTCATCTTTGCCTTTTATCTTGTATCCGCCCTCATTTCTTACATGTTGGGGCATAAGACCGATATGTCCCATAACGGCAATGGAGTTTTTCGTAAGGTGTTTTATGATTTTTGCTTTCTCTTTTCCTCCCTCTATCTTTATGGCTTCACAGGGGGAATTTTTATAAACTTTTACGGCATTTTTCAAAGCCTCCTCTTTGGAAGAGTATGTTCCAAAGGGCATATCCAAAACAACCAATGCTCTTTTGCTTCCTCTGCAAACGGCATTTGTATGATAGATCATCGTATCCAAATCTATCGACAAAGTATCTTTTTTGGCATTGAATGTCATATTAAGACTGTCTCCTACCAAAATGATATCAGCCTCCCCGTCAAAAAGCTTTGCAAAAAGAGCATCATAAGCCGTAATCATCACTATCGGAGTTTTGTTTTTTAATTTTTTTATCGTATCAACGGTTATTTTTTTAAAATAAGTCTGTTTTTGTGTACTCACCGTTTTAACCTTTGTTTCAATATAAGAGAATCTAATCAATTCTATCAGAAAAATGCTATAATTGCAATTTAAAAACTGACAATTTAGGATTAAAAATTGAAAAAACTAGTAGGATATTTAACAGCGGCATTTCCCGATAAAAACTTTAGTATAGATGCAATAATGACTTTGAAAGAGGCGGGAGTTGACAGCATAGAGATAGGGATCCCCTTTTCCGATCCGGTGGCTGACGGTCCCGTTATAGAAGAAGCAAATCTAAACTCTTTGAAAAACGGTTTTAAAATGCAAGACCTCTTTGATATCTCCGAAGTTGTGGCAAAAGAGATAGATACTTTGTGGATGGGATATTTTAATCCGTTTTATCATAAAGGAGTGGAAAATTCTGTTTTGAGGGCAAAAGAGTATAAAGTGAGCGGTTTTATCATCCCTGATTTGCCGTTTGAGGAGGCAAAAATCTATAAAGATATTTTTGATAAGAACGATATGGCATTGATAGATTTTATAGCCCCAACAGATTCCAAAGAGCGGATAAAACTTATAGTTCAAAACAGTAAAAAGTTTATCTATCTTGTGGCTTATGCCGGAATTACCGGTGCCAAAAAGAGTGAGGATCTAAAAGAGGTTATAGAAAATATCAGAGAGTTTACCGATACGCCTCTTTATGTCGGTTTTGGAGTCAATGAAAAAACCGCAAAAGAGAAAGCAAAAAATGCAGATGGCGTAATCGTGGGAAGTGCCTTTGTCAAGGTTCTTTTAAACAAAGACTTGACAAACAAAGAAAAATTGGATAATATAAAACAAATCGCATCGACGATCAAAGAGAAGATCAACGAATAGATGATTGTTTGCGCCTTTGGGAGTGACTTGGCTTCGACGGGAGCAGAACTATTCTGGTTGCATGTCGGTCTGGATAAACCGTAAAACTGTTCGTTTAAAAATAAACGCAAACAATACAAATTACGCTCCAGCTTACGCAAAAGCAGCGTAAGTTTAACTAACTTTGGAGGCTGATTGAGTGCTGATGCTATCTATGCGCTTGATTGGTTCATAAAATATATGATAGCTTGGCAGCGATTGCCTGACTAGCACCGCTGCGAGACTGAGTCTTGGTTTTGCATAGTTTTTGGAGGCTGTACGAAGCAAAGCGACATCAAAACAACCTTACTAAGCATGTAGAGACCAGTTTAAGTTCTGTTTTCGGACTGGGGTTCGACTCCCCACACTTCCACCAGTATTTTTTATAAGTTATCTTATTCTTTTCTCATTTTTTTTCATTATCTTTTTGTATCTTCTGTATCCAAACATTATAAAAACCAGAAAAACGGCTATATAGCCTATATAAACGGTGTATTTGAAAAAATAGTAAAATGTCTTGTTTATTATGCCCAGATTTGTTACCAGTTTTACATGATATATATCTGCCAGTTTGTCTGCTATATAGATATAACCGCCAAAAAGAGCTCTGCTGTATTTGTCTTTTTGATCGCTGAAAAATTCCGGAATTATAGGTCCGTAAAAAATCAGTACGCTGTTTTTGTCAATGAGATTTTTCAGTTTGTGGCACATTAACAGATCCACTTTATAGTCATCTCTTGAAAATGCCAAAAGGATATAAGGCTTTTTCAGATTTTTGGCAATTTTTTCTTCAAACATTTTAAAATTTTCATCTTTTATCTTTTTGACTGCTGCTATATAGAGTGAAATACCCGTTTTTTGATATAACTCCTCTCCCAACTCTTCTATCTTTTGTTCTGAAATAGGTGTAATAATATCCTCATTTATATAGATATATTTTGCAAAGAGGGAGTAGGGAAGAAAAAGCAGGACAAGTATTGAAAAAATAGTTTTATTTGTCATTTTACCATACCAGATTTAGTTTCTTTAATTATATCAATAAATCAAAAAACAATCAATGGCATGTATGAATGGATGCGTTGGGATCTGTGATAAACCAGTATCCTTTATATATCATGTAAACTCCAAATGCCATGATAACAATGGAAGCCAATTTTATCATAGTTTCTCTAAAAGAGATATTTTTAAAATATCCCACAAAAAGACCAAAACCCAAAAGTACCGGAACGGTAGAGAGACCAAAGACCAACATCACAATTCCGCCCCAAAAAGGTGAGGTGGTACTTGCTGCTGAAGCTGCAAAAAAATATACCAGACCGCAGGGCAAAAAACCGTTTAACATGCCAAGAAGAAAAAAACTAAGGAGGCTTTTTGAATGTATAAGTTTTGAAAAAGATCTCTTGACAAAAGAGCTTGTAGCCAAAGATGATTCGATTGATGTTAAAAATCTGATTTTACCCATCAAAGAGTATCCCATCAGGATCATAAAGATACCTATTACGATATAAAAGGAACCCATTGTTATTTTATTCCATATAAAAATACTTCCGAGTGCACCGAAAATCACACCTATAACGATATATGATGTTATTCTGCCGCTGTTATATGCCAAATGGGATAAAAACTGTAAAATTTTACTTTTTGAAGGATCTATCTTTGCAGTTGTATATGCCACTACAAATCCTCCACACATACCTATACAGTGACCTAAGCTTCCTAAAAAGGCAACACTGATAATAGCGCTTAGGCTGACTAGATCTATCTTTTATCCTTCATTGAGGAGATTAAAGAGGCAAACTCTTCAAATATATATCTGCTGTCATGAGGTCCCGGTGAGGCTTCTGGATGATGTTGAACGGAAAATATCGGAGAGTTTTTATATTTTAAGCCCTCTATTGTGTTATCAAAAAGATTTGTATGGGTTACTGCTGCAATTTCTTCTATATTTTTGGGAACATTATAGTTGTGATTTTGAGCTGTTATCTCTACTCTTTTATCTTTTTTTGACATAACAGGATGATTTCCTCCATGATGACCGAATTTCAGTTTATAGGTAGGGTAGCCGTGGGCAATGGAGAGGAGCTGATGTCCCAAACAGATGGCAAACATTGGTATATCTGCGTTGATTAATTCTTTTATCTCTTTTGATATCTCTTTTAGGATAAGAGGATCTCCGGGACCGTTTGAGAGAAAAACGCCGTCTATCTCTTTTTTTTGATATTTCTCTATTAAATCTTTTGCTTTGAAGTTATGGGGTATTACTTCCACTTCCAAACCGCTTTGGACAAGTTCGTTTAAAATGTTTCTTTTTACTCCAAAATCTATAACAACAATTTTATTATCACTTCTTAGAGCAGGATTATAGGATAACTCTTTGGCGTTCCATATCCCGTTTTTGTGGACATAAGGCTCTTTTGTGCTGACCTCTTGTATATAATCTATCTCTTCGATTCTTTTGGAACTCTCAAGAAGTTTTTTAAGTTCCTCTTTGGAACTGATTTTGGTAGAGGCTATCATCATCTTTGCCCCTTCATTTCTTATCATTTTTGTTAGATATCTTGTATCTATGTCTGTAATTCCGAGGATCTTGTGCTCTTTTAAAAAAGAGCTTATGGACTCTTCTGCTCTGAAATTTGAAAATCTCTCTTGCAGATTTCTGACAAATACTCCCGATAAAAAAGCGCCTCTGCTCTCCATATCATCTTTATTGCAACCCACATTTCCTATCTCAGGCATTGTAAATACAACAAACTGCCCTGCGTAACTTGGATCACTGATGATTTCCTGATAACCGCTCATAGATGTATTAAAAACTATTTCACCGCTTTTAGTGCCTTCATAACCAAAACTTTTTGCCTGTAAAAAAACACCGTTTTCTATGTATATCCAGATATCTTTTAACTCTTCTCTCACAGCATACCTCTTTTTTTTAGTTCTTCTTCATAAAGTTTTTCAAACAACATATCATACTCTTCGGAACCCGGTACAATTTTTCTTTTATAATGACTCATCTTTTCGATAACGGCTTCTTCTATCTTCTCAAAATTTTTATAATAACTCTCAATTGCATTGTAGATAACATTTTTGACTTTGTTTTCGGAGACCGAATAGTTTATCAGATCCTCATCCCACAGTTTGTTTAAAATTTTGTGAGAGAGATCATTAAATCTGTCTTCAAAAGAGAGAATGACTCCGTACTCATCAGCCAATTTTTTCTTTATCAGCCAGAACATATTTCGTCTGTCAATCTGCATAAATTCTATATCATCTTCATTCTCTTCTAAAATATCTTCAACCCTTTCCTCCAATGCTTCCTCTTTTTTTATATCTTCTTCTATAATCTTTTGGGCAAAATGCACTACCGGTTCAATTCCTTGTGTCAGAGTAACAAAACCGCTGTTTACTAGATCTATTGCTATTTTGTTTGCAATATATGGTGCATGAGGAACTCTTAATCTCATGAAAATACCTTACTAAAAAATTTTGTTGATTTTACCTAAAATTTGGTAAATATATGATTAGATATAAAAACTTAAAAATTATTTTGTACCATTTGCGTCATTGGGAAATCCGTTTGCCAGAAGTTCGGTTATTTTTGAAGCATTTGAAGGGTTCATTTTTGCCATAATTTTTGACATTTTTTTGGCTGTCAGACTAAAGAGTATTTTTGCGGCTTCATTTTTTGGCATCTTTTCCAAAATTGCCGCTGCTGCAGAATCTTTCATCTTCAGATAGCTGCTTGATATTTTGTTCTCTTTTGTCTTTTTAATCTGTTCTAAAATTTTTCTGTTTTCCTCAAGCATTTTGGAAATATTTTGCTCTTTTTGTCCTATCTTTTGCATTGTTGCGTTAAGTTCAGCCTCCTTTTTTGCCAACAGTTTCTCTTTTTTTTCTATAAAGGCTTTTTTTGCGTTTTGAAAAGCCTCAAGTGCCTGTTGCTGTTCGTCTATTTTGTCAAGTTCTCTCAAAAGCTCCTCTTTTCTCTGTTCAAAGATCTTGTTACAATCGACAACACCCTCTTTTGCGATTAAAAACAGTGCTGCAAAGAGTATAAAAAAGAGTTGTTTCATCTTCTGTTCCTCATATATAAAAGAGATGATATCTCATCCAAATCTTTTTGCTCTTTTCTTTGTATCTTTTCTTTGTATCTTTTTGTTGAGAGTTGATCTATATATTTTATTTTTTCATACTCTATTGATACCTCTTTGTAACTCTCCTGTAGATATTCAAGCTCTTGATCGATATTTTTTAAAAAGGATCTTTTTTGGTTGATAGCTTCTCTTGTTTTTTTGATACTCTCTTTAAAGAGATTCAGTATTCCCATTTTCTCTTCAGAAGGAAGAGAGGAAGAGTCTATCTCGTTTTGAAGCTCTTTTATCTCTTTTAAGATAGACTCTTTTTGGATGTTTTTTTCTCTTATTTTTGTTTCCAAATCTTTAAGATCCTCTTTTTTTATCTTTACAAGATCTGAAAATTCTTTTTTCATCTTATTATGGTATCGTCTCTGTCGGGGCTTGTTGAGATCAAACCTATTTTGGTATTTGTCAGCTCTTCGATTCTTTTTATATAGATTTGGGCATTTTTTGGAAGTTTGTCAAATTCCCTCACACCTTCACTCTTATCCCACCCCTCTAGCTCTTCATAAACCGGTTTTATATTTGAGAGATCAAATGAAAAATCTTCGCTTATTTTACCGTCAATCTCATAAGCTGTGCAGATTTTGACCTTTTTAAAACCGTCAAGCACATCAAGTTTCATCAGTGCAAATTCATCACATCCGTTTAGTCTTGAAGCATATCTGCATGCAACCGCGTCAAACCAGCCGCACCGTCTCTCTCTGCCGGTTGTGGTGCCAAACTCATGTCCGTTATCTCTTAACCTGTTGCCGTCATCCCCAAAATCTTCGGTCGGAAAAGGTCCGTTTCCGACTCTTGTGCAGTAGGCTTTTACAATGCCGGTTATTTTTCCTATATCTTTGGGATTTAGTCCAAGACCGTTACAGGCTCCTGCGGAGATGGTATTTGAACTCGTAACAAAAGGATATGTTCCGTGATCTATATCCAAAAGTGTTCCCTGCGCTCCCTCAAGCAGAACCTTTTTTTCATCATCCATCAGATCCCATACGATTTTTGTCGTATCGGCTATATAGGGCAATAGTACTTTTTGGTAACCCTCAAGCTCTTTTTCCAACTCTTTTTTTGAAGGGATATCTATCCCCATAGCATCTAAAAGAGCTCTGTTTGTCTTTGCATACTCTTCCAAAGAGTCGGATAGTTTTTTGATATCTCTTAATTCTCCCATCCTGTGACCGCTTCTTTCTATCTTGCTGCTGTATGCCGGTCCTATTCCTCTGCCTGTTGTACCTATGGCTTTATCACCTCTTAATCTCTCTTTTGCCTGATCGATTAGTATGTGATATTTTAAAATCATGTGGGCTTTTTCACTTATAAAGAGTCTGCCTTTTAGATCATCAAACTGTTTCATCTCTTTTATCAATGCTTCGGGACTTACGACTACTCCGTTTCCTATGATATTGATGGCACTTTTGTTTAAAACACCTGAAGGTATGAGATGCAAAGCCAGTTTTTGACCATCTACGACAATCGTATGACCTGCATTGTGACCGCCTTGATATCTTGCCACAGCATCATATTTCTGTGCTAAAAGATCGACAATTTTCCCTTTGCCTTCATCTCCCCACTGTATCCCTACAATCAAATCTGCTTTCATTCCAACCCTTGTTAAATTAATTCTTCTATTATATTGTCAGTATATAATGCAAAACCTATCGATTCAATATCTTGACCTTTGTAGCATCCGCCTCTGCCAAGAGTTTTATTGCCCGATATAAAACGAAAAAAGAGATCATCATAATACCTCATTTCGCTGTAATAAAGAGGCGCAAATACGATATTTTTGTAAGAGAGTTTTTCAGATAAATTTTTCATCTTGATAATCTCTTTTTGGATATTTTTCGGAACCTCTTTTATGATAGATTCTATCTGCTCTCTTTTTTGAAAGAAAGATAATTTATGAAGCCATGAAATATCACTTTTTAATATCTTTTCCAAATGACCTCTTTTAAAGGTTTCTATATCGATACCGTACTCTTTGGATATAATTTTTGGGATATTGATATTTGATATTTGAAGGATAGGTTTTAAAAGAAGTCTGTTCATTATCTTTTCTATACTTTCAATACACTCTTTTAGATCATTATGACCTATCCATTCTGCTCCTATCTGATAAAATTCTCCGCTTGGATATCTGAAAATCGGCTGAATATAAAACCACTTTTTATGGGTTGTGCTTCTGCCAAGTCTTTTTGTGATTAGACGGACAACATCAAGAGTACTGTCGGCTCTTAGTGAGAGAATATGATTTTTTTCATCCGAAAAACGGATAAGCTCTTTTTCTTCCAAACTGCTGTGTTGATGATATGAGAAATAGGGAGTTACTATCTCTTCATAGCCTTCCTCACTCAAAATATTACTTGCTGTATTTTCTATATCCCTTTTCAATTTTGCGCTTTTACCGAAATATATTCTGCTTCCGGAGGGTATTTCATGTTCATATATCATAATTTATCCAAATATTTTTTTTTGAAAGAGAGAGAAAGTATAACAAAAATAGCTTATAGGCTCTTAAAAATATAATTTCAAAAATACTGCCATTACAAACAGTGTTAAAAAAATATATATGGCACTGTTTATATTGATACCTTTTTCTTCCATAAATTTAAGAAATTTCAATCTTATTTCGGTAACTGTCAGTCGTTGTCTTCTTTTGTTTCTCGGATCCAGAAAATTAAAGAAGAGAAAGAACATAACTATAAAAATAATCAGGTTCATTGTATCGTGTTGTTCATGCAATCTGACACCTATAAGAGAAAAACAAAGCTGAATCATCCCCAGCATCAAAACAGTATAATCAACATAATCTTTCCAATTTTTGATTCTGTGATGCATGTGATTTTTATCTGCATTGAGGGGTGATATACCTCTTTGGAGTCTTCTTATCATTACTGTCAGAGTATCTATGATCGGAATTGCCGTCAAAAACAGAACCGAAGTTACACTAATATACTGTGTAGCCTTTATACTCACTGCCGCAATGGCAAAACCCAATACCAAAGAGCCGCTGTCTCCCATAAATACTTTTGCCGGATTCCAGTTGAAAAACAAAAATCCTATCAATGCCACACTCATAAAAAGACTCACAACTATCATAAACTGATCAAAATGAATGTAGCCTATATAGAAGTAGGAGATAAATATTATAAGAGATATCAAACCGGCAAGTCCGTCTAGTCCGTCAATGAGATTTAGAGCATTTGTGTATCCCACTACCGCAAAAATGGTAAAAGGAAGCACCATCCACCAGTAAAGATATGCCGTATAACCAAAATATGTGCCTATATAGGTGATTTTGATATCGTCAAGATAATATATAAGCAAGGTGGCAATAATCAGAAAGATAAATTTTGTTTTGGGATTTATCTCTATTTTATCATCAATCACCCCTGCCAAAAAGACAATAGTTATTCCCAAAAAAAATCCGCTGTTTTTTGTAATAATATCAAAATGAAAAAGCATAACTGTTATAATAAAAGATAAAAATATGGCTATTCCGGCTCCCCTTGCTACTGGTACGGTATGAGAGCTTCTATGATTTGGTTCGTCCACCATTCCTATATTAAACGCATATTTTATAAAAAGTGCATTTAACAAAAGAGAGAAAAAAAAAGCAAAAATCACATCTGTCAGCACATGAGAGCCTTTTAAAAAATATAAATAATTTTGAGATTATAATATTAATGTATTAAAAAAAATATTAAATATAAATTATGCCCTTATTTATATTAACCTAATATTATTCATTATAAATTACTGTAAATTATGAATACCTTTTTAATGTCAAATAATATTAACCTTTATTGGTTATAATACTCAAATTAGGTTTAATAAATTATGAATATAAATCTCACTCTTTCAATTTTTAATAATTAAAAATATTTGAGTCAAAATGTAATAAAAACAGATAAAACGACGATATAAAAGTATGTTATCAATATCTTAAAAAATAACTAGTATATTGTATATATTTAATAAAAAATATATAATATTTAATATATTTGAAGGGCTTGGCAATGAAAAATAGAATTTTATATATTTTACACTTTTCCCTTTTTATTAATTCAATGCTGCTACCGACAGCTCTTGTTGCAAGAGATTATTATGTTTCCGTCAGCGGAAATGATACACAAGCCGGTACCTTAGACAAACCTTTAAAAACTATTCAAAGAGCAGCCAACCTTGCAAGAGCCGGAGACAGGGTATATGTCAGAGGCGGAGTTTATAAAGGTACTGTTTTGCTTAAACATTCCGGGAATGCAAAAGATGGTTATATTGTCTTTAGAAATTATAAAAATGAAAAACCTGTTATTACAAGAGATGATAAAAACTACAAACTTGAAACAGTTAAGGGAGAGGGTGTTTCGTATATAAAATTTCAGGGATTTACTCTTTACAAACCGATATATGAAGCTATCATCTTTCGAGACGGCGGAAGTCATATAGAGATTTCAAACAATGAAGTTTATGAGCAAAATGCCGATGTTCCCGACGGAGTTAGATACGGTCATGCCATTACGGTAACGACGACAAAAAACCAACCCATGAGTCATATCATAATCAAATCAAATCATATCCATCATAATCATACAGGCAATACCATAGGAGCCGGAAATTATGATGAAGCTCTTACGATTTTGGGAAATGTGCAATATTTTCAGGTAACTGACAATATCGTACATGATAATGACTTCATAGGTATAGATATCATAGGACACCAAAGGGGTAATTTTTCGGTTTTTGGGATGAACAAAAACGGTCTTGTCAGCCGAAATATTTTATACAATAATTCTAAAAAGAGAAGATATGCTTCGGCTTTGTATGTTGACGGGGCAATAAATCTTATCGTAGAGGATAATATTTTATATAACAATAACGGATACGGAATATCTGTTTCCCAGGAGAGCAAAGGTTCCACAACAGAACATGTTATCGTAAGAAACAATCTTGTTTTAAATACCTATCAAGACAGTATCTTTTTTGGAGCGACAGGCGGCAAAGTTCTGCACAGTGTATTTGTTCACAACAGCGTTCAAAATGTCATAAAAGAGCGGCTTGTTATTTTTGCCAAAGGAGAGTATAACAGTTTTAAAAACAACTATTTTGGTTCGATAAACAAAAACAGAAGATTTTTCTTTGATCTGAATTTCTTATCCAAAAACTGGGAGATAAATCACAATGTTTATTATACAAACAGCGGTTTTTATGCCCATATCCGCAGAAAAAGCTATCACAATTTTAAGACCTACAAAGCAAGAAGCGGTTTTGACAAAGAGAGTTTGTTGATAGAACATCCTCAATTTAAAGATGAAAGATTAAATCTCAAAAAAAATTCTCCTCTTAAAAACAGTGCAAAAGCATTGACCAAAACTCTTTGCGCGGGAAAAGGCACTGTTATCAGGGTAAAAAACAGCGATTTTTTTACGGACGGTTTTGGTGTAAAAAACGGTGATGAGATTTTTGTCGGCATACAAAAAGTCAGAATTTTGAAAGTTGATTATGATAAAAATGAGATTACCGTTGATAAAAATATCTCATGGAAAAAGGGTGAGGGAGTAGGTTATACATATAAAGATATCGGATACAAAGGAGATATCAGTTTTTAACTGACCTTACACACTATATCGTATTCATAGTAAAGAGAGAAAGTATCTAATGCAAGGCGGTTGTTTTTTAGCATAGCCAAAGCTATGGTGAAAGACAACAGTTTTTAAAATAGGCATATATCTCTTTTTTTATCTTTTCTTTTGTTAGATTTTGGATGTTTTTAAACTGTGTTTTATTGAAGGTTCTTTGTCTTTTTGCCAGTTTTGCGGTATTTTGTGCGATTTTGTTTTCAAGTTCTTTCAAAGAACAAAATCCGTCAAGGTACTCTAGTGACTCTTTTATACCTATCGCTTTCATGGGATTTATATCTCTTTTGTATTTTTGCTCAAGATAAAAAACCTCATCAACAATTCCCTCTTTTATCATAAGAGCCGTTCTTTTTTTGATCCTCTCTTTCAAAAGTTCTCTCTCCGTTTTTATATTAAATATTTTGATATTTTCAATAACCGGTTTTTGCCTGTTTCTTTTTAGATACAAAGATGGCACTTCATCAGTCTCCAAAAAAATCTCATACCATTTTTGGATTCTGTATCTGTCTTTATCCGATATCTTTTGTGCATAAGAGGGATCGTATCCTTTTATAAAATCAAAAGCCTTTTTTAAATCCGTCATAATCTTTGCTATTTTGTCCAAAGTCTCTTTTTTGGGTTTGAGTGTTGTTGAGAGTCCTTCGATCATGGCTTTTAGATAAAATCCGCTGCCTCCTGTGATAATCAGATTTTTCCCTTTTGTCAAAGCCTCTTCTTTTGCGTTTTTATACAGATCAAAAAACATGGCTACATTGAAATATTCATTTGGATAAAGAACATCTATCCCAAAATGTCTGATCTCTTCTCTCTCTTTTTTGGATGGTTTGGCAGATGCTATATCTATCTCTTTGTAAATACCAAGAGAATCCAAAGAGAGTATAAAAGCATTACACTCTTTTGCCATCTCTATCGCCAAAGCACTTTTGCCACAGGCGGTAGGACCTATCAATGCGATCTCTTTCATTGGTTTCCTTCAGTGTTATTATACATTTTTTAATGTAGTTTATTGTAGAATAGTTTAATCTACTTTTAAAAGGCGGAGATTGAATAAATTTATTAAGACACTAAAAGATATTAATGAACTTATCATGTTTAAACACTCTATTTTCGCATTACCCTTTATTTTTATAGCTATGATTATCGCGGCAAAAGGGTGGTTTGGATTTAAACTCCTTTTTTTAGGTATAGCCGCAGCCGTAACGGCAAGAAATTTTGCGATGGCTTTTAACCGGTTTATAGACAGGGATATAGATATAAAAAATCCCCGAACAAAAACAAGACCGAGTGTTGACGGAAGAGTCAAGGAAAATCATCTTATATATTTTATTACTGTCAATGCCCTGCTTTTTGTTTGGGTGGCATATCTTATCAACAATCTGGCTTTTTGGCTTTCTGTTCCTATTCTTGTTGTTTTGGGAGGCTATTCGTTTTTCAAAAGATTTTCACAAACTGCCCATCTGATGCTTGGACTATCTTTGGGACTTGCTCCGATAGCCGGAGTTGTGGCTGTCAGTGAGAGTATAACCGTATGGTCTGTTTTTCTCTCTATCGGTGTAATGTTCTGGGTGGCGGGATTTGATCTTCTCTATTCCCTTCAGGATATGGAATTTGACAAAGAGGAGGGGTTATACTCCATCCCTTCTGTTTACGGAGAGAAATGTACCCTTTTTACAGCAAAAGTATTTCACTCTCTTACTGTACTTTTTTGGATTTTTTTTACATATTTTGCCAAAGGGGGATTTTTTTTATACCTTGTTGTTATAATATCTGCTATAATATTATATAAAGAGCATAAAATTGTAGAGAAAGATTTTACAAAAATAGACAGGGCTTTTTTTACTTTAAACGGTTATCTTGGAATCGTTTTTCTTATCTTTACGATAATGGATGAGATAGTAAGATGAGTGATATCAGACTGGTCAGAGCGCCCCTTAAAATAAAATTTTCGTATGCCGATAAAGGTAGATATGAGATTTATAAAAGAGAATTTGATACTCTAAGCGAGTTTGATGAAGATCCTGTCGGTCAATGGCTTAAACTTGCCAAAGCAAAGGGAGAGACCAAGCAAAGTGATCAGATTTTACTCACTTTGATAGTGGAGCTTCACCGTAAAGTGGATGAGATAACAAGAATCTTAAAAAATGAAAAAATAGAGTTTTTGTCTTTGGATCAAGAGAATGATATAGAAGCGATAGGCTTTGAATATTTTAAAATAAAAGATAAAATATTTGAAAAAAATAAAATTTATTACGGAAGGATATCTATGCCGGTTTTTCCCAAAAGAGATATTGCGCTGTTTTTTGAGACACAGGAACCTGATATCGCAAAAATTACTTTAATGCATGAGAGAGATATGCAGGATTGGAATGCCTATGTGGTTGCAAGAGAGAGAATAATGATAAGAGAAACAAAGGCAAAAAGATGATTATAGATCTGATAGCTATAATAGCATTTATAATAGTTCTTAGTCTGATAATATTTTTTATCTATTTAAAAGACAAAGAGATGAATAAAAAACTCTCCATTTACGAAAAAGCCATTGAAGATCTGAATAAAAGAATTTTTTTGCTGGAGAAAAACCAAAAGAAGATGATCCTTTCTCAAAATACGGATATAGAGCATGAGATCAAAAAGATTGAAAACAGTATTAAATTCAGAGTAGAGGAAGCAGTTGTTCCTTTAACCAAATCAATAAAAGATATTCAATGGATAGTCAATAAATTTCAAAACGAGATAGACAGCCGTATAGAGAATCTGGAAGTTCTGACAAAAGAGATGAACTCTCTTATCTCTTCTGGAGATAAAATAGATGAGAATAAAATTATAGAGCTTTATAAAGAGGGAATGAACATAGATGAGATAGCAAAAATGCAAAAAATATCTCAGGGTAAAGTTGATCTGGTATTGAAACTTGCAAATTTAAAGATTTAAACAGGAAAATATCTTGCTTTAATAGGAAATTTGTGATAAAATTTCAATTCCCCTCCCCCTATATAGCAGTGGGCTCATAACAGAGTCTGCTGCGTTTAAATCAATTTTTTATAAGGAACCAAATTATGAAAAAAAATATTCATCCCGAATATGTTGAATGCAAAGTCAGCTGTGCTTGTGGAAACAGCTTTGTAACGATGTCTAATAAACCGGAACTTAGAATCGATATCTGTAATGAATGTCATCCGTTTTTTACAGGCAGTGAGAAGATAGTGGACGCAGCCGGTAGAGTAGAAAAATTTAAGAAAAAATATAATCTGAAATAATTGCTCTATTTTGTTCCTACACCGATAGGAAATCTCGAAGATATCAGTATGAGGGCTTTAAAAGTCCTCAAAACTGCTGAAATTATTTTTTGCGAGGATACAAGAGTTGCAAAAAAACTGCTCTCTTTACTTGGTAAAAAGTTTGAGATAACTTTTGGAGATAAAAAGTATTTCTCAATGCACTCTCATAATGAAAAATATCTGCTCTCAAAAATAGAACTCTCCATATTTGATAAAGAAGTTGTCTATCTAAGCGATGCAGGAATGCCCTGTGTCAGTGATCCCGGATGTGAATTTGTCAGATTTTGTCAGGAAAATTCAGTATCTTATGAGGTATTACCCGGAGCCAATGCTCTATTGACCGCTTTTGCGTCAAGCGGTTTTTGTGATCCAAAATTTCTTTTTTTCGGTTTTTTACCCCACAAAGGCAAAGAGAGAGATAAAAATCTGAAAAAGGCGTTATACAGCTCTTATACCGTTATATTATACGAATCACCGCATAGACTGAAAAAACTTTTAATGCAGATAAATTCTTTGGATAAAAACAGAGAACTTTTTTTGATCAAAGAAGCAACCAAACTTTATGAAAAGAGATATAGAGGAAATGCACAGGAGATTTTGGATATTTTGGAAAAAGAGAGTATAAAAGGAGAATGGGTGGTGGTGATTAAAGCCGGTGATGAGAGTATAAAAGGTCAAATAAGCAAAGAAGATATTCTCTCTTTGGATATATCCAAAAAAGAGGCTTCCAAACTTTTGGCGAAAATATACGATCTTTCTCCCAAAGAATGTTATAATCTCATCTTAAAAGAGAGTAATTAAAAATTAAATTAACTTTTGGAAATGATAACTTATGATAATATACGGAAAACAGGTATGTTTATATGTATTAGAGAAACATTTTGATATAATTGAGAGTGTTTATCTTTCTAAAGAGATAGACAAAAAAATCTTTAATAAACTTGTGAAAACAGGTAAAAAAATTATCAAACTTGATAATAAAAAGGCACAGGCTCTTGCAAAGGGAGGAAATCATCAGGGTTTCTTTCTTGAGATAAAGGATTTTATATTTACTCCCTTAAAAGAGATGAAAGATTGTAGTTTTTTGGTTGTTTTGTCAGATATTACAGATACAGGCAATATCGGTGCCATCATCAGAACAGCTTATGTTATGGGTGTTGAGGGTATTATCATAAGCGGTCTTAAAAGCGTTAAAACAGAGGTGATTGCAAGAACAAGCAGCGGTGCGCTCTTTGATATGCCGGTGAGCTTGGTACCTAACGCTCTGGATATGATAAACGAGTTGAAACAAAACGGGTTTATTATATATGCTGCCGATATAAAAGGAAAGGATATTGAAGATATCATATTTGACAAAAAAAGAGTTTTAATTTTGGGCAGTGAAGACAAAGGAATATCCAATAAAATACTAAAAAAAGCAGATGAAATAATTACAATAAAACAGAAGAGAGATTTTAATTCTTTAAATGTAGCCTCAGCCGCTGCTATTTTATGTTACAGGATGAAATAATGGATGAAAAAAACGGCAAAGTAAATGAAAATGATTTGAATAAATTGGAAAAAATCGGATTAAAAAAGATAAGCAATGAAACACATATAGTTATTTCTGATTTAAAAGCCATTATCAATAAAGAGTTTGACAAATTAAACAGAACAAAAGCGATTGGTTTTGCCAAAATTCTGGAGAGAGAGTACAAACTTGATTTGAGTAATTGGAAAAAAGAGTATGATGACTATATAAAGCAGAAAAATATAGATGAGCAAAAAGAGCTTTTTGTATCTGTAAAAAACGAGGGTGAAGAGGAGAAGGAGAACAGATTCTTTTTGATTGTAGCCGCCGTTGCTCTTATAATTATAGCTTACGGAACATATTACTTTTTCAATAACTATCAAAATACTATTTCAAATGAAAATCCGAAAAAAGAGACCTCTGATAATGTCATTAAAGAGCAAAAAGCTCCTATCAAGGAGAAAGCGGAAACAAATATAACAGAAAATGAGCAAAACAGAACTCTTCTTTTACCAAAAGAGAATAACGAGACAAATCAAAGCAGTGATATAAATATATCAAAAACCGATATGGAAGAGAACAGTTTCAAAGAGAACAATCTGACAATAGAGAGTTTTACTATTGTACCTCGAAGCAAATTGTGGGCAGGGGTTATATTTTTGGATGACTTTTCCAAAAAGCAGTTTTTAACCGATGGCAATATCACGCTTGATCCTTCAAAAGATTTTCTTTTGATAACAGGACACGGAAAATTTGATATATACATAGGAGAGCAGAAATATCATTATGATGATGGCGGAAAGTTGCGTCTGCTTTTTAAAGACAAAACTCTTGATACGATTGATTCTGAGATGTTTAAAACTCTAAACAGAGGTAAAGCGTGGTAAAAGTTCTATTTTCTATTCTGTTGATTTTTTCTACAGTAGCGGCAAACGAATTAACCGATAAGGTTAGAAATATGATAGGCAGCCATACCTATCTGGTTCAAAAAAAGCTTATAAATATTCTCTTTAAAGATCAAAACAGTTATTATAAAAACGGTAAACTAGATATTGTAAAGATAACTGCCAAACTCAAACAAAACGGTCTTTTGAATTTCTATTTCAAAGAGCCTATGGAGATGCAGATTGTTTTTAGAACAAGAGGAAATCCTCTTTTGTTTTTAAAGATCATCAATGAATCTTTGCATGATATCGGATACGGATTTTTTACAACAAAAAGAGCCAAAAAAGTCAATGAAGATTTTGAATGGGTTATCTCTCTTAAAAGCGAATCGGCAATAGATCCTGAAATTTTTGCAAAAGAGTTGGAAAAAAGAGGTACCTATATAGATGATATTTATAAAAAAAGTTTAACCCAATGGGAATATGATATAGATACTTATAACGGAGAACTTATTTCCAAAAAAGTTGCAGCGGGAGAGAAAATAAGACTTACAAAACCAATGGATGATTACTGGCTTGATATTTCAAACTCTTCATCCATAGATATAAAAAGCAATATCCATGATATTTGGCACCCTTATGTGGTATTTTACGACTCATATCTTCACATGATAGGTCATGTTATAAAAAAAGAGAAAAGCAAAGAGGAGAGATTAGAGATACCTCAAAATACAAAATATATAAAAATTTCCGATTTTTACTCTCTATCCAATATAAAAAGAGGTTTGACTATCAGGCTTTATCCCTAAAACCTCCTTTTATAAAAATATTCACTTTAAAAAGGCATTAACAAATGTTTGATGAAATACAATTTAATACAATAAACAGACTTCCAAATTATGTTTTTGCAGAAATCAATTCTCTCAAGATGGAGGCAAGACATGCCGGAGAGGATATTATAGATTTCAGTATGGGAAATCCCGACGGTGCTACTCCAAAACATATCGTGGACAAACTGATAGAATCTGCCCAAAAACCCAAAAACTACCGCTATTCGGCAAGTAGAGGTATCTATAAACTAAGACTTGCCATCTGTAACTGGTATGCAAGAAAATACAATGTCGCTTTGGATCCAGAACATGAAGCCATAGCCACAATGGGATCAAAAGAGGGTTATGTTCATCTTGTTCAGGCTATCACAAATCCCGGAGATGTAGCGATAGTACCGGATCCCGCATATCCTATCCATACACACGCTTTTGTTATAGCCGGAGCCAATGTTATAACGATGAAACTTGAATACAATGAAAATTACGAGTTGGACAGAGAGTCGTTTTTCAGGAATATAAAAAGATCCTTTCACGAATCACTCCCAAAACCAAAATTTGTAGTGGTCAATTTCCCACACAATCCCACAAGCGTAACGGTGGAAAAAGAGTTTTACAAAGAGCTTGTAGCTCTTGCAAAAAAGGAGAGATTTTATATCATCAGCGATATCGCCTATGCCGATTTGACATTTGAGGGTTATAAAACTCCCTCAATTTTTGAGATAGAGGGGGCAAAAGATGTGGCGGTGGAGAGTTTTACACTTTCAAAAAGCTACAATATGGCAGGATGGAGAGTCGGATTTTTTGTAGGAAACAGAAAGATAATAGCGGCTCTTGCCAAAATAAAATCATGGTTTGATTACGGTATGTTTACTCCCGTTCAGGTGGCAGCCACTATCGCTTTGGACGGACCGCAGGAGTGTGTGCAAAATATTATCAATACCTACCATAAAAGAAGAGATGTTTTATGCGAAAGTTTCTCAAATGCCGGTTGGGATATCAAAAAACCAAAAGCCACGATGTTTGTATGGGCTAAAATCCCACAGGATTTGCAATATCTTGGAAGTATGAAATTTTCAAAACTTCTGCTTACCGAAGCAAAAGTTGCCGTAAGTCCCGGAATAGGTTTTGGAGAAGCGGGGGATAAATATGTTAGAATTGCGCTTATAGAAAACGAAAACAGAATCAGACAGGCAGCAAGAAATCTGAAAAAATATCTAAAAAGTTTAAGGGAAAACAGATAATGTTAAAAATAGGAATTATCGGAGTCGGAACGGTCGGCAAAAGCGTGATTAAGATACTCGAAGAAAACAGAGATATCATCAGTGCAAGAGCGGGTAAAGAGATAAAAGTCGTAAAGGGCGTTGTAAAAGATATCAACAAAAAAAGAGATATCAATGTTCCTTTAAGTAACAATCCCGCCGATATACTCGAAGATGAGAATATTGACCTTGTAGTGGAACTGATGGGAGGGGTAGAAGAGGCTTATGATATCGTCAAAAAAGCTCTTTTAAAAAACAAAGGTGTAGTTACTGCCAATAAAGCTCTTTTGGCATATCACAGATACGACCTTCAAAAACTGGCAAAGGATCTTCCGTTTGGATTTGAAGCAAGTGTAGCCGGAGGTATTCCTATCATCAACGCTTTAAAAGTTGGATTGAGTGCCAATCATATCGAATCGATGAAAGGGATCATGAACGGTACCTGTAACTATATACTTACAAAGATGATGAAAGAGGGCGGAAATTTTGAAGAGATACTAAAAGAGGCTCAACAACTCGGATACGCAGAAGCCGATCCAACCTTTGATGTTGGGGGATTTGATGCGGCTCACAAACTTCTCATACTCGCAAGTATCGCCTACGGCATCGATGCAAAACCCGAAGATATCCTGATAGAGGGGATAGAGAACATCACAAAAGAGGATATCTCTTTTGCAAAAGAGTTCAACTACTCCATAAAACTCTTAACGATAGCCAAAAAGATAAAAAATCAGGTGGAACTTAGAGTTCATCCGGTTTTGATCAAAAATTCCCAGATGATTGCAAAAGTTGACGGTGTTATGAACGGTATCAGCGTTATCGGAGATAGAGTCGGAGAGACGATGTATTACGGTCCCGGAGCTGGTGGAGACGCTACGGCAAGTGCCGTAATCTCCGATATTATCGAGATAGCAAGAGTGGGCAAAGGTTCTCCTATGCTTGGTTTTAAAAGAGCCATGGAAGATAGCAATCTCTCATTGATGCCAAAGAATGAGATAGAGAGCAAATATTATCTTAGAATGTGTGTTTTGGACAAACCCGGAGTTTTAGCCTCGATAGCTCAGGTTTTCAGCCAATACAACATATCCATTGATGCTGTTTTACAAAGACCTACCGATTTGCAGAGTAAAAAAGCATCTTTGCTTTTCTCAACTCATACCTGTAAAGAGAAGGAGATCCAAAATGCTCTTGATGAGATAGAAAAACTCTCTAGTGTCTATAAAAGACCGGTAATGATCCGCATAGAAGAGTAAAAAGTGAAAATAGATTCGGTTTGTACCTATTGCGGGGTAGGTTGTGATATAACAGCCGAAGTCAAAGACAATAAAATCGAATCTATAAAAGCCGATAAGAGAGGAGTTGTCAGCAGGGGGAAACTCTGTATAAAAGGCAAAACGGGATTTGATTTTGTCCACTCCTCCAACCGTTTGCCAAAAGTCAAGATAAGAACCTCATTTCTTGCCAAAAATGATCTCTTTTTGCCAAAAGAGATAAAAAACGAATTGAAAAACCATTCCCCCAAAGAGGGTTTTATCTATCCCCCTTTAAAACTTGCCTATAAAATATCCGCATGGAAACTAAAACAGATAAAAGAGAGATACGGAGGTTTCTCTTTTGCCGCTGTCGGAGGGGCAAGAACAAGTTGTGAAAGCGGATATCTTTTTCAAAAATTTACAAGAAAAGTGATGAACTCTCCCCATATAGACAACTGTGCAAGAGTCTGCCACGCTCCAAGCCTAAAAGGAATGAAAGCCGTTATCGGAGAGGGAGCGGCGACAAATCCTTTTGATGATATCGAAAAAGCCGATTTTTTGCTGATTATCGGTTCAAATACAACCGAAGCCCACCCGATAGCCGCTTCAAGAGTCGTAAACAGTGTAAACAGAGGTGTAAAACTAGCACTTTTTGATATCAGAGAGATAGCCCTCTCAAAGATAGCCTCTTACAATGCAATCTTGCCTTATGAGTCAAATCTTCTTGTTTTAAATATGCTCTCTTATGTGATCTTGAAAGAGGAGCTTTATAACAAAAAATTCATATCACAAAGAACAGTCGGATTTGAGGAGTATAAAAAGGAGATATTGGACGATCCTTTTGCAAATCCCGATTTTTTCTTAAAGATAGAAGGCTATGAATATCTAAGCTCTCTTATAAAAGAGGTGGCAAGAGAGTATGCCACAAAGAGATCGATGATTTTGTGGGGGCTTGGAGTTACCGAAAATATAGACGGAAGTTACGCTGTTTCGGCAATATGCAATCTTGCTTTGCTGACAGGGAATATAGCAAAAGAGGGAGCGGGTCTTATGCCTCTTCGGGGGCAGAACAATGTTCAGGGCGCATGTGATATGGGCTGTCTTCCCTACTACGATCCAGACTATGAAAAACCGCTTGTGGAAGGACTCAAAACTCCCGATATCATAAAAGCCATTGATGAGGAGGAGATAAAAGCTCTTTTTGTCATGGGCGAGGATATAGCGCATGTTCATTCCAATCAGAACCAAATCCGTAAGGCTTTGAAAAAACCGGAACTTTTGATCGTAAATGAACTTTTTGATAATGAGATAACCGCTTTTGCGGATATAATATTTGGTGTAAAAAGCGCCTATGAGAAAGAGGGAGTCTATATAAATGCAGAAAGAAGACTTCATCTCTCCCAACCTCTGGTTGAAAACGAACTGCCGGATGACTGGGAGGTGATAGAGGGTATCGCAAAATATCTGAAAGAGGATTTTTGCTATAAAAGTTCATCCGAAATTTGGAATGAAGTAAGAGAAAAAGCGCCAAAAAGATTTCTCGGAGCAAGTTATGAAAAGCTCAAAAAAGATCCTCTAAAAGGTCTTCAGTGGCCTGTTTTTGAAAAAGATACTCCGATTTTGCATATAGAGGGATTTAGAACCGATGATAAAATGGGACATTTTAGGTATAAAAGATATTTTTTAAGAGGGATGGTAAAAGAGATCCGTGAGAAGAGATTTAAACATTTTTATCTAAGCAGCGGAAGAGTGATCAGCCTTTATAACAATAACGCCCAGACAAAAGAGTCTCATAGACTTTTATCAAAATATGATCATGATCTTCTTTTTGTAAGTGAGGAGGACAGAGAATATTTTGAAAATAAAAAAGAGGTCGTTTTATACTCAAAATATGGCAAAAGTTCCCCTTTGAAGGTAAAAATCACAAAAGCTTTGAAAAAAGGAACTCTTTTTAGCACTTTTCACCACTCAAAAAGCCGTTTGAATTTTCTCTTTGGAGATGAAGCGGACGAGCTTACCAAAACTCCCTGTTTTAAATCCATAAAGGTTTTTATTGAGTAGAAAAAAAGGAAATGAAGCCGAAGAAAAAGCCGTACTTTTTTTACAGGAGAGAGGTTTTGAGATAATAGAGAGAAGTTTTTACTCCTATTTCGGAGAGATAGATATTATCGCCAAAAAAGAGTCTGTTATCCATTTTATCGAGGTAAAAAGCTCCTCCAAAAACAGACTTGACCCGATTTACAACATAACTCCTTCAAAACTTTCCAAAATCATAAAAACCGTATCCTATTTTCTTGTAAAAACAAAAACCGATATGCCCTACTGCATCGATGCAATCACCGTCAAAGGCAACTCTATACAGATGTATGAAAATATAACTGTGTAAAAGTTATATTATGTTTTTATTCCCGTTTGTGTTTTTAAAATATGGCAGTTTCAGTCATTTTTGGGTAAATTTATATTTTTGTGTTAAAATTATTCCAGATTATTTAAAGGGATATTCATGGAAGCAAAGATATTTTTCGGAAGCAGTGAAGAGATAAAAAACGAGTGGAGAGAGATCAAAAATCCATATAAAGAAGAGGTTGTTTCAAAATACCCAAAATGTACTGAAGATGATGCGAAAAAAGCCCTCATTATCGCAAATGAAGCTTTTAAAAAAAGCAAAAGTTCGCTTCTTTCCCAGCGGGTAAGATGGCTTGAAGATGTGATCAAAAAGTTAAAAGAGCAAAGAGAGGAGATTGCAAAAACGATAACCGATGAGGTTGGAAAACCCATCCAGTTTTCTCTTATAGAGGTGGACAGATGTATTGAGACGATCAAACTCTCTGTTACTGCGGCGATAGAACTCGAAGGAGAGACGATCAACACAGATGCCATGCCAAGCGGCAGAAAATCGATAAGTTTTTATCAAAGAGTTCCGGTTGGTGTTGTTGTGGCGATCACACCTTTTAATTTTCCTCTAAATCTTGTTGCCCACAAAATCGCTCCTGCTTTGATAGCCGGAAACAGCGTGGTTTTAAAACCGACTCCCGAAGCTCCTTTGACAGCCTATAAATTTGCAAAACTGTTTATAGAGAGTGAATTTGCGATAAAAGATGCCTTAAGTGTTGTTTACGGAGATGCCAAAGTCGGATCAACTCTTGTTACGAGTGATATTCCAAGGATCATCAGTTTTACCGGAAGTGTACCGGTCGGAAATATCATCATCAAAAGTGCGGGAATTAAAAAAGTCTCTTTGGAGCTTGGAGGAAATGCCGCCACATTTATAGAAAGAAGCGCCGATTTGAAAACGGCTGCTGCAAAATGTGCAATAGGCTCTTTTTACAATTCAGGTCAGGTCTGTATATCTCTTCAGAGGATTTATGTCCAAAGTGAAGTTTATGACAAATTTGCAAAATATCTTGTAGAGGAGACAGAAAAACTTAAAATAGGAGACCCTTACGACAAAGATACCTTTTTGGGACCTCTTATCAACGAAGATGCGGCGACAAGAGCCGAAAGTTGGATTGAGAGTGCCGTAAAAGAGGGAGCGAAAGTACTTTGCGGAAACAAAAAAGAGGGTAAAACTTTCTATCCGACGGTAATGGGAGATGTAACCGATGAGATGAAAATAGTATGCGAAGAGGTCTTTGCTCCTATCGTCTCTTTGGTAAAAGTAAAAGATTTTGATGAAGCACTCGTTAAGATAAACAACTCTCCCTATGGTCTTCAATACTCCATATTTACAAATGATCTGAGTCTGACAAGAAGAGCGATAGAGGAGTTTGAATGCGGAGGAGTCGTGATCAATGACATACCCACTCTAAGATTTGATATCCAGCCTTACGGAGGAGTGAAGTTAAGCGGAATAGGAAGAGAAGGACCAAAATTCGCTCTTGAAGAGTTTACAGA
>CAYVDJ010000035.1:0-10625 GCA_964450755.1 uncultured Campylobacterales bacterium
GGGTTTTGGAAGAGATGTTAAAACTTATCGATATAAATGAGGCTGAAAAATTCAAGCAAATTAGATATAATTTATACCATATAGAAAAAAAGTTTTTTGATGATGAAGGAGAAGAATGAGCGGATTGACTTTGAAAGAGGCTGCAAATTTTGCGTCATCATATCTTAATAAGAATGTTACGGTATCTAATATATCCTATTTGGTCCAGTACGGTCGTATCAAGAAGAGGGATAAAGATAATTCTATTTTAGTGGATAAAAATGAATTGGTTAAATATTATGACAAACTCTATTTTTCCAAAGAAGATATTTACAAACAAAAACTTGGTGAAGATATAAATTGGGCGTTATCGTTTGAGAGTTATAAAGAGAGTGAAACAACAAAACATGTTCACAGGCTTCATCCCTATAAAGGTAAATTTATTCCTCAGCTTGTGGAATATTTTTTAGATTCTCATACGGATAATTTTAAAAAAGAGGTATTTTTTAAAAAAGGAGATATTGTTTTTGATCCTTTTTGCGGAAGCGGTACAACTTTGGTTCAGGCAAACGAACTTGGGATCAATGCCATAGGTGTAGATATATCACCTTTTAATGCTTTTATATCGAATATAAAAGTTAAAAAATTTGATTTGCAAAAGTTGGATAAAACATTAAATGATATAACAAAACAACTTGAAGAGTTTACAAAAGGGAGAAATTATATTGAATTTGAAAATAAACTGCTTGAAGAATTAAATAAATTTAATAATATTTTTTTCCCTTCACCGGAATTTAAATATAAAGTAAGAAAAAAAGAGGTAAATGAAAAAGATTATGGTAAAAGTAAAGAGATAAAGTTTTTAAGTGTTTATAACAGACTTTTAAAAGAGTATAATCTTAAAATTACTCCGAAAAAAAGTGAAAATTTTTTGGATAAATGGTTTATTTTACCTGTCAGAGAAGAGATAGATTTTGTTTTTGATCTGATACGGCAGATTGAAGATGTGCAGATAAAAAAAGTTGCAGGATTGATTTTGAGCAGAACTATCAGAAGTTGCAGAGCTACAACCCATTCGGATCTTGCTACATTAAAAACACCTCAACTTACAACATATTATTGTAAAAAGCATGGAAAAATATGTAAACCTCTTTTCAGTATAAAATTATGGTGGAAAAGATATTCTAAAGATACAATAAAAAGATTATCTGAATTTGATAGTTTAAGAACAGCTACATTACAAAAATGTTTGGTAGGCGACAGTAGGAATATGGATATTTACAAAAGCTTAACAAATGATGAATTTAAAAAATTATTGAAAAAAAGAAAAATCAAAGGAATTTTTACCTCTCCCCCGTATGTTGGATTGATAAATTATCATCAGCAACACGAATATGCTTATGAACTGTTTGGATTTAAAAGATATGATGAGTTTGAGATAGGAGCAATGTTTAAAGGAAAAAGTCTAAAAGCAAGAGAAGAATATGTCGAAGGAATAGCAAAAGTTTTGATAAATTCCAAAAAATATCTGGCAGATGATTTTGATATATTTTTAGTTGCCAATGACAGATTTAATCTTTATCCGACAATTGCAAAAAAGGCAAATCTCAAAATAGTAAATGAATATAAAAGACCTGTTTTAAATAGAGTTGAAAAAGACAGGACTCCTTATAGTGAGAGTATTTTTCATATGAGGAGAATATAATGGCACTTTCTATTAATCAAAAACAGCAAATAGAAAAACTTTTGTCAAAAAAAATAGAGCAAAAGCTTAAAAAGTATGGCAGAGAAACGACTTCTATGCCGTTTCTTGCAAGATTAATCCAAGATAATGAAAAAATTGCCGCATATTCTTTTATACATTCAATGGCTACCACATTGGGAATGAGTATTTATGAAGAAGTTTCTGTTATTATCGCAAGTGAAAATTTTGATGAAGCATATAGAAATTATGGTGTTGGCGGAGTTATTTCAAAAGAGCAAAAATCTATAATTTCAAAAATAGTCAATGAGCTTAGAAATTCACAAAGAGAAGCGAATATTCAAAAAGAAATTCAAGATGTTTTGAGTGTAAATGCCAAAAATGGCATTTTTCAAAAATCCGGTAATATTGCTGATTTTTATTGTAAAAAAGGAAAAGAGGAATATTTTTTTGAGATTAAAACCGTAAAGCCCAATATTGATGTATTTGAAAAAAGTAAAACAAAGTTGCTTGAATGGGTTGCAAGAAGAAGAGAAAAGATTAATGTTTTTTTAGCATTTCCTTATAATCCCTATTATCCTGAACCTTACAGTAGATTTACCGAAGTTGGAATGATGGATTATGGAAAAGATTTTTTGATAGGAGATGAATATTGGGATTTTATTGGAGGAAAAAATACTTTTGAAGAACTTTTAGAAGTTTTTGATAAAGTTGGAAAAGATTTTAAAAGTGAATTAGATCAAAAATTCAAAGAGATAGCGAAAGAAAAATTAGATAAATATTGAAATGTTTGAAGGTAAAAAATGAAATATGGTGAAAAAGAGATAAAAGAGTTTGATGTAAAAAAGGATCTTGAAATTTGGCCAAATGAGCATAAAAAAGAGTATCTGATAAAGAGCACTCTGCCTGAATTTGTCTGTAGATGTCCAAGAAGCGGTTATCCTGACTTTGCGACCATTTATCTTGAGTATGTGCCGGATAGGTGGGTTGTTGAGTTAAAGGCGATAAAACTTTATATAAACAGTTTTATGGATCGCTATATCAGCCATGAAAACAGTATCAATGAGATTTATGACACTCTTTATGAAAGGTTAAAACCCAAGAAGATGAAGATAATCGGCGATTTCAATCCAAGAGGAAATGTTCATACCGTTATAGAGATAGACAGCGAAAAAATCACAAAATGATAAATCCAAAACTCATAGAATATATCATGATATCGGCTTCCATTCAAAGATGGAATGATTATCCCAGGATGGTGGAGTTTGTGGAGCTTGATAAACAGGCTCATAAATTTATCATAGCCTATTTTCTGGCAAAACTTGAAAAAGAGGGGACGATTGATTTTGAACATTTGATAGAAGCCGGAATTTTTGAGTTTTTGAGGCGTATTGTTGTAACCGATATCAGACCGGATGTTTTTAGAACGATTCTTAGAAAGAAAAAAAGAGAACTAAACAGATGGGTGATAGAAAATATAAAAGAGATGATTATTGATATCGATAACGGTTGTTTTTTGCAAAAATTTAAAGATTATTTAAATAATGACAAGATGTATGAAAAAGAGCGTTTTATCCTCAAAGCCGCCTCTTATATCTCCACAAGATGGGAATTTTCCATCATCTCCCAAACAAGCGGATTTATCTCTGATATCGAAGATACAAAAAAAGAGATTGAAGATGAGATAGAGGATTATTATGAACTTCTTGGTATCAGGAAGATAGCTCTAAATAAAAAACTGGCTCATATCATCGATCTTGGCGGAAGACTCAGGTTTCAAAAAAGGTGGGCGCAGACTCCAAGAGTTCCTCAAACGGCTGTTTTGGGGCATATGCTGACGGTTGCATTTTTGAGTTATTTTTATTCTTTGAAAATCGGTGCATGTTCCAAAATGCTTCAAAACAACTTTTTTTGCGCACTTTTTCATGATTTGCCCGAAGCTCTCACAAGAGATATCATCTCTCCGGTTAAATACAGTGTAAGCGGACTTGACGATATTATCATAGAGATAGAGATCAACAGATTGCAAAACAGGGTTTTACCTCTGATTCCCCAAAATCTTCAGGATGAGTTTAGATATCTTTTGGGTCTTTATGATAATGATACGAAAAAAGATGAGTTTTTAAACAAGATTTATACAAAAAATATCAAAATAGTGGATACGCTAAAAACCTATAATGAAGACAAGTATAACGCCATAGACGGTACGGCTCTCAAGATGTGTGACAGACTTTCGGCATTTATAGAGGCTGTTGTATCGATCTCTCACGGTGTAAAATCCAATGAACTGATTTTGGGAAAAGAGCAGATTTTGAGTAAAATAAAAGAGAGTGGATATGTAAACGGGGTTGATTTTTACGCTATCGCAAAAGATATAGAGGAGTATTTTCTAAAGAACTCCCCTTAAGATACCTGCGGCACATAACAAAACGGAGTGCTCTGCTGCGTTCCCGCCCTGAAGCGTTGCTCCGAAAAGCTATTGCACAGGTCTCAAGGAGAGCATTCAAAGAACCTTGATTCTCTGAATGCTGGGTGGAATTATATCAAAATTTTAGTAAAATAGCAAAGGCAAAATGTTGGGAATAGTAAATTTTTTTAAAAGAGGGGCAATTTTATCCTTTTTTAGAGAGCTTTTTGTTTATCATCACAGCTCTTTGGAATTTCGCGCAAAACAGTTGGCGGCGATGATAGTGGCTGACGGAGATGTCAGTGATTGTGAAAAGGAACTTTTGAATAAAATCTCCCATGAAATATATCCGGATAACAAAGAGAGAGCCGGAGTTTTGATCCATACGACAATGGAATATGTAGATAAGGTTATAGAGTTAAACGGTCTTGATATAGATGAACTGCTTATAGATATCGATGATGAGTTAAAAGAGACTCCGAGATTTGTAAAAAAGATAGATATAGATATGCTGAAAAGATTTTTTCAATGTCCTCACAATGATGAAACAAAACTGACCCAGATAAGGATTTTGGAATTTTTGGAAAATGAAAAAAATGAATTTTCAAAAAAGGAATGAAATGTTACTGACAACACCACAAAAAAGCAACAGTATAAAGATACTGCTTTTGGGAAGCGGAGAACTTGGCAAAGAGGTGGCGATAGAAGCGGGAAGACTCGGTATAGAGGTAATAGCTGTAGATAAATATCAATATGCTCCTGCACATCTGGTTGCAAACAGATACCATGTTATCGATATGAAAAACAAAGATGAGGTTTTAGAGGTTATAAGAAGAGAAAAACCGGATTTTATCCTGCCGGAGATAGAGGCCATCAGTATAGAAGCGCTTTTTGAAGCTGAAAAAGAGGGTTTTAGAGTTATACCCAATGCCGAAGCCGTCAATAAGACGATGAACAGAAAAAATATAAGAAAATTTGCCGCCGAAGAGCTTGGACTAAAAACCAGCTCTTACAGATTTGTCAAAACTTTTGAAGAGCTTGAAAAAGCTGCCAAAGAGATAGGTTTTGCCTGTGTTATAAAACCGGTTATGAGTTCTTCCGGACACGGTCAAAGTATAGCAAGAAGCAAAGATGATCTGAAAAATTCATGGGAAGAGGCAAAAGAGGCGAGGGGAGATGCGAGTGAACTTATCGTTGAGGAGTTTATAGACTTTGATTATGAGATTACGCTTTTGACGGCAAGAAATGAAAAAGAGACTGTTTTTTGTCCTCCGATAGGTCATATACAAAAAGACGGAGATTATATATTTTCATGGCAACCTATGCAAATGAGCGAGTTGGCTTTAAAAAGATCAAAAGAGATGGCAAAGAAGGTAACAGACGGACTTGGCGGCAGAGGAATATTTGGTGTGGAACTTTTCATAAAAGGGGATGAAGTCTATTTCAGCGAAGTGAGTCCCAGACCTCATGATACCGGAATGGTTACGATGATTACCCAAAGCCAAAGTGAATTTGCTTTGCATATAAGGGCTGTTTTGGGACTTCCGCTTGGGTTTAGATTTTATGAAGAGGGTGCCAGTGCGGCTTATAAGGCTGATTTGGAAAGCAGTGCTCCTGTTTTTGAAGTGGATGAGGAGATTTTTGAAGAAGATAGTTTTCTTAGGATTTTTGGCAAACCTCAAGCCCACAGAGGCAGAAGAATGGCAGTTGTTTTAACAGTAGCAAAAAATGCCCAAAGTGCTTTAAAGAGGGCTAAAGAATTGATTGGGAAAATAAAAATAAAATGATATAATAATCTAAAATGCAAAGGATATAAAATGTCTGCATTGATAGAACATTATACTTATGATGATTATGCAAACTGGGAGGGAGAGTGGGAACTTATAAACGGTATGCCCATAGCCATGGCTCCGGCTCCTATGATCAAACATCAAAGTTTGGCTTCTGTATTTATTATAGAATTGGGTAATGAGATAGAAGAGTGTGAAAATTGTGCTGTTCTTGGAGAGGAAGACTGGAAAATCTGTGATGATACCGTTGTAAGACCGGATGTTGTTTTGATATGTGATGAACCGAGCGAAACATATATCACAAAAGCTCCCGAAATTATAGTGGAGGTGATCAGCAAATCTACGGCAAAAAAAGATGAGATATATAAATTTGAGATTTATGAAAAGGAGAGAGTGCCTTTTTATATCTTGGTATATCCCGATGACTGTAAAGCGAAAGTCTATAAACTAAAAGATGGCAAATATGATAAGCAGGGTGATTTTTGCAATGAAAAATATATCTTTAAAGATTTAAGTTGCAAAGAGATAGAGTTGGATTTTGAAAAAATTTTTAAAAGATGCAGAAAACAACTTACCTCATGATATACCAAATTCAGGGCTTTTTTTAGAAGCATCACTTCCGGAGTATAAGGTTTTATATCAATTAATGTTCAAAAAAACAAAAAAATAAAGGAGAAAAATGAAATATATTAAGAAGATTTCAAACTATGCCATAGTCGGAGGACTTGGTGCATTTTTGATAACAGGACTTGCAGGATGTTCCGATAAACCCGCAGGAGATCAAAATGCGTTTAGTGAAGCTTCCAAAAAACAGGGGGCTTTTGTTGTTATAGAAGAAGTTGCTCCAAAGGAGTATAAAATCGTTGATGAGTATCCAAGTGATAAAACAAGAGTGATTTTAAAGGATTTAAACGGAAATGAGAAAATTTTATCTCAGGAAGAACTTGACAAACTGATCAAAGAGGAAGCGGCAAAAATAGATGCCGGTACTTCAAATCTCACTTCACCCCAGATGAGCGGAGGGGGTATGAGTTTGGGAGAGACTATTTTGGCAAGTGCTGCCGGAGCTGTTTTGGGAAGCTGGATAGGAAGCAAACTTTTTAATAACCAAAATTATCAGCAAAACAGAAGAACCACATACAAAAATCCTTCAACCTATTCAAGAAGTGTAAACAGTTTCAAAAAAGCAAAAACCTCAACCTCCTCATCAGCTAAAAAAAGTTCTGCAAAAAGCGGATTTTTCGGTTCAAAAAGTTCTTCGAGAACATCGGGCAGTCGTTCATCTTTTGGATTTGGCGGATAGATGGTAGATATCAAAAAGGTACAGCCGCTTACTGATGAATATTTGGAGTCGATAGGTTTTTATTGGCATACTGACGAAGACAACAGCTCCTATATAGCTGATGAGCTGGTCGTTGTCAGTGAAGAGGAGGCTAACGCATATTACGAAGCGGCAAACGAGCTTTATGATATGTTTGTAAAGGCAGGTGATTATGTGATAGAAAACGACCTTTTTCATGAACTCAATATTCCTTTTAATCTTGTTGAAAATATCAAATTAAGTTGGGGAAATGATGTGCATTGGCATATCTATTCAAGATTTGATTTTGCAGGAGGAATTGACGGAAAACCTATAAAGCTGATAGAATTTAATGCAGACACTCCAACGGCTCTTTTTGAAACGGCAATTATCCAGTGGGCACTTTTAAAATATAACGGAATGGATGAAGAGAGACAGTTTAACGGGGTTTATGAGGCTATAAAAGACAATTTTAAAAGACTTGTAACTTTGGATGATGATGTTTTGGATTTTGATAAATTTTATGATGGATGGAAGATACTCTTTTCTCCTGTCAAAGGGAGTATAGAGGATGAAAATACAACCCGTCTTTTACAGAATATTGCCGAGGAAGCCGGATTTCATACCGATTTTGCTTTTGTTGATGAGGTGGAATTCAGCGCTGAAGATGGAATATTTTTGGAAGATAAAAATTTTGAGTTTTGGTTTAAGCTGATTCCATGGGAAAATATCGGTATAGACGAGGGTGAATTGGCTCTTATCCTAAACGATATCATTAAAAATCAAAAAGCTATCATTTTAAATCCCGCCTATACTCTGATGTTCCAAAGCAAAGCTTTTATGAAAGTACTTTGGGATCTCTATCCAAATCATCCGCTTTTGCTTGAAACATCTTTTGAACCTTTAAACACTAAAGCTTATGTAGAGAAAAAGGCTTTTGGAAGAGAGGGGGAAAATACGATCATCTATGATCAAAACGGTACGATTTTGGAAAAAAAGGATGGAGAGTATGAAAATTTCAAATCAATTTATCAAGAGTATGTGGAACTTCCGACTGACAAAGAGGGCAGATCATATCAAGCCGGAGTCTTTTTTGCTTATGAGGGGTGCGCTCTTGGATACAGGAGAGGTGGAAAAATACTTGATAACTTTTCCAAATTTGTAGGTCATGTGATTGGGAAATGAAGTTTTAACTTCATTTCTCTAAAAAATAGTATCTGTTACATCGCTTTTAAATTTTAGATATTCAATTTTTCGTTTTAGATATTCATTTTCTTCTTTTTGTGTGGAGTATTCGCGGTAGAGTTTGTTAATATCCCTGCTTGTATAATAAATTTTGTTTTTTATATAAATTTTGGGTAAAAACAGTAAAAGTGCCAATGCTATTAATAAATATGTTACTAAAAGGAATGAAAAACTCAAATTCCTTTCACTAACTTCAAACTCTTCATATTCTTTTAAAAGTTGTTCTTTCTCTTGCATCTCTTTCCCGAAAAGTAATATCTTTTTTTATTATGATAACATATTTTCGGGAGATAAGAGACTTTTTTCTAAAAGTTTTACTCTTTTTTCATAGCATCTTTCGCACCTTTGATAGCTCCGTTTAAAAGACCTTTTGTTATATCAAGCAGATATTTACCGACTTTTTTGGCATCCTGGGATAACTGTTTTGCTTCGTTTACCGCTTTGGTTGTGATCTCATTTTCAAAAACGCTCTCTTTTGTTATCTCGTTGATTTTATCCGCAATAGCCTCTCTTGTTTCTACACTTCTTCTTTTTAGTTTTTCAATAGCATTGTTCAGTTTTAAAATGATCTCGTTTAAAATCTTTTTGGAGATACCTTTTGAACTTAAAGCACTCTGTTTTAAGATATTTATAAAATCCTCGTCTATGTTTGCAAGTTCGTTTCTGGTTTTTTCAAGCTCTTTTGCTATCTCTTTTTGAACTTCGTTTGGGATCAGCTTCAGTTCGTTTTTACATTTTCCGATAGCCCGTGAAATACCGCTTTTACTGCCGTAAACCGTACCTCTTAATATCTCTTTTGCAAAAGCCTGATCCTCATCGGCAATTTCCACAGAGGCATCTATAACGGTTTTTAGGATATAGGCTATTCTGGTTTTAGTCAGTTTTCCCTCGTTGATGGATTCATAAACGATATTTTTTACTATCTCTTTGATGCTCTCTTCTATATCATCACCTTTTTCGACGGTTCCAAGTATTGCCTCTTGCGTTGTCTCTTTTAAAATGCCCAAAAGATCCAGACTTTTAAGTTTTACATCATTTAAAGCACTGTTTATAAGGTTTTGTTCCTTTTCATTTTGCGCTTTTTCCTCTATTGTTTCAAATGCTTTTATGATACTCTTTTTTACATTTTCTTTTTGATCGTCTATTTTTTGTTCGATCATCTCTTTTTCATTGATCAGTTTGTAAAGTTCTCTTTTTTGATCAAATGTCAAAGCCTCAACTATGGCTGAAATAGTAGAAGAGGTGGTGTTGATGTTGGATAAGTTGTTTTTCTTCAGTTCATCAAGCATCTCTTTAAAAGTTTCATAAAGAATTTTTATTTTTTCATCTTCTGATTTTATATTTTGTATAGTATCTTTTGCTATATCGCATACTTTCTCTTTTATCACTGTTGATAAATGCGGATTTTGTCTGTTTTCTTCCAATATTTTTTTAAATTTAGCTTTAATATCTTTCATCATTTTCCTTAAAGTACTATTTTTACAGTATCAATTTTTTTAAATTCTTCATAGAGTGTTTTTCTATCATCGTCATTATGGACAAGTAAATCAAGGTTGTAGCTGGTATATTTTCCTTTTTTGCTTTTTTTTGATGTTGTTACTTTAAATTCTCTTTGTCCTATAACGCTTTTTATGATAGATTCTATCTTTTGATTTGAGATGACTACGATTTTATATGTCCATCTGCAAGGATATTGTATCTTGGCATCTTTAGGAATCTCGTTTAAAGTGACCACTTTTGCCTCCGCTTTTTTCTTCAAGTTGAATATCTGATATTATCATTGATTTGTCAATCGCTTTTACCATATCGTATATCGTTAAAAGACCGATACTGACAGCTGTCAATGCTTCCATTTCCACCCCTGTTTTTCCTTTCAGTTTTGCACTGACACTCAGTTTAAATCCGGGAAGATTTGGTATCTCTTCAATATCGCAGTTTATGGAAGTCAACATCAAAGGATGGCACATGGGGATTAGATCACTTGTTTTTTTAGCTCCCATGATAGCCGCTATGACCGCTGTTTGTAAAACAGGACCTTTTTTGTTTGTCTGGGAAACAACACTTTCATAAGCTTTTTCACTCATGGATATCTTGCCACTTGCAACAGCTACTCTTGTCGTATCTTCTTTCAAAGATACATCAACCATTTTTGGTCTGTCTTTTTCATCAAGGTGTGTCAAATTCATTATCAAGCCTTATTAT
>CAYVDJ010000036.1:0-9548 GCA_964450755.1 uncultured Campylobacterales bacterium
TCACACTTGCTTAAATAATATTTTTAGTAAGTAAATAATTCTTTTATATGTGAACAATTTTTATCTTTATGAGTTATAATAGATCAATATAAAACTTATTACCCTTATCTTTGAATATCGGTAAAAAAGAGAAATTATAAAGAGTGTGGGATGACAATTGCATTATTGACAGATGATATATTTTATAAAAGAAGAATTCCATTTTATTTTGAAACTCAAAATTACTCTATTAACAAATATGAAGATGGTGATGAATTATTGTTAAAAGCCAATTTGTATAATTTTGATATTTTGATACTGGATATAGATATCAAAAACGGAGATGTATTTGAAATTCTGGAGTATATGGAAAGCAACTCCATAAATACTCCCTCTATTATTATAAGTAATAAAAAAGAGATCTCCTATATCAAAAAAGCTTTTTATCTTGGTTGTTATGATTATATAAAAAAGCCTTTTGATATAGAAGAGCTGATGGTGAGAATCAATAATGTTCTTAGATGTACGCATTACAACAAAGAGATCCGTATAAACGGCAATCTTAAATATAATTTATCAAAAAGGGAATTGCATTATCAGGATCAAATCGTCAATCTTACAAATAAACAGCATGAGATTTTATATTTTTTAGCCAAAAACCGGGGGCAGATTGTCGGACAGGATATTTTAAGTGAATATCTCTGGGAGGATGAAATAAAAAATTATAAAACTTTGGCAAGTCATATAAGGGATATTCATAAAAAAATAGGTAAAAAGATTATAAAAAATATTAAAGGTGTGGGTTATATTATTGAATAATATATAAAACCATTTGAAATAAAGTTTAAATTATATTTACTTTTTAAAAAAGTAAAAGTTATTGTAATTATTCTGTTAAATTAAAAAAAAATTAATTATTAAATAGTTTTAAAACTTATGTTATTTTTAAAAAAAATGGATAGAAATAAAAAAAATTATTATTTATTGTAGAAAAACAGACTTTTCTGCATAAAATCTGCATAATTGTGTGTGATAATTTTATATCGGAAAGTAAAGATTACTTATCCTAATCTTAATATAAGGAGTTAGAGATGGTAGCAGGAAAACGCTTAATGATTTCTGGTTTGATAGCTGTAATGGTTTCATCTACAGTTGCAATGGCTGAAATCAGTTCGTTATCTGAATCTGAGTTAGGCACGGTAAGTGCCCAGGGTATCCAAAATATCTATAACGGCGGAACAACAAATTCGCAGTTGAACAATAATGAGGCTTTGGAGTTAAAAGGAGATTCTCAAAAGAATGCTCAGGGAATGGAGGTAGTTAACAGTTCCTCTTCCGCAATCAATGCTCATCAAAATGTAGCAAGTTTGACAAACGGCAGCGGTGAATTGACACAGAAAAACTGTCAAATTGCCAAAAACGGTAAAAATGCCATCCAGACAACAACCAACAAAGGTTCTTTGAAAGAACAGGTTAATGACAACGGTGCAGTTAATCTAAGCGACGGCGCACAATCCGAAGCTTCAGCATCAGTAATGGTCAATGCTGCCAAATCAGGTATCAATGAAGGGCAAAACATTCTAACTGTTGACAAATCAAAAGATCTTGTTCTCAGACAAAAAAATTCACAACAGGCATCCAATACCAATGCTTTGGTACAACATGTTACAAGTGAAGATACAGTTATGACACAAAGCAACAACAATGCGGCTATCCAGCTAAACGGAGATGCCCAAAGCAAAGCAAGTGCTTTGTCTATAGACAATGCAGCATCTTCAGCTAAAAATGTGGGTCAAAACATTCTTTACGCAACAGATACAGAGAATCCTAAATTGTGGCAGGAAAATTCTCAAAATGCGGAACATGCCAAAACTGCCATAGAGCAAACTGTAACAAACGGTGAAAATACCGAAGAGCAAAAAAACAACAGTGCTTCAGTTCAGGCAAATGACAACGCTCAAAATGAGATCAGCGGATTGGCGGTTACAAATACCTCATATTCTGCAGAGAATATCGCTCAAAACATTATGGAAGCAAAAGATGTTACAGGAGATATAAAAATATCTCAGGTAAATAATCAAAATGCTATGAATGTAGGCGGAGAATATGAATATCAGGGAGTTTCAACAGCCAAAAAAGCAGTAAATGCCAAAAATAACAATGCGGCAGTTCAGGTAAACGGCGCTCAAAATGATATTTCAGGAATGGCTTTTACAAATACTGCAAATTCAGCGGTTAATATCGGACAAAACATCGCTTCTATCGAAAATGCGGGGAATTTGAACTTTATTGATCAAACAAATACACAAAATGCGGTTAATAAATATAAAGCTCCTCAGGTTATCGTAAACGGAAGTGCCGATAACGGTCAAAACAATAACGGTGCGGTTCAAGTTAAAGATGCTCAAAACAATTTGTCATCACTTGCTTCTCACAACAATGCAGATTCTGCGGTTAACAGCGGTACAAATATATTGGATGTAAGCGGAAAACCAACCAGTGCTTCCATACTTACACAAACAAATACACAACATGCTGAAAATTGCGGAACTCATAATCAAAATGTAACAAACAACGGCAATATCGAAAAACAGGCTAACAATAACGGAAAAGTCCAACTAATCAACGGACAAACCAATACATCAAGCTTGATTTTGGGTAACACAGCAGGCAGTGCAGTCAACTATGGTTTAAATATTGCAAATATTCAAACAGCAACTAATTGGAGTATTACACAAACTGCAGTACAAACAGCAACAAACTTTTAAAAAGAGGGTATTTCCCCCTCTTTTTATGGCATTGCTTTAGCAGTTTTGCTCAAAGTAGTGTAAAAAAAGGAAATGATATGAAAAAACTTAGCTATTTTATTATAATGTTTATGTTGTTATGTATCTCCTCATTTGCAGGAAGTATAGAAGTACTCGAAGATAAAGAGTTGTCTGAAATATCTGCGCAGGGTTTTAGTTTGAATTATCAGGTAATGGACGATGCTATAAAGAGTTCTTTGGCTTTTCCAAACTATACGGCAACCAATCTAAGCGGAGGAAATCCAAACCTTTTTAAATATTCAGGAATGCCTACAAATTTGGTAGATTCACTTATGATAAGCGGATTTGCTCAAAAAGATGCATTTGTTCCTATCAATGCTGTAAACTCATCGGTAAATGTGCCGATTAATATAGTATTTGTTATGAATTCAAAAATTACCGGCGGAATCAATATAAATAATCAATTACAATCCGCTTTAAAACCTTTTTGAAAACACACTCAGCACAGACTTTTTAAAAGGTCCTGCTGAATGTGTAAAGATGGAAAAACAAAAAAATTTACATAAGACTTTTATTAAGATAGTAGCAGGAAAGCTTAAGAAGTCTAAAAATGTAAATATTTTTGCTACTCTATATTTTAGCAAAAATATTTAAGTTGGTCAATATAATTTTAATCAGAAGAAGGAGATTGGATAGTGTATCTTGTTAAATTGATAGAATGTGTCAAGTTACCGCTATCTTTTTTATTTGTCGTGATTGCAAGTATAGCTGTATGTAGTATATACTTAAAGATATCAAAAAAAATAGAAGAACTTTAAAAAATGAATAATATAAAGTATCTTAAAACTATTTTTATTATAATTCTATTATTTTATGGTATGATTTTAAATGCAGAAAACAGATATTCTAAAGTACCTATTGTGATAGGCAGCAGATTCGGTTCTTTTAAAATCTATCCGCATGTAAAAACCGCAAAAACTATCAATTCAAAAAATTTAGTAAGACAAAAAATGGATTTTAGTTGTGGATCGGCAGCGACAGCAACCGTATATAAATATTATCTAAATGATCCGCTGACGGAAAATGAGGTGATAAACGGACTTTTTCGTTTTGGAAATAAAAGAAAAATTGTAGAAAACAAAGGCTTTTCTCTTTTGGATATAAAAAAACTGTCAAATGTTTTGGGATACAAGGTAAACGGTTACAAACTGGATTTGGATTCACTGATAGATCTTGGAAAACCTGCAATCGTTACTATAACAATCGGCAATTACAAACATTTTGTCGTTTTTAGAGGAGCTTATAAGGGCAGAGTGTTTTTGGCTGATCCGGCACTTGGAAATACTATTTTGCAAAGAGATAAATTTGAAGAGATGTGGTATAAAAATATTGCTCTTATCATAGAACCAAGGCGAAAAGGTATAAACAGACTTGCTATTTCTAATGACGACAAGAGATGGGTGAGTTCAAATATATTGCGTACTTATATATTCAATTATAATGCGCAATCATTTAGAACAATTTTAGATCATTAAGGAACTATCTATGAAAATATTACCTACAACAAAAAGAGTTTTTATTCTCTGTTTGAGTGCTTCCGTGATGGGTTCTGCACTTTTTTCAGCTTCCGTAAATAAAAAACTTGCAGATGTATTAAAAAAAGAGTCCCAACCAAAAGAGGTACTGGAACATTTTCAAAGAGATTATGTACTCTTAAAAAAGGGAACTTTTGAATTGGAAAATGATTTTCAGTTTACCTATAACTCTTCAAATCAGATATTTTTAGATAGTTTTGCGATTTTGGATCCTGTATTTCTTACTCTGGGGCAATTTGGAATAGAATCGATAAAAAGAGATATAATAAGCGATATCGTATTTTTGAGATACGGTATTACGGACTATTTACAGGCTGAAATATCAGTTCCTTTTATTTACAGACATGATCAAAGAGCAAAAGTTGAAGCAAACAAAGAGGATTTGATCGATGAAGTCGGTATAGGAGATATCAGTTTGACTTTGAGTGATCAGATATTTCGAGAGACTGCCAACAGACCGGCAATGATTGTAAATCTCAGTTTCAAATCAGATACGGGACAGAGCCCTTATGATATAGATTTGAAAAATGAACTCCCTTTGGGTACCGGATACTACTCTATTAAAGCCGGAGCCAATTTTATAAAAAGTATTGATCCAAGTGTGGTATTTGGAGGTTTTTCTTACGCATACAATGTTCCAAAAGATGTAAACCAGATGGTAAACGGACGGATACTGCAAAAAGTTGAACCCGGTGATTCGATAAGCATCAACGGAGGTTTGGGATATGCCATCTCATATAACTTTTCAGTAAATGCCCAGTTTCAGTTTGACTATACTCTTTCCTCATATTCAACAGTTGACGGTAACAGAACAAAAGTATCAAATTCCACGATGAATGTAGCACAGTTAAAGATAGGTGCGGGTTGGGCACTGAATAAGGATAAAGCTGTAAATGTATCTTTGGGAATCGGGCTGACAAGTGATTCACCGGATTTTATACTGGAAGTCAGGACACCTTTTAAATTTTAGGCATCCAGCCATAAAGGTTTCTCTTCCAATGACGGAAGACCCTGGAGAATTTTATGAGGTTTGAAGTTGCTTTTATAATTTAAAGAGTTGCAGTCTTTTACATAATATCCCAAATATATCCACTTTAAATCATATTTTTTTGCTATCAATATCTGCTGGTAAATAGAGTATCTGCCCAAAGAATATTTTGAAAAATCAGGATCATAATAAAAATATACAGAAGAGATACCGTCATTACAAAAATCTATAAGATCAACACCGACTAGTTTTCCGTCTATAAAATAAAGTATCTCTTTGCCAAATTCTCCGTAACCTTGAACATAAAGTTCGTTATAAAGAGCCGGTGATATCTGATTGTATATCCATCCCTTTTTCTGACTCATAAATTTGTGATATTTCTCATACAACTCAATATGAGTAGTTGTAATGGTCGGTTTTTGAATATAGATACGGGTGTTTTTGTTTCTTTTAAAAACCCTTCTCACAGATTTTTTAAAAGTAAATCTTTCAACATCTATTTTTAAACTTTTACATTCACTGCACTCATTGCAGCAGGGGCGTGAATAGTATTCCCCAAAACGCCTCCAACCTCTTTTTGTAAGTTCTGAGTTAAAACTAAATGTAGAATTTTTTATATATTTATAACTCATTTTCATACGCTTTTGAGGCAGATATACACATTTTGCCTCTATTGTGGAAAATTCTATGATCTGCTCTTGCGGTATGGAAAATTTTTTATCTGATTTCATCTTTTATCTTCTCATAATCATTTAAAAGTTTTTCTCTCAAAGAATCGGCTATCTTCTCTCCCTCTTTTATCTCTTTTCTTATTATCTCATCCGCAGATGAAAGAATTTCAAAAAGTTTCTCTTCCGCCTCTGCCTTCTTCATCTGCTTTGCCTGAATCGTTTCAAAAAAGAGAAGTTCCCTTATAAGATCCAAAAACTTTTCGGCAATCTCTTTTTTCTTCGTTCTTTCCTTTAAAAAAAGTTTTTCCTCTTTTTCTATATCGTTTTTTATCTCTCTTAGATACTCTTCAGCTTTTACGGCAAAATTTGAATATATTTCAAATGAAGAATCTTCTATAACATCTAGTCTATCAGTGATTTTTTTTAAATTTTTGTATAGTAAAAATGCAATTATACTTCCTACCATTAAAGCGCTGAAAATATCAAACATCTCTCTCCTTTTTAAAATTATATCGAAATTTATTTGACTTCAAAACTATTAAGTACTATAATTATGCGAAAAAAATCAAAGGTGCAAAAATGAGTAATTGGAACAAATCAAGCTGGAGATTGAAACCTGCCGTTCAGAGTCCTACATATCCGAATCAGGATTTGTTAAACAAAGTTGAAGACAGATTAAGCAAATATCCTCCTTTAGTTTTTGCGGAGGAGGCAAGAAATCTAAGAAGAAAATTGGCAGATGCCACAGAAGGCAGAGCCTTTTTGCTTCAAGGCGGAGACTGTGCGGAAAGTTTTGCGGAATTTAATGCAGACAATATCAGAGATTTTTTCAAAGTTATGCTTCAAATGTCTGTTATATTGACATTTGCCGGAGGTTGTCCTGTTGTAAAAGTCGGTCGTATCGCCGGTCAGTTTGCAAAACCAAGATCAAGTGATACAGAGACAATCGGCGATGTAACACTTCCAAGTTACAGAGGAGATATCATAAACTCCATCGCATTTGATGAAGAATCAAGAGTACCTGACCCGCAAAGGATGATTCAGGCATACAATCAATCAGCCGCTACACAAAATCTCATAAGAGCTTTTGCCAGAGGGGGTTATGCCGATTTGCATAAAGTGCATCAATGGAATCTGGGATTTGTAAGAGAGGGAGCAGTAGGGGAGAGATACAGTGATTTGGCCGACAGAATAGCCCAGGCTCTTCATTTTATGGAGGCGTGTGGTATCACGGCGAAAACATCACCTCAGATAAGAGAAACCATCCTTTACTCTTCTCATGAAGCTTTGCTTTTAAATTATGAGGAAGCACTTACAAGAAGAGACAGTATAACAGGCAGATGGTATGACTGCTCGGCGCACATGTTGTGGATAGGAGACAGAACCAGACAGATAGACGGAGCCCATGTAGAATTTTTAAGAGGTATAGACAATCCTATCGGTATAAAAGCCGGACCTTCTTTATCTCCTGACGGACTTTTGAAACTGATTGACAAGCTCAATCCTCTAAATGAGCCGGGACGATTAAATGTTATCGTAAGAATGGGAGCGGATAAAGTCAAAGAGGGATTGGCACCGCTTTTAAGAGCTGTTCAAAGAGAGGGCAAAAAAGTCCTTTGGAGCTGTGATCCGATGCATGGAAATACGATCAAAACATCAAATAATTATAAAACAAGAGCATTTGACAATGTATTGGAAGAGGTGAAAAATTTCTTTGCCATTCACAAAGCCGAAGGTACTTACGCAGGAGGTATCCATCTTGAGATGACCGGTAAAGAGGTTACGGAATGTATAGGTGGAGCAGAACAGCTGACAGAAGAGCAGTTGGCAGACAGATATCACACTCACTGCGATCCGAGACTCAATGCAAATCAGGCTTTGGAACTTGCATTTTTAATAGCTGATACTTTAAAAGAAGCCAGAAAAAACTGCTGATAAAATCGCCTGAAAACAGGCGATTTTATTTTACTTTTACATAAAAATAGCAACTTAACTTATACTCATAAAACTTTTTTTAATAAAATTCTAAAGAAAAAAGCATATAATTATACAATATATTTTATCAATAAGAGAGGTCAAAATGATAAAAATAAAACATATGTTTTTTTTGCTTTTCGTTTCGTTATCTTTAATAACAGGCAGTTTATATGCCAAATCACAAAACGAAAAGGTAGAGGATTTTGTTACAAGGTTATATCAAAATATTTTAAACAGAACTCCAGACAGCGGGGGATTTAACTTCTGGGTAAAAAAACTTCTGTATGAAAATGCAAGTGCGACAAGTGTTGCAAAAGATTTTTTCAGAAGTCAGGAGTTGGAAGATGCAAATCTCGATAATGAGGAGTTTGTCAGAAGAACATATAAAACACTTCTAAACAGAGATCCCGAATCCACAGGTCTTGCCTATTGGGTTAATGAGATAGAAAATCACGGAAAACTAAGAGATCAGATATTTTACGGTTTTGCTCTTTCTGATGAATTTACTACTCTTTGTCAGAAGGATTTTGAAATTCTCTCTCACAACAAAGATGATGAGAGAGAGGCATTTATAGAGAGATTTTACAATCTTATCCTTGGAAGACGGGCTGACGGAGCCGGAATAGAGTATTGGAAAAGTGAACTAAAAAGCGGTAAAAAAAGCGCCAAAGATATAGCGGAGGGATTTTTCTTTTCAAAAGAGTTCAAAGACAAAAATTTCAACAACGATCAGTTTTTGACAATTGTTTACAGGACACTGATGAACAGAGAACCTGACAGCGAAGGATTCAACTTCTGGAAAAACAAGTTGGAAAAAGAGGGAGCAACCCGTCAATATGTGGTCGATGCCTTTTTGGAATCGGCGGAATTTGGACGAATAACCAAAAATTTTCTGGGCGATTACAGCGCTGATATCAAAATAAACGAATTAATGGCAGCAAATACGAAAACAGCTTATGACAATGATTTTTTTAATTTTTCCGACTGGATAGAGATTGTCAATAATGAAAACACAGATGTAAATCTAAGCGGTTACTATATAAGTGATGAGATAGGAGAGAAAAAATATCAGTTTCCAGAAGGTACGATTATAGCTCCAAAAGGCTATATGCTCATCTGGGCGGATGATGAGAACAAAACTTTGAATGATATTCATACCAACTTCAAACTCTCTTCCAAAGGTGAAAGTGTTGTTTTGTTTGATCCAAGCGGAGATGTGGTTGATTATCTAAGTTTCAAAGAGCAAACCTCCGATATCTCTTTTGGCAGATCTCCAGGCAATGAAAATGAAACTATTTATATGCTTCCTACTCCAAAAGATCCAAATAACAATGGATTAAAAGTATTGAACCGTGCTGATAATCCGACTTTTAGCAAAGAAAGCGGATTTTATGGAGACAATATAACTCTTTCATTTGAAAATATTTCCGGAAACGATAAAGTCTATTATACTCTTGACGGCTCCATTCCGACAGAGAGTTCCACTCTTTACAGTGATCCTTTAGTGATAGATAAAACAACCGTTGTAAGAGCTGTCAAATACAGTGATGACAAATTCCCAAGCAAGACA
>CAYVDJ010000037.1:0-47157 GCA_964450755.1 uncultured Campylobacterales bacterium
TCCTTCGGATAAAGAGATAAAGTACCTACTGCTTCGTTGGTTGTCTTTCACCATAGCTTTGGCTATGCTAAAAAACAACCGCCTTGCATTAGATACTTTCTCTCTTTACTATGGATACGATATAGTGTGTAAGGTCAGTTAAAAATAGTGTTAGTTAAAATCCCTTGTAGTTTTCCGCTGTATGAAAGAAAATATATATCTATATTTTTACTTAAAAGAAAATTTTTTGTAGCTCTGTTTATTTCGGTTTTTCCAAACAGATACAGATTGTTTATAAGTGAAATCGGAAATTTTTTTGTATTTTCCTCTGTTGAGATTTTTATTTGATAAGATTCTCTTGTAATTTTAGCTTTTTGAGTAATAAATAAATTCTTTTTCATGAAATTATTTTATATTAAGATTATTTAATTTAGTATTAATCTAAAGTATTTTTTTATTTTTTTTGTTATATAATTCTTTATACAAAAAAATGACTTTTCAAAATGGTCAAAAATGGTAAATTGCAGGGTTTTTGCTCCTTTTTTTTCAAATTTGACCCATTTGAAAAAGCTCTTTAAAAACCCATTGTTAAGTGTTTTTCTAAATAAAATTGATGGTAGAAATTTTTGGTATTTTTTCACAATATATCTTTTAAAATACCAAGAAAGCTACTATTGAATAATGACCCGATTTTAAGGGGATTGAGACTAATCCGTCGCTCCCATGCTTTTCATTTTTTCTACCAACATTGAATAATGACCCGATATTTGATTTTCAAACGCTCCAAAATGCTTTAAATTTCATCAAAATCAGTTTAGACATTGTTTCTTGATATTTTAAGCTGTTTTTCAGTATAGTTAAAGAAAATCCCCACTCAAAGGAGATAAAATGTTTAAAAGGATTTTTTTACTTACAACGGTTATTTTAGACCTATGTTTTGCGGGGCAAAATTTGCAGTTATCTCTTTTGGGAGATGGGAAAGTTTCCACGGATATAAAAAGTATCGGTGTGAAACTCTCAAAACCTCTTTTCAAACGCGACAAAACAGGCTCTTTTACGCACAAAGAGATTATAAAATGCACCCCTTTTATAAAAGCCGCTTTTGAGTATGAGGAAGCCGACAGGATAAAGATACTCCCTTTGAAACCTTTGAAAGCCTCCCAGACTTACGAGTGCCGACTCCAAAAACCGCTCTCTTATCCTTTTGCATTTTCAACAAAACCTTTTGCGCTGAAAGATATACGCTATTTTGACGAAGGAACTATAAGAGTGGAGTTTAATGACAAAGTTGATAAAAATTCTCTTCAAAACTCTTTGAAAATCTTCAAAAAGATAAATCTTGCAAAAGTAAAGCTCTCTTTTGTTCTCGATACGGATGAGCAAAGCAGAGTATTTTTGGCAAGGATAAAAGAGAATGTGGCAGATGAAGAGATAGAGGTTGTCATAGATGACTCTTTAAAAAATCAAAGCGGTAAAAAACTCTCAAAAAAAGTATCAAAGAGTTTCAAAAAAGATGAAAAACCTTTCGTTTTGGACAAAAAGAGAAAATCGATGCCGATTTATGACAAACCGAGATTTCTGGCTCTCGATAACGGAGAGATAGGTTTTAGACTCTATCTTGCCGGATACATATACAACGACGAAACTCCGTTAAAATCCTACCTTTTTATAAAAGGAGTCAAAAATTTTCATACAACCAACAGCAGATATATAGGATACAAAGAGAGAGAAAAGTACAATCTAAACGACAACAGCGTCTCATATATCGATGTTATCGGGGATTTTGAGCCTGATAAAACATATACGATTACCCTGAAAAAAGGGTTAAAAGACAGTTACAGATATCAGTTGAGAAAAGATATAACATTTAAAGTAAAGATGGGAGACAGAAAAAGCGCCGTTATCTTTGAGAACAAAAAGCCCTATCTCTCCCAAAAAGGCGAGATAGGTTTCAAAAGTGTCAATCTGGACAGTGTAACTATCATTATCGAAAAGATTCCAGAACAAAATTACAGATATTTTACAAATTTCAAAGATGCCGATGAGGAGGCGATCTCTGATTTTGGAGTGGAGATCTTCTCAAAAAAGGTGATTTTGTCAAATAAGAAAAACAGATTTACAAAGCAGAAGATCAGACTGAACGAAATTGTGAGCAATTACAAAAGCGGGATTTTCAGGATCATTTTTCGCAATGAGAAAATTTACGCAAAAAAGGTCGTTTTTTTGAGCGATATCGGCATAAGCGCCAAGATAAGCAATGATCAAGCTTTCATATCGACAGCAAAACTAAGCGACACCACAGCCGTCAAAGATGCGAAAGTGAAACTTTTTTCCATAAAAAACACTCTCATAGCTTCCGGACAAACGGATGAAAACGGTATCTGTATCATCAAAAAAGAGGCACTTGCAAAAGAGATGCCTCATCTTGTTGTCGTAGAGAGCAAAGATGATAAAAACTTTCTGGTTTTAAACGAATCCCTAAACGAAGTTACTCTGCCCTTTGAAAGCTCCATTTATGAAAATTACAAAGCATGGATATATATCCAAAGCAGACTTATCCGTCCGGGCGGAACTTTGAAAACTCTTATCGTGATCAAAGACAAAAAGTTTAACTCCATTCCAAATCTCCCTCTAAAACTGAAAATCACATCCCCCGATTTTAAGACGATCTACAAAAACATTCACAAAAGCGATAAAAACGGAGCTATCGAATTTTCACTAAAAATCCCCAAATTTTTCAAAACCGGAAGATACAGGATAGATATCTCTCTTGATAAGAGAAGCATAGGAACAAAAAGCTTTTTTGTAGAGTCATTTTTACCGCAAAATATCAAAAACAGTATAAAACTGAAAAAGGAGATCTATCAAAAAGATGAACCTTTGGAAGTGGAAATCTCCTCCTCTTATCTTTTTGGCGCCGCCGCCTCAAAATTACCAGCCCAGATAAGAGTTACCGCCGTTGCAAAAGAGTATAAAAACAGAAAATATGAAAACTACTCATTTACAAACTCTCTTTTGGAAGAGGAAAACGAGGTGAGTTATCTTGATATGACCAAAAATCTTTTTCTAAATGAGAAGGGAAAAGCAAAGGTCATTTTCCCTCTGAATATCACCCAAAAACCGCCATCCATCCTAAAAGCGCAAATTGCCGTAAGCGTATTTGACAACGGATCGGAAGTAACAGAATACAAAAGTATCGATATCTATCCCTACAAAAAACTTGTGGGAGTCTTTATCGATAAAGATTTCATCCAAAAAGGGGAAGAGATAACGATAAATTCCGCTCTTTTGGATCCTCTCAGCGGTAAAAACCAAAAGAGAGTTCTAAATGCCGTCCTAAAAAAGATCATCTGGAGATACGCATACAACGAAAGGGGATTTTACCAGTGGGAAAAAGAGTATGAGAATATGGAGGATTTTGAGATAACAACCGGTGAGCCTCTGAAAAAGAGAATTGATGAGAGCGGAGATTATCTCATAGAGGTTTATGACAGACTTGGAGGACACAGCGCGATAAAGGAGTTTGGCGTCGGAGGATGGGACTATACAAACATCTCTCCAAGCGATGATCTAAAAAAGGTGCAGATAGATATCCCCAAAAAACTTTACAAAAAAGGAGATATTTTAAAAGTTTCTGTCAAATCACCTCTTTTAAAAGCAAGAGTTCTGTTTACGATAGAGGGTGATAGAGTACTTTGGCATAAAACACTCTATATCCAAAAAGGAAGCGCAACAGTTGATATCCCTCTTGATTTTGATCTAAAAGAGGGTGTTTATCTGCATGTAAACGCTATCAGAGCTACCGATACTCCTTCTGTTTTGATACCGTTTAGAGCAAGAAACTCTGTTTTTATCAAACCCGATCTCACCCGACACAGACTGAAACCTGTTATAAAATCTCCTTCATTTTCAAAATCAAACAAAACCGTCTCCATAGAGATAAAAACCGCTCCTTTGGCAAATGTTTTGGTATCTGTCGTGGATGAGGGAATTTTACAGATCATAGATCAAAAACCACCGTCTCCTTTTGACTTTTTTATAACAATTCCACAAGAGAAAACAGCTCTTTATGATCTTTATCAAAAAGTGATGCACTATCTGACAGAGGGAAAAATACTGAAATTCGGTTCGGGAGAGGCTGACGAGATGATGATGTCAAGAAAACATCAAACACCCGATACCGACGCAAAAAGGGTAAAACCTTTTATGTACTGGTCGGGGCTTTTAAAAAGCGACAAAGATGGCATTGTAAAAACAGATCTCAAAATCCCGCCTTTTAACGGCAAAGCCAAAATAGCGGTTATAGCTTTTACAAAAGATAAAACAGGAGCAACAAGCAAAGATCTGATCATAAAAGATGAAATTATCATAAAACCCATCTATCCTCTTTTTCTGAACAACAAAGACAAAATAGCTGTTCCAATCAGAGTTTTCAATACGACAAAAGATGATTTGACTCTGAAAATGCAGATAGAGAGTTCCAAAAATATATCTCTCTCTTTTATCCCCGACACGATCACGATACCAAAGAAGAGTTCCAAAGTCATACAAACAACACTCTTTGCAAACGGATTGGGAAAAGGAGAGGTAAAAGTGAGTGCCTCTTACAAAGACAAAGAGTTTTTCCACAAAGTGGAACTTCCGATAATCTCTCCCGATTCTCTGCAAACCAAAGTATATACGGGAGAGAGTGATAAAAAGGTTGAGATAGTTATACCAAAAGAGTATCTCAAAAATCCGGGAGCAAAAGTCAAAATCACTCTTGACAAAACATACAAAGCAAGGATAAAAGGAAAAACAGGCGATTTGATAAACTATCCCTACGGATGTGCGGAGCAGGTAAGCTCAAGACTCCTTGCTCTTTTGTATGCCAAAGATTTTCTGGGTGATGATGAGTATTCAAAAGAGCTTTTAAAAGACAGAGATATCTTTATCAAAGAGGGTATATTAAAACTGATGACTCTTCAGATTCCAAACGGGGATTTTGCCTACTGGAGAGATGCAAAGATAAATCCCTACGCTTCGATCTATGCCTCTGATGTGCTGATTTCTTTGAAAAAAGAGGGCTTTGAAGTTCCCCAAAAGATGATGGAGAGACTTTACAAGGCTCTTGGAGAAATAGCCATAAGAGGCAGAGAGTATGACCGCATAAAATACTCAAAATTTGATCGCATTTATGCCGCCTATCTTTTATCCAATGAAAACAGACTCCCGCTCTCAACGCTGAATATGATGTATGATAACAATTTTTACAAAAATACTCTTCCCTCTTTGTATATGATGGCTGCAATGTTGAAAAATGCCGCTTTGAATACTCAGATGAAAAAAGTTTTATCAGAAATTGAAGCCTTTGATTATAACTCTCTTCCAAATGAGAGGGAGACGGGAGGAGATTTTTACTCAAAAACAAGAGATCTTGCATTTGCTCTTTATCTGCATATCAGACATTTCAAAAAGGACAAACAAGCTTACAGGCTTCTTGAAAAAACGGCAAAATCCTTTGAACATCTCTACTGCACACAGGATAAAGCCTTCGCTCTTCGCGCAATGGCTCTTTACTACAAAGATGCAAAAGAGGGAGAGATGAAAGTTTTGCTTTCATTAAACGGCAAAAAAAGAGAGATAAAAAAACCGACAACTGTTTTTGAGATGCTAAAAAACAATAAAATAGAGATAGAGGGAAAACATTTCAACTATGACTTGCAGATATCGGGATACCTACCGTTAAAAACAGATGCCCCTAACAAAAAATTTGATAAAAAACTGAATATTTACAGAGAATTTGTAAACGAAAAGGGCAAAAAGATAAATATAAAAAATCTAAAACAAGGAGATCTCATCTACTCAAAAGTGATCGTCCAAAGCAAAGAGGCGATAGAAAATGTCGTTATAAACGAAAGAATACCCTCCTGTTTTGAGATAGTAAACGAAAGATTGGGCGAAAGTATGAGGTCTCCCAATGTAAGAAACAGCAAAAACTTTTATCCCCAAAGTGTGGATATAAGAGATGATCGGATTTTGACATTTTTGGATCTGAACAGACCTGTTGTTTTTTATGACAGAAAAACAAAAAGCAAAAGAAGAGTAAAAAACACTATCCTCTTTTTTACTCCTATGAGAGTAGTATCAAAAGGCATCTGCAAAATGCCTCCGATCATAACCGAAGCGATGTATGATCCAAGGATCAGCGATTACAGCAAAAACAGTGATGAGATAGAGGTGAAATGATGGGATATCTGGAGCATATAAAAATATGCAATAATTTTAGAGAAGATGATAAAATTCCTTTTATCCTGGACGATAGGCAGGTCGGTTGGATAAGAGAAGATTTTGAAGAGTACCTGATAAAAAGTTCTGTTTTTCAGAAAAAGGAAAATTTCATCACGATAGATCCAAAATACAAAACATTCAAAGAGAGAACAGAAGCTCTTGATATTTTTGCAAAAAAGGCATATAAGGACAGAATAACAAATATCTATATGAAAGAGCCGTATCCCGTCATAGAAGAGATAACTTCCAAACCTCTCTCTCTTGCAGACAGAAGTATCTCTACACTCCTTGGTTTGACCTCTTTCGGACAGCATTTAAACGGATATGTCAAAACAAAAGATGGTATGAAAATGTGGATCGCAAGACGATCATATACAAAAGGATATGAAGCCGGTAAGCTGGATCATCTTGTGGCGGGAGGATTGCCATACGGTGTGGGACTTAGAGAAAATCTGCAAAAAGAGTGTTACGAAGAGGCGGGAATGGATCTAAAAACAGCCATGAAAGCCAAAAGTACAGGATTTATAAGTTACAGACACGAATATACATTAGGAGGCAAAAGAGATATCATATACTGCTATGATCTGCAACTGCCTCCTGATTTTATACCAAAATGCACAGACGGAGAGGTTGAAGAGTTTTATCTGATGGATATAAAAGAGGTTGCAGATATAGTCAAAAGAGGCAGAGAGTTTAAACAAAACTGCAATCTTGTCATCATCGATTTTCTGATAAGACACGGCTATATCAAAGATGAAGACAAGGATTATCTAAAAATTGCAGGAGGTTTGATCTCATAAAGATTTCAAAGAGACAATGATCTTGTTTAGGGTATCTTTAAAAAAGATTCTTTTGTCCGTTACGATATATTTTATATCATACTTTTTACTTTTTTTTATTTTTTGGATAAATCCTCTTTTTGTCTCTTTTAGATTTTTACCTTTAAATATGGCTCTTGAATTTAAAATATTTTCTAAAATATCATGTGGATAATATCTGCTTAAATAGGTCTGATTGAAAACATCTTTGTCAAAACAGTATCTGTTGATACAGACTCTGTCATCTCTTTTATCAAGAGTCAGATTCATAAGCAGATTTCCCATAGCAAATATCTGAAGATTCAGATATCCGTCTGCCTTTTTTAAAAAGCCCGTATCACGGTAGGCAAATTTTTTTGTTTTAAAAGTTACAAGATAACTTTGAGATTTTTCTATCTGCACTTTTGGAGCGCATCCGACAAAAAGAGTCAAAAACAGTATATATATTACATAGCGCATAACAGAGCCTTTTTTATATCTATTTTACCCTTTTTTAAGTAAAATTGGGCTAATATTTCAACTTACAAAAGAACGGCCCATTCGTCTAGCGGTTAGGACACCGGCCTCTCACGCCGGTAACAGGAGTTCGAGTCTCCTATGGGTCACCAGATCTTTTATCTGCTTTTTGGCTTCTTCCACAGATATCTCATATCCCTCTTTTCTCATAGATGTTGCCTCTATACCATCTAGATCACACGGATTTATTGTATTGAATTTTTCCAAATCGGTGAAAAGATTTATGGCAACTCCATGTTTTGATATGCCGTTTTTATAACGAAATCCCAAAGATGCTATTTTTCTGTTTTTTATATAAAAACCGGGGCGTTTTTTATCATAACAGATCCTTTTATCATATCTTCTGAAAAAATCGCCTAAAATATTCAAAACCGCTTTATAAAATTTGGCAGGATACGGGACATGAACGATAAAATAGATCATAAGCTGTCCCTCATCATGATAGGTGATGGAACCTCCTCTGTCCGTTTTGACAGCTTTGATTTTAAAATCACTCTTATCACTTCCGACAGTAAAGACTTCATGGTGTCTGCAAAAAAGTATAAAATCATCTTTTTCTTCAGAAGCTTTTTGCATCAACTGTTCCATTAGTAAAAGAGCTTTGTCATAAGATATAAGATCCCTGTCTATAAATTTCATCTATAACTTATCCGCATAATAGGAACTTCTGACCAAAACACCGCTCTGTACGGCTTCAAACCCCATTTTTAACGCTTTTTCTTTCAGTTTGGCAAATTCATCCTCAGTATAATATTTACAAACGGGACAGTGATTTGAAGAGGGAGAGAGATATTGACCTATTGTTATCTGTCTGACACCGGCTTTTAAAAGATCATCCAGAGTTTCAAAAATCTCCTCTCTTTTTTCTCCCAATCCCACCATTAAAGATGATTTTGTCAAAATACCGCTCTTTGCATAATATCTTAATACCTTCAGACTTTTCTCATAATTGCATTGAGGCATAACCTTTTTTGAAACTCTTTTTACCGTCTCTATATTATGGGCAAGTTTATAGGGCTTTGAGGAGATAATTATATCCAACAACTCCTCTCTTGCCTTAAAATCAGGCGTTAAAAGTTCTATTTTGATATTTCTGTCTCTCTTTTTTATCTCACAGACACTTTTTACAAAAGAGGATACTCCCAAATCCTTCAGATCATCTCTATCAACAGAAGTTATTACCACATATTTCAGATTCAGCTCTTTTACAGCCTTTGCAATATTTTTATATTCATTTTGATCTGTTCTGTCCGGTTTTGCAAAAGTTACCGAACAAAATCTGCAATCTCTGGTACATTTATCTCCCATGATCATAAAAGTAGCCGTATTTCTTGAAAAACATTCGGCTCTGTTGGGACATGCAGATTTCTCACAAATAGAGTGTAAAGAGTATTTTTCCAAAACAGAAGAGACAAAAGAGAGAAGTTCGTATGACGGAGCTTTAACCTTTGGCTTACCCACTTTCTTTTCTCTTTTTTGTCCGGTAGAGAGTTTAATATAGTTTTTGGAGCATACTGTTTAGAAGACTTTCACTCTCTCTTAACACCTCCAGACTGTCGGGATTGAGTTCGCCTCCGTTCTCTTCGGGAGTTACGATGATAAGTCTTACCTCTTTGGCAATCATATAGGCATCTTCTATATCTTTTTTTGATTTCTCATGATAGTCATTGAAATTTTTTGCCCCTTCTATATGCAAAATTCTTTTTAATTTTGCATTGTATTCATCCAAAAGAACATTCAAGGTATCCAGAATATCTCTTGTCTGGTTTACATGCTCATCCGTCCTTTGAATCTCCTCTTTTCTCTGTTCTCTTTTGCTTTTGTGCATATCCGCCTCTTCACGAAGAGATTGGGCAAATCTCAAATTTTTATTTACGGATAAAATAACTTTTATTTTATAGATAACAAACATAACCAAAAGAGTAACAACACCCAAAACCAAAGCGCCTATATATTCATTACCTTTTGAAGGAGCTATAAACTCTCCAATCCACCTGAACATCTCTATAAACTGCTCTTTTGAAGGAAGAGTATGATAATCTATACCAAGCTTCTTCATCACAAAGAAAAGAACTCCTCCCGCTACTGCCGCACCGCCTACCAAAGAGAGTAAAAACGCAGAGAATTTACCTCTGCCCGGTTTTTTGACAACGGGAGGTCTGTCTTTTTTATCATAATCAAAAGAGGGAGTATCAAAATCTACATCCGAAAGCTTCTCTTCATAGCCTATCTCTTTTAACAACTCTTCACTCGTTTTTAGAGTAGAGTTTAAAATACTCTTTTCAAGCTCTCCTAGATTTTTTATATCCTTGTCCAGTCTATCCATCTCCTCTTTGATCTGCTGCTCTACAGAATCAATAATGGATTTGGAGCTATCTACAAGAGTGTATATCTCCTCATATTTATCATCTTTTTTCTCTTTTGAAATATTTTTGGATTCTTTTTCTACCGAATTTTCCTCTTTGGTCTCTATCTCAGGGTTATTCTCTTTTTCCATAAACTTGCCTCCTTTAATATAATATTCCCTCTTTTTCTAACTCTTCTCTGATTTTTTTCATCTGTTTGTGCTTACAGTAACACCACTTCGGAGCTAAAAGAGTTTCATTGCCTATACCGGCGGTTACTCTTTGGATTATAACATTTTTTGGAATAATTTTCAAAGCTTTAATTAAGACTGAAATATATTTATCTTCCTCTATCGGAGTAAATCTGCCTTTGATATAATCAACCGCCAATGCCGTATTTTTTACCACATAAAGAGGATGGATTTTCAATGAATCCAATCCAAGATCAACAGCTTTTTTGACACTCTTTAGCATCATCTCCTCACTCTCCCCCGGAAGTCCAAATATCAGATGACCGCATATTTTAAGTCCGTAGGATTTTGTCTTTTTGATAGTTTCTATAACATTTTCAACACTATGCCCTCTGTTTGTAGCCGTCATCGTTTCATCAAAAAAAGATTGAATACCATACTCCATCCATATCTCTTTTGTTTTTGACAAATCAGAAAGATAAGAGAGTACTCTTTCATCCACACAGTCTGTTCTGGTGCCTATACTAAGCCCTGTAACATCCTCTTTTCCCAAAGCATACCCATAAAGAGTCTTTAAAGTTTCATAAGGAGCATAGGTATTTGTAAAAGATTGAAAATAGATCAAAAATTTCTTTGCTTTAAACTTCTTTTTAAGTTTGACTCTGGTTTTTTGATACTGAATATCTATCTGCTCTTTTTGCATGGATAAAAGAGGATTATCATCCAAATTTGGATTCAGATAGAATTTTTTAGAGGTTTTCTGTCTCAAATTGGGACTGAAAGACTCGTTTTCACAATAGACACAACCCCCTTTAGCCACAGTCCCGTCTATATTGGGACAGGTAAAACCCGGCATACTGACCGGAATTTTATAGACATTTTCACCAAACTTCTCTCTGAAATATCTTCCCGCTGTTAAAATTTGTCTCATTTAATAAAATAATCACCGTCAAAACTTACAAGAGAATAATCACCGTCTCTTCCAAGTGAGTTGATAAGCCCGTCAATTGTCAAAAATGCCAAAGAATCAGCCCCTATATATTCACAAATCTCATCTTCACCCAAATTTGCGCTGATAAGCTCGGCATAACTTGGAGTATCTATACCGTATTTGCAGGGGTGTTTGATTGGCGGTGCGGCTATCCTCATATGAATCTCTTTTGCTCCTGCCTCTTTTAGGATCTTTACTATCTGTCTTGAAGTTGTACCCCTTACTATGCTGTCATCTATAACAACAAGTCTTTTGCCCTCTATAAGCTCTTTTATGGGAGAAAGTTTCAATTTGACTTTCAGATCCCTCACCTTCTGGGTAGGTTCTATAAATGTTCTTCCCACATAGTGATTTCTGACAATAGCCATCTCAAAAGGTATCCCGCTCTTTTTTGCATATCCCAAAGATGCCGCTACACCGGAATCGGGTATCGGTATCACCAAATCGGCATCCACTTTATTTGAACTTGCAAGTTCCATACCCATCTTGACTCTTGTCTCATATACATTTTTACCATCCACTATACTGTCCGGTCTGGAAAAATAGATATATTCAAAAGCACACGGTTTTGGAATCGGTTCATAAAGCTGTACGCTTACCGGTTTTGTATCTTTTTCAAATATCAACATCTCTCCGGGTCTTACATCTCTGACAAACTCGGCTCCCACAAGCTCAAAAGCACATGTCTCACTTGCAACTATATAACCGCCCTCTTTCAGCTTTCCGATACTCAAAGGTCTGATTCCGTAGCGATCTCTTATAACAAACATTTTACTTCTGCTTTGGATCAAAAAGCAATATGCCCCTTTTATCTCTTTTAGTGCCTCTATGATCCTGTCTTGAAGCCTGTCTTTTTTGCTTCTGGCTATGAGGTGAATAACATTTTCGGTATCCATAAAAGATTGAAAAATCGCTCCTTCATCGATCAGTTTCTGTCTGACCTCCTCTTTATTGATCAAATTACCGTTATGGACAATTGATATTTCACCAAGCTTATATTTTGCCACTATCGGCTGGGCATCCAAAATAGAGTCATTACCGGCAGTTGAATATCTGTTGTGACCTACCGCCATATCGCCTGTCAAAACCTGAAATGACTTCTCATCAAATACTTCGGTTACCAAACCTCTCTTTTTGATCGTATATAATTTTTCACCGTCACTTGAAGTTATACCCGATGCCTCCTGACCTCTATGCTGCATGGAAAAAAGAGCATAATAAGCAACTTTAGAAGCATTTGGCGTATTGTAAACGCCAACAACTGCACACATCTCTTTCCTTTTTTATTCTATTTTAAACCTAAACAGTCATTAATACTATAAAGACCTTTATCCTGTTTTACCACCCATTTTGCCGCTTTTATAGCACCTTTTGCAAAAGTGTCTCTGCTTGTTGCCGTATGATTTAATTCTAAAAATTCACCATCATTATAAAATCCCACCGTATGGCGACCGACTATATCCCCGCCTCTTAATGCCATGACGGCTATTTCATCCTTTTTTCTCTCACCTATATCACCGTTTCTGCCACTTACTCTTACTTTGTCTATATCAAGACCTCTTGCATCAGCGGCACTTTTTGCCAGTGTCAAAGCAGTACCGCTTGGAGCATCTTTTTTGTATCTGTGGTGCTGTTCTACTATCTCTATATCAAAATTTTCCAAAGAGCTTGAAACAAGAGAGACTATCTTGTTTAAAACCGCCACACCCAAAGACATATTTGTCGCATACAGGATAGGTACTTTTACAGATGCCTCTCTTAAAAGATTATACTGATGAACCGACAATCCGGTAGTGCCTATAACCAAAGGAGTGGAATATCCCTCAAGAAGAGTCTCTAAAAGCTTTTCCGTTCCCGCAGGAAGAGAAAAATCTATAACAACATCACAATTTTCCAGTAAAACAGCCGCATCATTGGTTATAATAACCTCTTCACCGAGATTTAAAGGAGTACTAAACTCCTCTATGGCATGTAAAACTGTTATTTTCAGATCTTTGTCATTTGAAATATTTTTTATAAGCAAAGAGCCAACTCTTCCGGTTGATCCGTGAATTCCGACTTTTAACATCTTTATCCTTTTTTGTGTTCTATGTATGATATAACCCTAAGCGCTGCCGTTGCACCGTCCGAAGCGGCACAGACAACCTGTCTTGGCGCTTCTATCCTGATATCTCCGGCAGCAAAAAGACCTTCGATATCTGTCTGCATACCAAGATCTACAACAACCTGTCCCCATTGATTGACTTCACATAAAAAAGAACCATCTTTTTGTTTTAAAACCTCATTGTTTACATCCATTCCGACAAAAACAAAAATTCCAGGAACCTTTATATCTCTCTCACTGCCGTCATTGCCAACAGTAATAACACCTTCCACCCCCATGGCGGATCCGTAAACTTTTTTCACTTTTGAATTTAAAACAAACTCTATCTTATCACTCTTTTTTACCCTCTCTACGGTAGAGGGGGAAGCTCTGAATTTATCCCTTCTGTGTATCAGATAAACTTTGGAACAGATATTGGCAAGATACAAAGCCTCTTCCAAAGCGGTATCTCCTCCACCCAAAATTGCAACCTCTTTATCCTTGTAAAAAAAACCGTCGCAGGTGGCACATGTGCTGACACCTCTTCCGAAAAACTCATCTTCACCTTCAAATCCGGCTTTTTTGGGAGTACTCCCGGTACAGACAATAACGCTTAAAGCCTCTTCCTCTCTACCGTCATTTAAAATAATTTTAAAATAATCTTTGACTTTTTCTACTCTGAGTACTTCGGACATATCATGTTTTAAACCGTATCTCATACACTGTTTAGGCCAAGGCTCCATAAGCTCCATACCCGTAACTATCTTTTCGATTCCCGGATAGTTTTCTACCTCACTGCTTTGGGTGATCTGACCGCCGGGCATACCCTTTTCATACATAACAACATTTTTTAAACCGCCTCTTGTGGCATAAAGTCCCGCGGTAAGTCCCGCCGGTCCTCCTCCGACAATTGCCAAATCCAACATATAAAACCCTCCTCTACTCTAAAATATTTATCATGCTGTCCTGCTTATAAAGCATTTTCCTCTCTTTTTTGATAAAAAAAACAGAAGGCACTTCATAAACATTAAATCTCTGAACAAACTTCAAGATTGTATTAATTCCGCTTGTTATACAAACAACACTCTCATTGCTCTCAAATCTTTTTTGGTACAGATCCACCGCCAAAACAGGAAATTTTGTTTTCAACCCTTTTAGCACTTTATCAAGACCTATCTGATTGGAACTATATACCAAAACAAGATACTTTTCATATTTAGGAGTAAATATATCCTTTTTTTTATAAAAAATCCATTTATTAAAATCAATAAATTTATATTCTGAAAATTTGTAGTTAAAGTAAGCAAAAGAGAGAGCTATCATAAGAGCTCCGAAAAATGAGGCAAAGAGATAATTAAGGGAGAAAAAATTTCTCCCTTTTTTGATTTTCATAACCCTTTTATGATAAAAGTGCGTCTATCTTTTGTGCGATAACCTGTTTACCGGCAGCACCTATCATCTGATCTACAAGCTCACCGTCTTTGAAGAAAAGAAGTGTAGGAATCGATCTGATACCATACTGAATCGCAATATCCTGCTCCACATCCGTATTTACTTTACAGATATTCGCTTTTCCTTCATAATCATCTGCAAGCTCTTCGATAATCGGAGCTATCATTCTACAAGGTCCGCACCAAGGCGCCCAGAAATCCACTACTGAAACACCATTTTTAATAGTGTCATTGAAATTTGAATTATTTAATTCTTTATATTTACCCATCTATTCTCTCCTGATAATTTTAAAATGAGGGTAGATTATATCATTTTAACTTTAAAATTAACTATAGAGCATCTCTAATAAATTTATGTTATAATGACTATCTTCACAAAATAAGGATACTCTATGAAAGTAACACTTTTGCACAACACTCCTCTAAGCGTATGTTCCAACGCTATAAGAACATGTTGGCAAAGTTTTGACAAAAGCGATAACGGAGGAGAAAAAGACAAAGAGTTGATAGAGAGAGTAGGAAACAAATTCAAACACTCCTCAACACTCGAACATCTTGTTTACTCGTTTTATATAAAAGGCATAAGCAGAGCATGTCTTCAGGAGTTGGCACGGCACAGAATCGCATCACTGTCCGTAAAATCAACCAGATATACGCTAAAAGAGCTTAAAAAAGAGGACTCTTTCACGATCAAAGACAAAAAGAGAGCCGAAAAATATATAGTTTTAACCAAAATAGATATGGTTGATGAGATGAGTATAAAAGCGCTTGAGAACATAAGAAAAATTTTAAAAAGCGGCATATCCAACGATTATGCAAAATACTCTCTTCCAGAATGTTACAAAACAGAACTTACATGGACGATCAATGCAAGAAGTCTTCAAAATTTTTTAAATCTAAGAAGCAGCAAAAGCGCCCTTTGGGAGATCAGAGAACTAGCTTTTAATATTTACAATGAAATTCCGGCAGAACATCAATACCTCTTTAAGGATTTCACAAACCTTTAATCCTTTGGGAGTGTGTAATGGCAACCGCCATGGCATCTGTAATATCAAACGGCTTTATCTCCCCTTTTATTCCAAGAATACTTCTGACCATAAAAGCAACCTGCTCTTTACCCGCCTTGGCTCTTCCTGTCAGCGCCCTTTTTACCTGCAAAGGAGTATATTCGTAAAAATCACCGTGCACCTGTAAAATTTTCAACATCAAAGCACCCCGAAATTGTGCAAGTTTTATAACGGTTTTGGGATTATAGGCAAAAAATATATCCTCAACAGCAATATCATCAACCGAAAAAGAGGATAAAATCGTATCGATCCCCTCACACAGTTCACTAATCTGATACTTTAACTCTCTCTCTTTTATCCTGATCAAACCGGCCTCTTCCAAAAACAATCTACCCTCTTTTTTGTGAATAAATGCATATCCCAAATTTCTGCTTCCCGGATCTATTCCCAGTATTTTCACACGCTTTTCTCCTCTTTTATGATGATTATTCACATCTTTTTCACTAAGTGAAAAGCTATTTTATCGTAATAAATAGCTTTTTTAACATACAATTTAAATAATTTTCGATAAAATATTCACATACTAATTCACAATGTGAACGGAGAAAAATATTTGCTCTCAGATGATGTTTTAAATTTACTGAAAAAAGAGATATCGCCTCTTGAATACAAACGATATATCAAACAGATATCGTTCAAAGAAAAAATATCAAAATCAGACTATATAGTATTTGAAGCGCCAAATACGCTTATAGCAAACTGGATAAAAACAAAATATGCCGAAAAAATAGCACATATATACGAGATAAAAACGGGCAAAAAACCAGAAGTCGTAATACAGAAAAAAAACTCTCTGCCCGTTAGCAACATCAACTCAACAAAAGAGAATATAACAACACAACCACAAAGAATAAAAAGCACAATCCTAAACCCGTCATATACATTTGACAGCTTCGTCGTGGGAAGCTCAAACCAGTACGCATTCACAGCGGCAAAATCGATAGCGCAAAAACCGGCAATTGTATATAATCCGGTATTCATATACGGACCGACCGGACTTGGAAAAACGCATCTTATACAGGCAGTGGGGAACTATGCGCTAAATAATAATCTCAATGTCATATACACGACGATAGAACAGTTTATGAACGACTTCACATACAATCTAAGAAACCAGACAATGGACAGATTCAGAGAAAAATACAGAGCATGTGATCTCCTTCTCATAGATGATATACAGTTTCTATCAAACAAGATACAGACTCAAGAAGAGTTTTTTCACACCTTTAACGAACTCTATTCAAACAAAAAACAGATAGTTTTAACAGCAGACAAACCGCCAAAAAAGATAGCCGGTCTCGAAGAGAGACTGCAAAGCAGATTTGAATGGGGGCTGATAGCAGATATTCATCCGCCGGAGCTTGAAACAAAAATAGCAATCATAAAAAAGAAATGCGAATTAGACGGAATCTACCTAAACAACGAGGTAATCAACTATATAGCCTCATATATGGGAAACAACATAAGAGAGATAGAAAGCGCAATAATCAATCTCAATGCCTACGCATCTTTGATGCATCAGGATATAACGGTTGAATTTGCAAAAAATGTTATGAAAGAGCAGATAAAAGAGCAGAAAAAAAATATACAACTGCACGATATAATAAACATCATATCCAAAGAGCTAAATATCAAATCAAGCGATATAAAATCAAAAAAAAGAAGCAAAAACATAGTGGAGGCAAGAAGAATAGGAATATACTTAGCAAGAACACTGACACACAACTCCATGCCGACACTTGCATCATACTTTGGAATGAAAGATCACACGGCAGTCTCACACAATATGAAAAAAATAAACGAAATTATAAACAGCGATGAAAACTTCAAACTGAAAGTGGAAGAGCTGAAAAACAAAATTTTATCGACATGAAAAAAAGAAAAAGAGAAAAATGTGAAAAGAAATACAAAAAATTCACAAACAAAAACGCAAAAAAATGACCGAAAAAAGGAAACAAAAGAGAGTTTTCACAATTTCAACCAAAACTACTACTATTACTATATTATTATAAAATAAAAAGGAAAAAAAGATGGAGGCATACATAAACAAAAATGTACTAGAAAATATTCTTTTACATACACAAAATTTTATAGAGAAAAAAGATCTAAGCCAGATAACATCCCATATACTGATAGATGTAAACAATGAAAATATAGATATAAAAGCAACCGACAAAGAGAGCGGAATATCTATAAAAAGCTCAAACATCAAAATAAAAGAGAGCGGAAAAGCAACGGCAAACGGAAAAAAGATACTAGATATCATAAAAATACTAAAAGATGAAGATGTAGAATTAAGAACAACAGACAACTATCTGCATATAACCCAACAACACTCCAAATTCAAACTTCCGATGTTCAATCCAAACGAATATCCTCTTTTCCCTACAACAAAAAACAAAGCAAAATTTGAAATAGACAACCAAACACTTATAAGATCAATCAAAAAGATAGCTCCTTCGATAGATACCAACAATCCAAAATACGAACTAAACGGAGCATTGATAAACATAAAAAAGAACCGGATAGATTTTGTGGCAACAGATACAAAAAGACTCTCCATAGTGGAAGTAAAAAGAGAAAACAGCAAACCTCTGTCAATAATCATACCCAAAAAGGCCATAAACAACATACAAAAACTTTTCTTTGACGAGATAGATATACACTATGACGAAAACACGCTGATAGCAAAATCTTCGGACTTCACATTTTTTACAAAACTTATAAACGGACAATATCCAAACTACGAAAGAATAGTGCCACAAAGTATAAGCCATACGATAAAACTAAACAGAGAACAGATGATAGACAGTATAAAACAGGTATCAATCATATCAAACGAGATAAAAATAATATTCAACCCCTCTTCTATAATATTTGAAAGTCTAAATGAAGAGAATGTGGAAGCAAAAACAGAGATAGAATTTCAAACAGGAATAGAAGAGGATATGCACATAACAACAAATGCAAGACATCTGTTGGATTTTCTGACCCATATAGACAAAAATGAATTTGAACTTAAACTAAATGACCCGGAACTTCCTTTTATGTTAAAAAGTGAAAATTTTATTACTATTATGATGCCAATAGTGCTATAATCTAAAAGAAAAAAACTGGAGAGATAATGACAAAATACAATGCACAAAATATTAAAGTACTAAAAGGACTCGAAGCCGTAAGAAAAAGACCGGGAATGTATATAGGAGATACAAGCGTAAACGGTCTTCACCATCTAATCTATGAAGTAGTGGACAACTCTATCGATGAAGCAATGGCGGGATACTGCAACAACATATCCGTAGAACTGACAGAAGAGGGATCGGCAATAATATCGGATAACGGAAGAGGAATCCCCACAGATATGCATCCGACCGAAAAAATACCCGCAGCAACAGTCGTACTGACAGTTTTACACGCAGGAGGAAAATTTGACAAAGATACATACAAAGTATCAGGCGGTCTGCACGGAGTCGGTGTATCGGTAGTAAATGCTCTTTCAAAAAAACTGATACTGGAGATAAAAAGAGAAGGAAAAATTTACAGACAGGAGTTTGAAAAAGGTATCCCGACAACTGATCTTGAAGCTATAGGAACAACAAACAGGACAGGAACAAAAATAGAATTTTGGCCAGATGATAAGATATTTGAAACAACGGAATTTAGTTTTGATATCCTCTCAAAAAGATTTAAAGAACTGGCATATCTAAATCCCTCAATCAGTATCCGTTTCAAAGATATAAAACTGCAAAAAGAGGAAAATTACCATTTTGAAGGAGGTTTGACACAATTTGTCGAAAACCTGAACAAACAAGAAGCAATCTGCAAACCAATACATTTTAAACAGAAAATAGAAGATATAGAGATAGATATAGCCCTCTTATACAACACAACCTACAATGAAGTACTCTACTCCTTTGTAAACAACATAAGAACTCCCGACGGAGGTACCCATGAGAGCGGTTTTAGAGCAGGACTTACAAAAGCGATAGTAAAATATACCCAAAAGAATGCTTCCCAAAAAGAGAAAGACACAAAAATATCCGGAGAAGATGTAAGGGAAGGACTGATAGTTGTAGTCAGTGTCAAAGTTCCCGAACCGCAATTTGAAGGACAGACAAAAGGAAAACTGGGAAGTTCGTATGTAAAACCGATTGTTCAAAAAGCAACAAATGAGACACTAAATAAATATTTTGAAGAAAATCCGTTAGAAGCAAAAGCCATCATGAACAAAGCTCTAATGGCTGCAAGAGGAAGAGAAGCCGCCAAAAAGGCAAGAGAGCTTACAAGAAGAAAAGATGCGATGAGTGTGGGAACACTTCCGGGAAAACTGGCAGACTGCCAGAGCAAAGATGCAACAATCAGCGAAATATATCTGGTTGAGGGAGACAGCGCCGGAGGATCCGCAAAACAGGGAAGAGACAGAGTTTTTCAGGCTATTTTACCTCTAAAAGGAAAAATTTTAAATGTAGAGAAGAGCAGAATAGACAAGATACTCAAATCAGAAGAGATTATCAATATGATAACCGCAATGGGATGCGGAATCGGAGATGACTTTAACGAAGAAAAATTAAGATACCACAAAATCATCATAATGACGGACGCCGATATCGACGGAAGCCATATTCAGACACTGCTTTTGACATTTTTCTTCAGATATTTAAAAAATATAATAGAAAAAGGTTATGTCTATCTTGCCCAACCCCCTTTATACAGATACAAAAAAGGGAAAAAAGAGATATATCTAAAAGATGACAAAGAGATGAACGAGTTTTTGATAGAAAACGGAATAGACTCTTTGGATATAAAAGGGATTGGGAAAAAAGATCTGATAGAATTTTTTAAAATTATCGCAGCATACAGAAATATACTAAAAGAACTTTCCAAAAGATTTTCGGTTATAGAGGTTCTTAGATATCTGATAGAAAATCAGGAGATTTTAAAACTTCCAAATGAAGAGATGGATAAGAAAGTAGAAAAATATATAGAATCAATAGGATTTAATATACTAAATAAAAAAACAGATGAGGAGAGCATACATCTTTATATTCAGACAAATGAAGGATTGGAAGAGTTGATAATCGACGAAAACCTCTTTACAAATCCTCTTTTTCAGGAAGCGATTTATATATACAATAAAATAAATGAGAGAGATGTCGATATATTCGAGGGTGAAGATTTCATAGAAGTTTTAGAAAAAGTGGAAAAAGAGGCTAAAAAGGGAGCATATATCCAGCGATACAAAGGTCTTGGAGAAATGAACCCCGATCAGCTTTGGGAAACGACTATGAATCCTGAAAACAGAAGACTTCTTAGGATAAAAATAGAAGATGCCGCGGAAGCGAGTGAAACTTTCTCTCTTTTTATGGGAGACGAAGTTGAACCTAGAAGAAAATATATACAAGAACATGCAAAAGATGTTAAACATTTGGATGTATAAATCTATTACAGAGGATTGTAAATGATAAAAGTAACTAAAAAAGGGAACAAGGCATGGGTTACATTCACGATACCGGCGGATGAAAATACCAAATCCGCCGATATCACAGGCGAATGGAGCCAATGGAAAGAGGAACCTATGAGACAGAAAAAAAACGGTGACTTTTTCATAACAAAAGTTCTAAAAACAGGTCAAAGTTATCAGTTTGGATATAAGATAAACAAACATCTTTGGTCAACAGAAGATACTCTGCCCAAAGTGTCCTCTCCATACGGAAGTGAAAACTCTATAATATCTTTATAGGGTTTTCACTTATGCTTCATATACAAAAAAACAGATAAAACAAATAAGAGCAATATAGGCAGTAATATCCCAACCTCCGGAAGCAAAATGCCGTTTACGGTAATTTTTGCCAATATAAAAAGCACTCCCCACAAAACCAAAGCGCTTAAAATAAAAACTGTTCCCAAAAGAGCCGTATCAAAAAATCTTCCCGATATAGGTATATAATAAAAAGAGGTCAGAATAAAAAAGGGAGCAAAAAGAGGAAAAATAGTCATAATATACAATATCGCTTTAATCTTTTCTATATTGATCTCTTGAGGTTTTAAAAGCTTGATGGCATAAAAAGCATCAAGAATGGTAAAACTGCTTTTGCCTTCAAAAACATTTTTGATAATGTTTGGTTTGAAATTTTTCAAAGTCTGCAAAGTATCTTTTTTTGTTATTTCCAAAGAACCTTTAAAATCCAAAGAGGCTTTTGGCTTTTTAATAACGGTAACATTTTTCAATTCCCATAAATTATTTTTAAAATAAGCTTTTTTGGCTTCTATGATCTCTTTTAAATCACCCTTTTTGGTTACAAAAAGTTTTAACCCCTGAGCCTCTTTTTTAAAAGGATTCAGATTTTTTATATAGATGTAGGTGTCATAGTTTTTTAAAAAAAGATCCGAAGAGGTGGAACCTAGATGTTTGTATTTTTTTATGTTTTTTGCATATTCGTTGGAATATGCAAAAGAGGTCATATTCAAAGATATATAAATCAGAGTAATAACAAAAGAGATAAGAAAGATTGGCATTATAACGCTGTTTTTGGTTATCCCAAAAGAGTATAACGAGATAAGTTCACTGCTTTTTATCATCTTCATTTTTGTAAAAATCATCGCAAAGATCAAAGACAAAGGGAGTATATAGTTGATAGAATCAAAAAATTTGTATATAAAATAGAGTATCTGAAGGTTTGCCGAGTTTGGAAGGTCTTTTAGACTCTGAATCATATCGATACCGACATAAAAAAGACAAAGAGCCAAAAATACGACAATAAAATTTTTCAGATAAATCATCATAATATATTTTTGAAAAATTTTCATATACAGATACTTTTTTTTGAGGAAAATTTGTTTGATACTTCTGAAATTTCTTTTTTACTCATCATCAAAGCCGCATCGGAGGCTATTTTTATAACTTTTTGCAGACACTCTTTCTCCTCCTCCTTAAAATCACTCAAAACATAGCTTACCACTTCACCTTTTCTAAGAGGTCTGCCTATGCCTATTCTGACTCTTTTATAATCTCTGCCTATTAATCCGTCTATCGATTTTAGACCGTTGTGTCCACCGTGTCCGCCTCCCTTTTTGAAACGAATCACTCCTAACAAAAGATCCAAATCATCATGAATGACAATGATGTTATTTATATCTATTTTATAAAAGTTGGCAACGGCCATTACACTTTCACCGGAAAGATTCATAAAAGTCTGAGGTTTTAAAAGAAGTATATTATTTGATTTGTAAAGCTCTCCTTTAAAAGAGCTTTTTGAGATGGAAGAGGGTTTTAGACGATCGATCAAAAAATCAATCGTCATAAAACCTACATTGTGTCTGTTGTTTTTATATCTGTTTGTAGGATTTCCAAGACCTACCAAAAGATGCATTATTTTGCTTTGATAACACCGACTACCGATACTCTGTCAGCTACCATGAATTTTACATTTTCACCCGGATCTATATCTCTTACCAAGATAGAATCACCTACATCCAAGCCGCTGACATCAAGTGTATAGGAATCTGGAAGATCTTCTGCTTTACATTTAACCAACAGTCTCTTTTTGGAGAAGATCAAAACACCTTTGTTTTTCAAACCTTTTGGAGTTCCTACGGTTTTTACGGGTACAAGATATTTTGAAGCAACTCCTTTGAGTGCAACTTTCAGATCAACATGCAAAAGCTGATTTGTAACAGGATCTTTTTGATACTCCTGAATAATTACATCAATCTCTTTATCACCTACTTTTACGGGAAATATAAGTTTGTCTTTGTTTCTTACCGCTTTTATAAATTCGTTTGATTTAAAAGCAGCATTTATATTCTCAAAACCTTTGCCGTAAATATTGGCAATTAGATAACCATCTCGTCTTAGAGCTTTGGCACTCTTCTTACCGATACTATCTCTAACAATGCCTTCTAACATTTTTTTTCCTTCTAAATTTAATTTAAGCGCATGATTATACATAAAAAAAGATAAAACAGTTCTAAAATTTTATCTTTTTAGAGCTATTATATCCTTTTCGACGGTTCCGCTTCTCTCCTGGTTTTTTAATCCGTGAACCTGTTTGATCTTGATTTGCAGATCATTTTCATTTGTTGCATTGTTTAGAGCATCTTCTTCGCTTATTATACCTTTTGCATAAAGATCAAGCAAAGATTGATCAAAAGTCTGGGTACCGTAAACCTCTTTACCCTCATAAAGAGCGTCGTTTATCTCATCATCTCTTCCTTCCATGATCAAAGATTCTATCCTGGCGCTTTTTACAAGAAGTTCCACAGCGGCAGTTCTTTTACCCTCAACAGTAGGGATAAGTCTTTGGGAAATCACTCCTTGTAAAATTGCTCCCAAAGAGAGCCTTATCTTGTTTTGCATTTCGGAAGGAAACATTCCAACAACTCTGCTTACCGTATCTTTTGCACTGATTGTATGGAGAGTAAAAAAGACAAGATGTCCGGTTTCTGCTGCATGAAGAGCGGTTTCTATCGTCTCAAGGTCTCTTGCCTCTCCTACCAAAATAACATCGGGATCTTCTCTGAGTGCCGCCCTTAGAGAGGTGGAAAAATTTTTGGCATCCTGTCCTATCGATCTTTGGTTTATAATACTTTTTTCATCTTTATAGACAAACTCTATCGGATCTTCAATCGTGATGATATGCTTTCTTTGAGTCAGGTTGATTTCGTTTATTATGGAAGCCAAAGTCGTTGATTTACCGCTTCCTGTGGGTCCTGTTACTATAACAAGCCCTCTTTTTAAGGAGCAGAATTTTTTTATCACAGAAGGCAGATTCAAAGATTCTATTGAGGGAATACTTATCGGTATGATTCTAAAAACCGCAGATATTCCGTCCATCTGAAAAAAGATATTTACTCTGAAGCGAAGCTGTTCGTTTAGTTTGTATGTAAAATCGATACTTTTTTCTCTGACAAGCTCTTCAAAACGACCTCTAAGAAGAGCTTTTGCGAGTAAAATTCCCTCTCTTTTTGTTACCTTGTCATTGGATATCGGAACAATTTCACCGTTGATTCTGGCTCTTATATTGGAACCTGTTTTAAAATGAAGATCACTTCCTCCGTTTTTTACCATTTTAAAAAGAAGTCTGCTTACTTTTTTGGCTATATCTTCATTCTCCAACATATATTCCTCTTTTGTATCGATATCACTGTTATACATTTTGGTTTCCTTATAAATTGTCTAAAATATCTCCAAATGCCTCTTTAAATGCCAAAATACCCTCATTCATCAGTTTTGCAGAGATATTTTCTCTATCTATCTGTTCTCTTTTTAGTTTTTGAAAAAAGCTCTCTGTTTCTTCTTTTGAGGGAGGATTTTTTATCTCAAAAGAGCTGTTTTTGACAAAGGTCTCTATCGTATTCAAAGGAGCGGTATTGATAGAGTTTTTATACAAAAGCTCTTTCATATAATAATCTCCCTCGTAATCATCCCCTTTTACACCGGTACTTGCAAAGAGAGCTTTTATATGAGGAAAACTCTCCTCTTCTATGTCGTTATAGATATCGGCTGCATTCATAATCCCAAAAAGCCCACCGTTTAATCCCTTTTTTTGCAAGATGGCATCTGTTGCTCTGTCAAAACGGCTGACAAATATGCTGATTACTCCTTTTGTCAAAGTGTTGCTCTTTTGTATTCCCTCTTTTAAAGCTTTGAGAGATTTTTCACCCTGCTCTTTTGAAAAAACGAGTGTTGCATTGACATTTATCCCTTCACCTGTGAGTTCTCTCATAGCCTCATATCCGGCTTTGGTTGCGGGGATTTTGATCATTACATTTGCTCTGTCTATTTTTTTAAAAAGCCTTCTTCCTTCGTCAATCGTGGCTTTTGTATCATCGCATAAAAAAGGATCAACTTCTATGCTTACAAAGCCGTCATCCTCTTTTTCATACAAAGGCATTAAAATATCGGCAGCATCTCTTATATCTTTTATAGCCAACTCTTCATAAATCTCTTTTTTGCCCGAACCTTTTAACTTCTCTTTTTGCTCTTTGTATGCCAAAGAGTTTAAAAATGCCGATTTGAAAATCGCAGGATTGCTCGTAGCTCCGTTAATTATCCCTCTTTTTATCAAATCTTTAAAACCTTTGTTTAAAAAATCCCTCTCTATAAAATCGCACCATATTGAAAAATTTGCTTCTTTTAAAAACATTTTATATTTCCTCTAAAATTTTTCTCAAATCTTTTTCATCGATGATGATGTTTGCCTCTTTTTTCAGAATATCTTTTGCGCAAAATGCCACTCTTGTTTTTGCATAAACAAACATTGATCTGTCATTTGCTCCGTCTCCCACGACGACGGTATCTTTCTCTTTTACTCCAAGAAGGGTCTGAAGCCTTTTTATCATATCCCCTTTGCTGAAATCAAACATCATATCCCCGCCTACAAGGCCGGTCAGATATCCGTTTTTTGAGTGAAGGATGTTTGAAAAATCAGCGTCAAATCCGAGTTTCTCTTTGGCATAGGAGGTTGCGTTTCTAAATCCTCCGCTAAAGACGACAACTTTGTATCCTCTCTTTTTAAGTTCCAAAATTGTCTCATTTGCACCTTTCATATAAGGAAGAGAGTGGCAGATATCATCTACCTTTTTAACATCCAACCCTTCCAAAAAAGAGACTCTTGTTGTCAGACTCTCAAAAAAGTCAAGTTCACCTCTCATTGCCATTTCGGTAATTTTTGCCACTTTGTCTTTTAGATTTAGAGCATCGGCCAAAAAATCGATAGTTTCTCCGTCCATCAGTGTAGAATCAAAGTCAAATACACACAGTTTCATATCATAAAATCCTTATTTAAAATTTGGATATAATACACAAAAACTTTTAATAAACGGATAAAAACAATGTTTGAAAAATTTTTGGAGAAGCTGCAAAATGATAATTTTCTGACTCTTGAGACTACGCCGTCTCATTCACCTGTTTTTGATCCTGTCATTGACAAGATAGAGAGTCTTGAACTTGACAAAAAGGTAGATGGATTCAGCGTTACGGACAACCCTCTTGCAAAATTGAAATACAGTTCCATAATAGCGGCATTCAAACTTCAACAAAGGTTCAAAAAACCGACTCTTGCGACAATCTCTATGAGAGACAGAAACAAACTCTCTTTGCAATCGGATCTTTTGGGAGCAAATGATATAGATGTAAGAAGTATATTGGCTTTGACCGGTGATCCGGCATCTGCCTCCGACCAGCCAAAAACAAAAGGAGTATTTGAAGGAAACAGCAATCTTTTGCTTGATATGATAAAATGTTTCAATGCCGGAATAGATTATGCCGGTAAACCCTTTTTGGAAAAACCAAAAAAGATATATCCTTTTGCCGTCTCAAATGCCTATGCAAAAAACAGTAAAAATCTTCTAAAAAAGATGATTCAAAAGATAGAACACGGAGCCGTGGGGATAATAACACAGCCTGTTTATGATATAGACAATGCAAAACTTTTAGTGGAGATTTTTGAAAAAGCAAAAGAGGAGGCAAAAGTAAAAACAAACGATCCAAAGCTTATTTTGGGCTTTTTCCCCGTTACAAAGCTTAGAACGGCACAGTTTTTGACTTCTCATGTTCCGGGAGTCTATGTGCCTCCAAAATGGGTGGACAAACTCTATCAGGCTAAAAAAATTTCAGAAGAAGAGCAGATAAAAACGGGATTTGAGCTTAGTTTGAAAACATTTTCAGAAATTTATGATTTTCATCCAAAAATGCATCTGATGACGGCAAACAATTTTGAGTTGGCAAAGAAAATTTTAGATGAGAGGGTGTAGCAAATATGCTACGCCATCTCTAAAAATCTCTTTTAAGAAGTGTATCCACCTTTAAAATCGTCAGGATATTGTTTTCTCTTTTTCCTATTCCCTGTACCATTCCTTTCTCTTTTTGGAGATTATCGGGAGGAGAGTCTATATGATCTGCATTCATTCTGATAGCTTCTGTTAATTTGTCTATGATAAAACCGACTACATTGTCTTCATGTTTCATCACGATATATCTTGTATCCGGTGTCTGATTAAGAGGAGGGAGATTGAACTTTCTTCTTAAATCTATCAAAGGTATCACATTTCCTCTAAGGTTGAAAACTCCCATAACATATCCCGGAACACTCGGAACTCTTGTATATTCTATCGGTTTTATAATTTCCTGAATATTTAATATCGGTATGGCAAACTCTTCGTCTCCGACGATAAATCCGACAAGCTGAATGATATTTTCACTCTCATGTTCATCTTCTTTCGAGGATGAAATGTGCTGATTTTCCTGTTTTTTTAATATATTGTTTATTGGATCATTCATTATACACTCTCCGTCAAAGGTAATTTTATATTTCTGCTTACGGTATTTGTAAGATATTCGGATGAATACGGTTTTGTGATATATTCTGTCATTCCTACTTCCACACCCCTTAATCTGTCTGATTTTGATGTTCTTGAAGTTACGGCAATAAGAGGAATATTTTTATATCTTGAGTATTTTTTAATTTCAGATGCTAGAGTATATCCGTCCATTCTTGGCATCTCTATATCTATCAAGATAGAGTCAAAATCATATTTGTTTGATTTTACGATATTGAGTGCTTCCACTCCGTTTGTTGCCTCTATGATGTTTATACCGAGTTTGTCAAGGGATTTTCTCATGATGGTTCTGTCTGTTTTACTGTCATCAACTATCAGGATATTATAGTCTGATGGCGATTGTTTTTTTGTTTTTTGTATTTGGGACTGGGCTACGATATTTGTTTTTATATTTTTTGCAAGATCCATTAAAGCTGCTATATCAACTATCAGCGTTACTCTTCCGTCACCCCTTATCGTAGCTCCGGCTATCCCTTCTATACCCTGAAGATAGTCTCCCATTGATTTTATAACGATCTCTTCCTGACCTACTAAAGAATCAACGATGATACCGAGTTTCAATTCTGCCAAACCGATAACGACCACATAGGCATGTTCGTTTGTCTCATATACCTGCTCTATTCCGAATATATCCGAAAGTCTTGCCAAAGAGAGTATCTCATCTCTTAGTCTTAAAACATTTCTTCCCTCTATCATATAGATATCATCCATTGATATTCTGACCGTCTCCAAAACAGAAGCCAGAGGTATGGCATAATACTCCTCCTGTACGCCTACCAAAAGAGACTGGATAATTGCCAAAGTAAGAGGGATTTTCAGTTTCATGACAGTTCCTTTTCCAAGTTCACTGTCTATGTCGATAATACCGTTTAGTTTCTCTATATTTGTTTTGACAACATCCATTCCCACCCCGCGTCCGGAAACATTTGTTACAGCTTTGGCGGTGGAAAAACCTGGCTTGAATATCAGAGTAAAAGCCTCTTTGTTTCCCATTGTTTCTGCTTCTCTTTGGCTTATAAGACCTTTTTCAAGAGCTTTTTGTTTTAAAAATTCCGGATCCAGACCTTTACCGTCATCTTTCACCTCTATAACGATCTGATTTCCTTCGTTATAGGCTTTTAACTCTATGGTTCCTTTCTCTTTTTTGCCAAGCATCTTTCTCTCATCGGCATTTTCTATGCCGTGATCACATGAGTTTCTTATGATATGAACAAGAGGATCTCCTATCTCTTCGATGATTGATTTGTCAAGTTCGGTATCTTCACCTGATATGACAAGCTCCATATCTTTGTTTAGCTCTCTTGAGAGATCTCTTACAAGGCGTGGAAATTTGTTAAAAACTTTTGCGATAGGAAGCATTCTTGTTTTCATAACAGCTATTTGAAGATCAGTGGTAACTATTGAGATAGAAGAGACCACCTGATTTAACTCCTCCAAAAATTTCTCTCCCTCATATCTCTCTTCAACATCGTCATAGATCTTTAAGAGTCTGTTTTTGCCCAAAACAAGCTCCCCTATCAGATTCATCAGATGATCAAGCCTTTTTACCTCTACTCTTATTGTCTGTTCCATAGAAGAGGGTGAGATTTTTTGGATCTTCTCTTTCTCCTCTTTTTTTACTTGAGGAGGTTTTTGGGGAACTTTTGGCTTCTCTTTTTTAACTTCTCCTTTTTTTGCGGCTTTTCTTTTTTTGCTCTCCTGTTTCTTTTCCTGAAGCAGTCTCTCTATCTCTTTTTCTATCTCATCTTTGCTCATATTTGAGTAGTCTTGCGATGCAGGTTCCTCTTCCTTTTTTTCCAAAGGTATATTTTTTGATATTGCATCCAGTTTTTCGCAGATATCTTCTATATCTATGTTGCTTTCTTGATCACTTCCTTTATCTCTTATCTCCTGAAGCAGAGCTTTCATATCATCTATCGATTCCAAAACCACATCCATAACTTCGGGAGTCATTTTAAGCTCTTCTTTTCTTGCTTTATTCAAAACATCTTCCATATGGTGGGTGAGTTTTGTCAAAATATCAAAATTCAAAAAAGAGCTTGAACCTTTTACTGTATGAGCTACTCTGAAAATTGCATTTAGAAGTTCAAGATCTTCTGGATTGTTTTCAAGTTCCACCAAGTTTTGATCTATCTGTTCAACCAGTTCAAAAGCCTCTATCAAAAAATCTTCTATTATCTCTTTCAAATCTTCCATATATTTTTTCCCCTGTCTCTTTTTTTATGATACTTTCTGATGTCTGTCTATGACATCGGCTATCTCTTTGTAAAATTTTGTAGCGTCAAATTTTGTCAAATAGGCATCTCCACCCGCATTTTTTCCTCTCATCTCACTGAAATGATCGCTGATGGAAGAGTTGAATATGATAGGTATATTGGAAAATCTGGAATCTTTTTTTACTCTTGAAGCAAAATGAAAACCGTCCATTTGCGGCATCTCCACATCACTTACTATGATTTTCAGCTCATCTTCCAGATTTTCTTTATATTTGTTGTAAAGTTCCTGCAATCTCTCCAGCCCTTCCGTTCCGTCTTTTGCCTCCACTACACTCATACCCATTTTTACAAGAGCTTCTCTTACAAGTCTTCTTGCAATGGAACTGTCATCGAGTATCAAAGCCGTACCGTAAATCTGCCTTATTTCATTTATATCAACTTCCACTTTGGGCTGATAGATTCCAAGTTCTTCCACAACGCTTTCAAGATCAAGTATAAGAAGTACTTCATCATTCTCTATTTTTGTAACACCGGTAATTTTACTTTTATCCAAGGTAGAGTTGTTTGATGAAAAAGATGCCGATTCTATATTGTTCCAGCTGATTCTTCTTATTCTTTTTGCCTCATGAACAATAAAACCGATAAGAATATTGCTAAATTCCGTGATAATAACGCGGGAATTTTTTTTACTCTTTTTCGGTTCTTTTATATTCATCCATTTTGAGAGATTGATAACGGGAATCACAACTCCTCTTAGATCAAAAATTCCGTCTATATATTTTGGAGCTCCCGGCAGTTCGGTAAGTTTTGGCATTTTTATTATCTCTCTTACTTTTGAGACATTAACTCCGTATATTCCTTCGTAAATTTTTCCTTTTTCGGATTTGAAAAGACGAAAATCCACAAGTTCCATTTCATTTGAGCCTACTCTCAATACATTATCATTTTCAAACATTTTGACCCTTTGAGTTGCTTTTGTATTTAAATTGGAATAATTTTAAGGGCATCTCTAAAAACCTAATATAACCCATAGAAGGCAAAATAAGGTATAAGATTTTAGAGGTGCCCTTAACTTTAATCAAATATCGTAAAAACAGATTTTTTTTTTATAGATTTTTGAAAATATTTCATATAAAGGATTTTTCAAAAATCTATATTATAATTGTTAGTTATATGTAAAGTGTTACAAAATATAATTTTTTTTGAATTTATTTTCTAAAAATCTATAAGTTTTAATTATAATTAAAGTTAAAATGATAAACTATCGTAAACAGTAAAAGTTCCGAGAATTCAGGTTTTTTATGGAAACTTATAATAATCAGAATTTTTACTTATTCTTTCAAGAAAGGAGATTAGATGAAGCTTGGCTTTTTAGTGGATCTCAATCTTTGTATGGGGTGCAAAGCCTGTGAGGTGGCTTGTAAGACGGAAAATAGTGTTCCTCTTCATAGCTGGAGACTTAGAGTTAAATATGTTGATGTAGGTACATACCCTGAAACACGGAGGACATTTACTCCTCTTAGGTGTAATCACTGTGAAGATGCTCCGTGTGAGAGGATCTGTCCTGTAAGCGCTCTGCATTATCTTGATAACGGTATTGTCAATATCGATAAAGATAGATGTATCGGGTGTGCCGGATGTATGATAGCCTGTCCTTATGGAGCTATTTATATGGATCCTGAGACAAATACGGCTGATAAATGTACTTTCTGCGCTCACAGAGTGGCAAGTTCAATGATGCCCGCATGTGTCGTTGCCTGTCCTGTTGAAGCCAATATTTTTGGAGATCTTGATGATCCTTCCAGCAATATCAGTCAATATATAATGAAAAACCAAAAAAATGGAGGTGTCAAAGTAAGAAAGCCGGAAAAGAATACTCATCCAAAACACTTTTATACAGGTGGAGGAGAGGTTCAGCTTAATCCTTTGGCGTCAAAAAGAGAAGAGGGATACAGCCTCTTTAATAAAATTACCCATTTAGACCATATAGGAGGTCACTGATGATAGAACATACAATTCCCGCCGTAAATGCGGTTGTAACTCTTGATGTTCCTATTCCCGAAGTTATCTGGGGATGGATGATTACTTTGAATATGTGGGCTAAAAGTATAGGTACAGGTGTGATATTTGTAGGAGCCTATCTTCTGACAAGACATTATAAAGAGACTCAAAAGAAGGTTAAATTTAATATGCCTGTTATTTCTTTTATATTTTTAAATATATTTTTGCTTTTTACGCTGTTGGATCTTCATCAGCCGTTTCGTATGTTAAATATCTTTTTACATCCGCATTTTACATCTGCCATTACGGTCGGTGCGTGGCTTGCTACACTGTTAACGGGTGTTATATTTTTGATGAGTGCGATAGTGATTAAAGCGAAAATGAACAAAGAGTGCAAGATTGCCCATTATTATGATACTTTACTGAAAATTGCCGTTGTTCTTGCAATTCCCGTTACTTTATATACAGCAACTATCATGGGTGAAGCAACTGCCAGAGAGTTATGGCAGACTCCCACAGAACTTGCCCAGATGCTTTTTGCCGCTTTTCTTTGCGGAAGTGCGGTATTTTTATTGATAGGGGGAGAATGGAGTTATGATGTAAAAAGAGATTTGGCGATTATTTTGGGTGTAAGTGCCTTTTTATCTTTCATGATCTATATGGGAGAGTACTATTTTGGGCATATAAAAGCCGAAGAAGTAGGGGCAATCCTTGCAAATATCAAAGAGGGAGGAGAATATCATACTCTGTTTTGGGTAGGTCAGAGCTTTGCATATATTATTCCCATGATTTTAGTATATCTGAGTTTAAAAAGCAAAAGCGGCTCTATGCTGTATCTTGCCTCGTTTTTGGCAATTGTAGGATTATATTTGACCAAACATGTTTGGCTTATAATACCTCAACTATTACCTTTGAGCTAAAGGAGTAAAAATATGTTTATACAAAGCAGAAGAAATTTTTTAAAAGGTACTGCGGCTACGGTTGCCTCGGCAGTTGTTGCAAAAGGTGTTTTCAGTACGATTGTCGTCAGTGAAGCAGGTGCCAAAAGCAGTTTTTCTAATACACCTAAAACTTTACAGTTTTATCCTCCTCTTGAAGAGTGGGATGATTTTTCGGAACTTGACGGAGATGACTGGAAAAGAGGTGGAATAGAGAGAAACGGTATAGAGAGCAAGGACAATCCTCACGGTATCAAAGTAAATAATTATATTCTTGTTCCGACAGCCTGTAATAACTGTGAGGCAGGATGTGGTTTAACCGCATGGGTTGACAAAGACTCTCTAACTGTTAAAAAATATATGGGAAATCCTCTTCATTCGGGAAGTCGCGGAAGAAACTGTGCAAAAGGTTATGCCACACAATCCCAAATGTATGATCCAGACCGTATCCCTTTTCCCATAAAAAGGGCACCAGGAAGTAAGAGGGGTGAAGGGAAATGGGTAAGAGTCAGCTGGGATGAAGCTATGAAAGAGATTGGTAAAAAGATGCATGATACTCTTAAAAAGGGAGATGAACTCTCAAGAAAGCTGATTATGTATCATGTAGGTCGTCCCAACGAGAACGGTTTTACCGGAAGAGTTCCCCATACTCTGGGAATTGACGGATTTAATTCGCATACCAATATTTGTAGTGCGGGAGCGAGAGAAGGTTCTATACAATGGGCAAATGATGACAGAAATTCACCCGATTGGGCAAATGCGAAACTTATCTTTTTACAATCATCCCATGCTGCGGATGCAGGACACTATTTTCAACAAAGTGCCGGACTGATTTCCGATGCAAGAAAAAAGGGTGCAAAGATGGTTGTCATGGATCCTAGATTGTCAAACAGCGCAGGGATAGCTGATTTGTGGCTTCCTGTCTGGCCGGGAACAGAAGCGGCTCTTTATCTCTATCTTGTAAACAGAATTTTGCATGAAAAAGATAAAAACGGAGATGATTTGGTTGATCACAAATTTGTTAAAAACTGGATCAACTGGGACAGAATGATGAAAGACAAAGAGTATCTCAAATTTATAAAAGAGAGAGGATATATCTCAAATCTTCCCAAAGATGAAAGTTATGACTCCTTTATAAAGATGTTAAAAGAGCTTTATTCCCCTTATGATCTGAAATATGTGGTAAAAGAGTGTAAATTGGAGGGGATGGAGTATAAGCTGGATGAACTTTTTGAGATGCTTGTAGATGCAGGTTCAAGGGTGAGTACCTATATATGGAGAGCCGGGTCTATTGCCAACAGAGGTGGTTGGATGAATACAAGAGCCGGATTTTTGGTACTTGCTTTAAGAGGTGCATTATCTGGAGATATCGGTGGAGTCAGTTGGCACCATTGGCATGAGGTAAGTGTGGGAGGAAAAGGTCATAAAGCTACGGTTGCAGGTAAAAAGCCTCCCAAAGTTGATGTTTGGAATGAACTTGCATGGCCGCCTGAATATCCTTTGAGTGCTTATGAGATGAGTTTTTTGCTTCCCCATTTAATGATGGATGAGGAGTGGAAGAAAAAGTGGAAATCAAAAGGTTTTACTGTTCCTCAAAAGCTCTCCGTCTGGATTCCGAGGGTCTATAATCCGGTTTGGATAAATCCGGATGGTTTTAGATGGATAGAGGCTTTGAAAAGAGAAGATCTTTTTGAGCTTACATTCAATCCGAGTCCTACATGGAGTGAAACAAACTGGTATTGTGATTATATTCTTCCTGTAGGTCTTGCCGGAGAGAGGCATGATCAGCAGTCTGCTCCTACAAAACCGGAAAAATGGACGGCATTTAGACAACCTGCTTTAAGAGTTGCGCTTGAAAAACAGGGATGGAAGCCAAAAGATCCGACCCGTGCCACGCTTGAGGCTCATATGAAAGCGGGACTTGGCGAGATTTGGGAGGAGAATGAATTTTTTGCAAATCTAATGTTTCATTATGTTGATCCAGATGGCAGTTTGGGAATCAGAGAGTATTGGGCAAGTAAAAACGATCCAAACCGGTGTGTAACGATAGCCGAATATTACAATGCGGCATTTGAACTTCTTCCAAATCTAAGAAAGGCTGCAAAAAGTGCCTATCCGACTTCTGACTTTCCATGCTATGAGTTTATGAGAGACAGAGGTGCATGGACTGAAGAGAGCAATATTTACAGACCACAGGAGAAACCTTTGGAGTATGATGCTGTAAAAAACATCTACAAAGCTCACGGTCATGAGTATCCTGCCGATGAGGTGGAAAAAGATGAATTTGGAGTTGTTTGGGCAAAACACAAAGATCATAAAAAATCTATCGGTATAGAGATAGAGGGTAAATTGTATCAGGGATTTCATACTCTTAGTAAAAAACTTGAATTTTACAGTGAATGGTTTGCAAAAGATTATAAATGGCCTGAATATGCCATACCGATCTATCCCAGGAACGAAAAAGAGTATGATAAGATGATCCATGTTGTAAGTCAGGTTCACCACTCTATGATAGATCAATCCAAAGATGAGTTTGCTCTAAATACTGTTTACAGACTTGTTTACAATATCCATACAAGAAGTGTCAATTCAAAACATCTGATGGAGATAAGCCAAAATCACAATCCGGTCTGGATCCATACAAGTGATGCCAAAAGACTTGGTATTAAAAGAGGGGATTCTATAAGAGTCAGGATAGTTGATACGGTCAGTAAATTAGAGAGCGGTTATTTTGTGGCAATGGCAGTTCCTACCGAAGCTACAAGACCCGGTGTTCTTGCATGTTCTCATCATGCCGGAAGATGGAAACTGAAAAATGCCGTTGATATTCCGGGATTTTCCCATAAGCTTGGTGTTATGGGAGTTGGCGCTCCAAGAGCCCAGATGAATATGGATGGTAAAACAGGGAAAATGAGAATGGTTGAAGGTATCGATGAGATAGCAAAGAGACCTGAAACATGGCAGTTTAAGGAGTATAATAAAGATCTTGACAATGTTTGGTGGAACGGTCTTACAGGTTCATGGCAAAATGCCGTTGCTCCGACTCATGCCGATCCGATAGCCGGTAATCACTGTTGGGCTCAAAAGGTTATCATTGAAAAGGCTAAAGATGGTGATAAACTTGGGGATGTTTATGTAAATTATCAAAACAATTATAAAACATATCAGGCGTGGAGAGACAAGCTTACAAGGCCTATTGACAGTACGATGAAATACAGAAGACCAAGGCATATAAAAAGACCTGTTGTTCCTCTCAGTGAAAAAGCATATAAAAATCCTCTCTATAAAGGATAAAGTTTAGGAGTGCAAAAGCACTCCTGAACTATTTATATTCGGCTTTATCAAAATCCACATAGTTTTTTCTTATTTTTCTGATAACAGTGCTGTTGATTGGAGTTTCTGCTTTCTTTTCTTTATACTCCCTGACAACGGTTTCTATGACAGTTTTATTCTCTTCATCCACCTCTTTAAACTCATGAGGCAAAACTTCCTCGACTTTTTTTGATGTAATATTTGTTTCGGTGGTATTGTTTTCACTCTTTATATCTGGCAGTTTTGTGATATTGTTTTCATCTTTTGGTTCCTCTTTTATATCTGTTGTTATATCCGTTTTTTCATCCAGAGAGGATACGGTTTTGGCATCGGGATATTTCTGTTTTATTGATTGAAGTTTTTTTTCGGCTTCTTCTTTTGAAGGAATATTGACAATATAAAAATAGTCATATTTATCCTCTTTTTTCACATAGCTCTCTTCATTTATGAAATCAGAAAGAAGAGAATCAATCCTGTCATGTTCAAATCTGCCTACAAATATGATATATCCACTTTTTTCGGTTTTTTCTCCGACAATAAATGCTGAGGGAAAAGAGTTGCGGATCTGTTTTAATATCTTTATACTCTCTTTTTTTGATTGTGTGGTTGTGAAAACTCTATACAGATTTTCTACTTTATTGACTTTTATGTCAATATTTTTAAATTGATTTTTAATTTTGTTAACTCCATCCTCTTTTGACAAAACAGCTATCTGGATAACATATCTGTTTTTTACAACTTCATCTCTTTTTTGAGTCTTTTTTCCGATTCCTCTTATAAAAGCGGACGGATATATCTTTTTGATACTTTTTAATCTCTCTTTGGCCTCGTCTTTGGTGCTAAAAATACCGATTGCAACAATTGAGAGGTTGTTTTTTTTATAAACCAGTATGGAATCATTTTTAAATTTTCTTCTGATTTTGTCTATACCGCTTTTATATCTCAAAGCTGCCACTACGATCTCATAGCCGTTTGAAGTTGCAAAAGAGAAGGATACAAGGGATAAAGCAATGGCGGATAAAAAAAGTTTTTTAAACATTTTCATCATCTCTTCCTTTTTGAAGCCTTGGAGAGGTAAAGCCATAAAAGAGTTACCAATACTACCAAAAACAGAGGGGCAATCCACTGTTTATCACTGAAATAGGATGCTGCTTTTATCAAGAATGCACCCGCATAAAAGCTTAAAAATCCTATTGTAACTGCAAAAAGTGCTGCAGCGGCGATATTAAAAAGGGTAAATTTTTTTAGATCATATTTTGTCAAACCTATTGCAATCGGAACAAGAGTTTTCAGTCCGTAGATAAATTTTTGTATAAATATGATTTTGTATCCGTGCTTTTTCATCAAAATATGACTTAAAGCCAGTTTTCTTCTGTGATTTTTAAGATAGGGCATAATAATCTCTTTGTTGTATCTGCCAAGGTAAAAGAGTACCAAATCCCCGATAAAATTTGCAACAGATGCGATAACAATGGAAAGAGAGAGATCCATTTTCCCCGCATAGGAGAGTACTCCCGCAGCCATAAGGGCAAAAAAACCGCCTCCCAAAGAGTAGAGAAAGAGGATAATATAACCGTAAGTAGATAAAGAGTTTATAATTTCTTCCAAGATCGTTCCTATTTTGTAAATTTTTGTAATGTTTTAAGTAAAAGCTTTGTGGATTTTGGTACTTCTAAATCATCCGTGGTAAATATGACTCTAACGGGCAGATCTCTTTGATAGTATTCGGCATCGAGATTGAGATCCACTTCCAAAACAGCCCCTTCCAAAGATATTCCGGCAAAAAATCCTTTGCTTTTTGTATATGACAAAATATCAGCTTTTTGCAGGATATCTGTTGATTTTCCTCTCTCCATTCCGATAGGACCGGCTGCCACATTTGCATTTGCTCCCAGTGTGAACTTGGAATTGACTATCCCGTCAACACTCTCTTTATATCTGAAAATAAGGATTATATCACTTGTCTGCGCACCTATCTGATATCCGAAACTTCCGCCTGTCAGTTTGATAAAAACGGGATAGCTCCAGGTATTGTCTTTTAGTTTGACACTCAGTATTCCCTGTCCGAATCTGCCTCCAAAGATAAAACCCACCTTCACAACATTTGGGATAATAGCCACGGCATAGGCATCTTTGAAAACTTTTTTTGGAATAGACTCTTCGGGAATATCCATGATCTCTTCAAGAATGGCTCTTGAATTTTGTATGATCTCTTCAGGACTCATTTTAAATTTAAACCCTGCATAAACAGGTGTGGAGAAATAGATAAAAAGTGATAAAATAGAAATTATTTTTAATATAATTCTCATCTACTTCCTTTGGAAAGGAACTCGAAAAATACACCTTCTTTTTTCATCAAATACTTTTGAGTCCCCTCTTCAATAATTTTTCCTTTATCCAAAACATAAATATAATCCGCCTGTCTTATTGTACTTAACCTATGTGCTATAATTATAGTAGTTTTTTTATTTAAAACTTCTGATAAAAGGGCATCAAAAAGATTCTCTTCGGTATAAATATCAAGTGCAGAGGTCGATTCATCCAAAATAACGATATTTGGTTTTGCCAAAATCATTCTTGCAATTGAAAGCCTTTGTCTCTGGCCTCCGGATAATTTGATTCCCTCTTTGCCTATTTGGGTGTCCAATCCGTTTTTTAAATTTTTTATAAAATCATAAAGTTGTGCTATTTCTAAAGCTTTTATAATTTCACTCTCGTTAATTTTTTTTCCAAAGGTTAAATTCTCCCGAATGGTACTGTTTAATAGCTGAGGATTTTGTAAAACCAGATAAACATGCTCTCTTACGATATCCATACCTATCTCTTTTGCACTTATATCATCATAAAATATTTCACCATCATCTATGGGATAAAAACCCACCATAATCTGGGCAAGTGTGGTTTTACCGCTGCCACTTGCTCCTATGATGGCAACTTTGTTTCCTCTTTTTATATTCATGGAGACATCCGATAAAACTTTTTCATCTTGGTCATAGCTGAAATTTACTTTTTCCAGTCTGATGGAATTGGTACTGTTTCTTTCAAAAGGATTTTTTAGATGTGGATACTGGGGTTCTTTTTTTAACAATAAAATATCATTTATTCGATCCAGTGCACTTTTGGCACTGTGATATGCGTATTGGATATTTAAGATATCCTGAATCGGATTCATCATGACCCAAAGATATCCAAAAACCGCCATCATCAGACCGATTGTAAGATTTGAATATGCCACCATCAAAATACCGGCGGCTCTGAATATTTCAAATCCTCCCAAAAAGAGCAAAAAAGAGAATTTAGTTGCAATATCTGTTTTGTATTCAAATTCTATTGAAGCCTTTTTTATCTCTCTTGCTTTTTTGATTACCTGATCTATAAAATTTTTCTCCTGATTGGAAGCTTTTATCTGGCGGAAAAGATCCATGGTTTCATTGAGAGAGGTTGTAAAAATTTCAAATTTTCTGTTCTCTTCTTTTTTCAGCCTCCCCACTTTTCTGGCTATTTTCGTAGTCAGAAGAACAACAAAAGGATTTAACAAAAGTATAAAAAGAGCAAGTTGCCAGTGTATAACAAGAAGTATAACAGCCACTCCTATAACAGTCAATACCGATATTACAAGACGGCTTATCGAAATTCCCAAGAAGTTATCTATCGTATCTATATCAACTATCAGTCTTGAAGAGATGTTGGAGCTGCCAAAAGTTTCAAATTCACTCAAAGCGCTTTTCTGAATATCTCTTAATACTATCTCTCTCAATCTGAAAGTTATATCCTTTGAAATTATTTTAAAAAGTTTGCTTTGCCAGACATTTAAAAGAAAAAAAATTGCTCTTAAAACAATCGTTAAAAAAAGTATTATCAATATATAAAAATAGGTAGGGGATTCTCCAAATACAGAGTTGATAGAGTGAACAATAATACCGGGTTTGTTTAAAAGTATCTCATCCACCAACAAAGGAATCAACAAGGGTGCCGGTGTACTGATAATAACCGCCAACAGGGCAATAATATTGGCTGTAATAAAATATTTTTTATGTTCTTTAAGTTCTTTTATCAAATTACCAAAGGAATATAAGTTTTGCATTTATTATTATACCCAAATGAAAAAGAAAATAAAGAAAAAATTGTAATTTTTTATAATTTAAATAAAATTTATTTAAGAAAAAAAGAAATGATTAAGATACTTTTTATGAAGTAAACTTTTTTTGTCACTTAATGAAAGAGTTTACAACTCTTTTTTGAAGAAGAGATAATGATGGCTACTGCAATGGCATACTCCTTTTCATGAGTAATGGATAAAGAAGTTTCAATGATATTATATTTTTTTATAATCTCTTTTTTTAGGGTAAAATATGGAGCTCCGTTTTTGTCTTTGTGTATTTTGATATCAAAAAAGCCGCATTCTTTGCCTATTCCCGTTTTAAGAGCTTTTGATACGGCCTCTTTGGATGCAAAAAATCCGGCTGCGGTTTGGGAATGTTTTATCAAAGATATTTCATCTTTATCAAAAATTTTTCTAAAAGCTCTATTGCCAAAGCGATTTATCATCTTCTCGATACGAGAAATTTTTACGATATCTATCCCTATCACAGTAAAATATATCCTTTAAAATATACCTGATTTTATGGTATAACTTAATTTTTTTGACTGAAAGCGTTATTTTATCATATTTTACTGAATTACAAAATCTGTAAAAAAGATGTTATTGATCTCTCCGTCTGCCAATATCTGGTTTAATTTATCAACAATCTCCTCTTTTAATCTCTCTTTTCCCTTGACCGTACTTATCTCCTCAAAAGTTTTGGAAGAGAGAACTCTTATGATGATATCTCTTATTATCGCTTTTTTCTTATCAAGTTCCGCTGAGAGTTCCTGTTTGTCCATCTCTATATCTATCGTTGTTTTAAGATATCTGCTTCCGTTTTCACTAAGAAGGTTTACGACAAACTGATCCATCGGATACATCGGTCCTACACTTAAAAGATCTTTTACTTTTTTCTTCTTTACGGCTTTTGTCTCCTTGGGTGCTTCTTGTTTTGAAGCTTTTGCGGGATCTATCACTTCCGATCCGTCATCGCTTAAAAGAAGATAAGCTGCAATACCGCCTCCTATAAGAAGTAGAAAAAGTAAAACTATTATAATAATAAGTGCAATATTACCGCCGCTTTTCTTTTCAACCGCTGCGACCTGTGCTTCTTCAGCCATTTTTATCCTTTAATATTATATTATTCAGTAATATCGTTTAAAAAAGAAAAAAGTAAAGGTTTGAAAAAGTGAGTGAATCTATTGAAAATTTTTTTGCATTTTTTGGAAGAGGTTATTATGCCACTCTCATTCTTCTGTCAAGATTTGGTAACTTCATACTGTTTCAATTGAGACTTATACCTCTTTATTTTATTCCTCCCTATCGCCTGAAAGAGATTTTGATACAGATGGATCTTATAGGAGTCAATTCAACCGGTGTTATTGCACTGACAGCCATTTTTACAGGTATGGTGGAGGCGGTACAGCTCTATCAGGGATTTCATAATTTTGGAGCTGAGAATATGATGGGTTATACCATTTTCATATCCATTACAAAAGAGCTGGGACCTGTTTTTGGAGCTTTGATGCTGACAAGCCGTGCCATAAGTGCCATGGCTGCCGAACTTGGTACGATGAGAGTAACAGAACAGATAGATGCCATAGATACTTTGGCGGTAAACTCCAAAAAATATCTTATTATTCCTAGAATTATAGCTACAACCATCTCTTTACCCATTCTTATCATTATATTTGATTTTTTGGCAAATGTCAGTGCATATCTTATATCGACAGTGGCTCTTGGAGTCAATTCAAGCGCTTATAAAAATACGATAGAGACATTTTTGAATTTCAGCGATATAGGCACGGGAGTTATAAAAGCTCTTGTTTTTGGATTTTTGATAAGTTCTATTGGAACATATATAGGGTATTTTACAAGAGGCGGAGCCAGAGGTGTCGGAAGGGCTACGACTTCGGCGGTTGTATATTCGGCTATTGTAATTTTTGGCGCAAATTATATATTATCTTCTCTCTTTTTATATTTGGACTGGTAAAACAGATAAGAGAAAAACTCTTATCTGTTTTTAACCTCTTTTGCCCACGCTTCCATCTTTTCATTTGCCATTGGATTTGGAGCTTCCAAGAAAGCTATCTCAAAACTCTCTTCCAACTCCGCAACTCCAAATGATCTTGGACGAACTGCCAGAACTTTTGCCTCTTTTAGTTGCGCACCAAAGCAAAAGACAAGATCTTTGGCTGCTTTTATGGAGGGGTTTACCTCACCTTTTGGCAAACTTTTTGTATGAGAATAGTGATCAAAAACAGCTATATTGACAGCTACTGGATCATCTTCTATCTTCTTTTTTAAAAATTCTATAATCTCATCAACATTTTTGTATGAAGTTTCGTTTTTGTCTATGAACAGAGTAAATACAGGGTATTTCTCCATCAAAGTAATCTGTTTCATCATCTCCCCTTATAAAAAAATTTGTGCGTGATTATAATATGTTCTTTTTTAGTTGTCAATAGGGATTAGACAAATTTTTTCAGACTCCTTTTTATGAAATCTTTGATTTTAGGGTTGTTTAACATTATTTTAACCAAAAAGTTGCCTTTTATCTTTTTGACTATTTTAGCTCCAAGCTCATACTCTCTCCATGAGAGATCTCCTTCAGTCTGAATAAGAGAGTTGTCAAGTCTGTTTTGATTGAAAGAGGCAACCTGGTTTTCTAAGGAATCTATATATTTTGTCTGCTCTTTGATGAAATTATTATGAATTTCCCACGCATCTGCCAATCTTTTGCTCTCTTTCCACAACTCCTCATTTTTCCTTTTTAGCTCTTCCACATAGACATCAGGCGGTCTTGAAGCGTCGGCAGAGGGATGAACCCAGCCAAGAGCCGAACCGTTGGTATTTTGGAGATTGAAAAGCTCCACTCCGTACTTTTGATAAAGTTTTGGATGAAATTTGGTAATTCTTTCATACAGATAATAGATCTGATTTTCATTGCTCTGTCGATACATGGAATCTTTTCTTATACGATATTTTGTCAAAATATGGGGAAGGGAAACACCGATTCCTCCGTTTTCCAAGATTCCCATCCATGCTTCATAATCTTCCAAAGAGTACTCCATCTCTTTTTTGTTTTGTCCTTTGTTCATAAACTCGTCATATTTTAAAACAAAATTGGCATTGACCATGTTATGACCCAGATAATAGGGAAATTCACAGTTGTAAGTAGGCCAGATACCGTTTGAGTTTTCAAAATATTGTACCCAAGAGTAAACAAAAGAGACATTTTTATATCGTTTCAATACGCTTACAGCCTTTTGAAAAAATGTCTCATCTATCAGATCATCAGCATCCACAAAAGCCAGAAATTCCCCTTTTGCCTCTTTTGCACCGTTGTTTCTTGCACTTGCTAGACCCTGATTTGTTGTTGTAACTATCCTTACATTTTCAAGATTTCTCTTTTCTATCTCTTTTAATGTTTTTATACTCTCCTCATCGGTTGAACCGTCATTTAAAACAATAACTTCAAGATTTTTGTATGTGGAGTTTAGAACACTCTTAAGCGTTTCGTTTAAAAGTTTTCCAAGATTGTAGTATGGAATTACAACAGAAAGAAGATCCCTTTTTTGATCATATCTTTTCATGTTTTTTGGTTGGGGAGGAACTTTATAGGATGTTGGAAAATCATCTTTTTGTTTGTAATCTTTTATCACCTTTTCAAAATGTTTTATTCTCTTTTTGAGTACGCTTTGCGGATCGCAAAGAGAGTAGATTCTTTTTTGGGCATTTTTTCCTATCTCCCTTTTTTTGTCAATATCCAAAGAGAGTATTGTTTTTAGTTTCTCTTCAAACTCCCCTTCCCTGCTCCAATCAAATATAAAACCGTTTTTACCGTCCTCTTCTACCATTTCTGCTTGACCGCCCGATTTTGAAGCCAAAACAACCTGTCCCACCGACATCGCTTCTATACAGGTGTTTGGAAAATTTTCCCAAAGGCTAGGAATCGTAACTGCCCATGCAGTGGAGATCTCCTCTATTAAATCTTCATGTTTCATCTGGGATTTCAAGATCAATCTGCCCTCTTCTATCTCTTTTTTGTATCTTTTTTTGATAAAAGTTCCGACAGTTGTGTTTCTTGGGAAATACTCCGTATCTCCCCCTATCATCGTCAGTGTAAAATCAATACCCTCATTCCATAATCCAACGGCGCTTTTTATAAGAGGCAAAACCCCTTTTCTTACCTCCAGACGCCCGAAATAGACGATATTTTTATTTTTAAACTCCTTTTTAATCTCTCTTTTTTCTATCATTGTTGGAAGAGGAAAGGTATCTATATGAAAATCTTTTTGAAGTGTTTTTTTCAAAGAATCGGCTATAAAATAACTTGGAGATATGAGAGCGTCCGCACTGAAAATAGAAAATTTTTCCATCTGTCCCACCCAGTAGTAGGGAAGTTTGTAAAGAGGTTCCTGATTTACTCTTGCGGTTTCAAACCATGAACTGTGAAGATGAACGACAATCGGGATATCTTTTAAGGGTGATTCTTCGGTCAGTTTTCTCTGTTGCAGATAGTAACCGACCGCCGCATACTCTTGAGTCTCTATGATATCGGGCAGTTCTTCGCTTTTTAAAAGTTTTATCACTTCATCTGCCATCTGATAGCTGAAAGCATCCCAAAAAGTAAGGATATTGTATGGATATGCTGGATGTTTTGCAGGGTCTTCGCTGTAAGAGGTATGAACCATTCCCTCTTTTGTTACAACACCGATCATTTTTACATTTTTTGCAATTGTTTTATTGACCTTTTCCTGTGATCTGGCGATAATAGTTACTTTGTGATCATTTTCTCCCGCAATTTTGGCGAAATTTTCTACATATCTGGCTATTCCACCAGCATATTCACTTGGCATTTCCGATGTTAAGATCCAAATATTCACTTATCTTCTCCAATCAAATTTAATTTTTTTCCTATTTTTACAAGATTGCTGTTTTCCAAACTCTCAATTTTCTGCTCTAAGTGCAATTTCTCTGATTCTGTAATTTTTATTTTTTCTTCTAATGATTTGATATAGTTTGTATGCTCCTCCCATGCGTGAGAGAGCTTTTGACTCTCCTGCCAAATCGTATCTTTTTGTTCTTTTAGGTTTTTGATATACTCTTCTTGGTTTTTGATGATTTTTTGCTGTTCTTTTATGAAGTCATCCTGTTTTTTCCACGCTTTGGAGAGTTCTTCAGCCTTGTTCCATCCCTCTTTGTTTTTGTTTTCCAACTCTTTTATATAATCTTTTTGGGTTTGGATATACTCTTTTTGCTCTTTCCATGCTTTGGAGAGTTCTTCGGTTTTTTCCCATCCCTCTTTTGAACTCTTCTCAAGTTTTTTGATATACTCTTCTTGGTTTTTGATATACTCTTTTTGCTCTTTCCATGAACGGCTGAGTCTTCTGTTTTCAAGCCAGATATTTTTATTTGTTCCTACTGTCTCTTCTATATACTCTTTTTGCTCTTTTATAAAATTTTCCTGTTTTTGCCATGCTTCAAAGATGTAAGAGAGTTGATTGAAAACAGTGCCGATATCATACTTTGCCACCTTGTCATAAAAAGGGAAAAGATAGTAAAAAGAGTTTTGATAACTGTATCTTCTGAGAGATTTTTGCCCTTTTGTTTCCAAAACTTTCTTCAGCTCTTCTTCCCATACTCTTCTTTGCTTGTCATACTCTTTTAAATCCTCTTTGCCTGTTGGAAGCTCTGTTAAAAACTTCTCAAAATCTTCTTCCAGATTCAAAGCTTTTTGTTTTTGTCTGTAATAGTCATTGTTTGCAAACAGATAGACAGGAATATCAGCTATCTTTGCAAACATCGCAAGATGATATGATGAGGTTATCATTATGGAATTTTTAGGGATTTTTATTTTTAAAGGCTCTTTCTTGCTGTTTTTGTTCATTGCCAAATTTGCAAGATTTATTATTTTTACATCCTTAAAATCAAAAAAATCCTCCAGTGACTGAATAGAGTTTAGAGTATCTCTTACATCTTTTACCTTTATATCGTTATAGGCTACAAGAAGATGGATTTTTGGATTTTTATACTTCTGCTTTATCTTTTTTAATACATCTTTGTACTCATCAAGAGCTTTTTTTAGATCTTCTGTTACATAGGGTGTCAGATTTAGATGAAGAAGAATATTGTCTTTTTTGTTCTCATAAAACTCTGTTTGATCTCTTTTTATCTCCTTTAACTGATTATAGGCATCATCAAAAGAGTATTTGACACTCTCTAATCTTCCTTTTAAAAGCTCATAGGAGATTTTGTCTCTGCATCCAAAAATCCTGGGAGGATATTTTTTAAAAAAATCCTCTATTTTGGAAATTGACTCTTTGTCTATCTGCTGTGCGGTTACGATAAGAGTTTTTATATCAAAATAGTTTATTGCAGATTCCGCAGGATTTAGATAGCCGCTACACCAGTATCGATTTAAAAATCCTCCTCCGTAAAGATGAAAAATATCTATTTTTGTCTCTTTTACAAAATTTAAATCATACTTTTTCATATCATAACTGATAACCGAATAGAAAAAGATATATTCTACATTCAGATATTCATATAA
>CAYVDJ010000038.1:0-26278 GCA_964450755.1 uncultured Campylobacterales bacterium
GGCTGAAGCACGGCTTTGGCCTTGAGATATGCTATAATCAATCAATGGAAGAAAACAGACTCGACAATCTTATCATCTGTCACAAATGCCATACTCTGCATATAAAAAAGCCTTTAAAAGAGGGGGAGAAAGCATTTTGCAAAAAGTGCGGAGCCGTTCTTTACAGATCTCATAAAAATCTTTTATCCCAAATCATTGCTTTGAGTATAGCGGCTGTTTTGTTTTTTCTGATATTTCTGTTTTTTCCGCTTGTAACGATAGATATCTCAACAAGTCAAAACAGACTTTCGGCTTATGAGCTTGTTATAGAACTTTTTAAAAACAGATTTTTGATCGTAGGCACTTTTGTAACTTTGAGTGTGATCATCTTCCCGCTTTTTGTTCATATACTCTACCTGATAACGGCACTCTTTCTAAAAACAAACAGAAATAAAAAGACATCAAAAAATCTACTGAAAATCCTCTCCCATCTGCTTCCTTGGAGTATGAGCGATATATTTTTGATAAGTTTCTTCGTAGCTATGGTAAAATTGATAGGATATGCAACGATTCATTTTGGAGTGGCGCTTTTTGCACTGGCGGCTTTTGTTATGATAGATATCTATCTTACCAGATATATCGGTATAGGAGAACTTTGGGATATGAGGGATAAACTTGTCAAAAAATAAACATTTCATAGCATGTCCGATATGTGATGCCGTCAATGAAGCAGACAGTGAAAATGAGGTCTATTGCAGAAGGTGTGATTCAAAGATATATAACAAAAAAAGCAGGAGTTTTCAGATATCTTTGGCTTTTTTGATAACGGCTGTGATATTTTATATCCCTGCAAATATATATCCAATCCTGAAAACTTTTAGCTTTACACAGCAGGAAAACAGTACAATTATAGGAGGAGTTATAACTCTTTGGAAACACGGCTCCTATCCTGTCGCCGTTATCGTATTTTTGGCATCAATCGTTGTTCCGATTATAAAATTTTGTATGATGTTTTTTTTGCTTTTTTGGAAAAAACTGGGATTTAAACATCCTCTGGCTATAAAAAGCAAACTGTATTATATAGCCGAATTTATAGGACCGTGGTCTATGATAGATATCTTTGTGGTAGGGATTTTATCGGCGCTTATCCATTTCAATATAGCCACCATAAAACCCGCAATAGCCGCAACCTCATTTGCACTAAGCGTAGTTTTTACAATGCTGAGTGCTTTACATTATGACAAAAGACTTTTGGAGGATTGAGTTTGAAAGCACAGGAACCGAAAATCGGTAAAAAGAGAGAAATTAATCCATAAATATAATCCTAATGTTATATTTCTTATATTATAATCTATAAAAGCACAATATACAGGATTGAAAATGATCGAATATGGTATTACCACATTACAGACAAATCCCAAATTATTTAAACAAATGACTATATCTAAAATTGTGGATAAAAGAAAACATAAAGATTTGGGGTATTTTATATCTTCAAAATATGAAAATATCATTGCAAATGTTATAAAAGAGATAGAGCATCAGGAAAAAATAGCAAAACTCCAAAAATTAAAACAACACCAGGATTTGGAATTTCTGGAAGTGGGCATTGATGATGGAATTAAATAGAGGTGATATCATAGGTATAAATCTCAACCCCAAAAAAGGTGATGAAATAGGTAAAATAAGACCCTGTGTCGTCATTTCTGACAATGATGAAAACAGAATTTTAGATACAATTATTGTATTGCCATTATCAACCGTACTTATTGATGATATGTTACCATATAGATTAAGATTGACAAAAAGGGACAATTTAAAAAAAGACTCTGATATACTTATCAATCATATTAGAACCATATCCAAAAAAAGAGTAACTTCAAAAATAGCAAAAATAACTGATGATGAATATAAACTCATTATTGAAAATCTTTGTAACAACTTTTAAAGTTTAATCTGCAAACAGGAGCAAGTATTTTATGACAAAGAAAAAAACATATCATATAATATAATTTTGGAAATCCTGCTTCCAAAAAACCTTGAATTTAGGCTATATTTTAGTCGTATCCGATTTTAAATATTAAAGGATTGAGTTTGAAAGCACAGGAACCGAAAATCGGTAAAAAGAGAGATATATTTTTTTCGGTATGGATAGTTCCGTTTGTGGCGTTGATAGTTTCGGGATGGTTTTTGTATCAATACTATTCCAAAATAGGTCCGCAAATCGAGATCGAATTCAAAAACAGCGGTGCTTTGAAAGAGGGGCAGAGTCAGATCCGTTTTCGGGATGTACCTATCGGAGTTATTCAAAAAATCAAACTCAAAGAGGATAACGATCATGTCCTCATCATTGCGACAATGGATAAAACCGTAAAACCTTTTTTGAATGAAAATACAAGATTTTGGATCGTAAAACCCCGTATAGACATAAACGGCATCTCCGGTTTGGATACTCTGGTTTCGGGAAGTTATATTCAGATGTACGGCAAACTCGGCTACGAAGAGAAGAGAAAATTTATCGGTTTGGACGAACCGTATATCGATACGACAAATCAAAAAGGCACACTTTACAAACTTTTTGCTCCCGATTCAAGAAACCTGAAAACCGGCTCTCCTGTTTTTTATAAAAAGATAGAAGTCGGAGAGTTGAAAAGATCCAAACTCAACAAAGACGGAAGCGGGGTTGATTTTGAGATTTTTATAAAAGCCCCCTACGACAGATTTGTAAAACCAAACAGCAAATTCTGGGCATTGGATCTTGTTTCGATAGACTTTAGCAACTCAAAAATAAATGTCGATGTGGCTCCGGCAACCGATGTTATAAGAGGTGGAATAGCATTTGAAACAACTTTTATCTATGATCAGAACAAAACGGTCAAAAAAGATCACATCTTCACACTTTTCAAAAGCAGATCGGAGGCTTTGCAAAAATATCTTGGAACAAACCAAAACAAAAAAGAGTATTTTGAGATGACATTCAACGAATCTATCTCAAAACTGAATATCGGCTCACTGGTCGATTTTGCCGGTTTCAGTGTCGGAGAGGTGGCAGACATAAAAAGTTCTTATAACCCAAAAGAGCTGAATATCAAATCAAATATCCTAGTCAAAATAGACACAAGCGCATTCAGCGACAAAAAAGATGCCAAAGAGGGACTGAACAATCTCAAAGAAGCGGTAAAAAAAGGACTCAGAGCAAAACTATCCGTTTCCAACCCGCTTTTTGGGGATCAGTACATAGAGCTTGTTTTTACAAAAGACAAAAACTCTTCCACTCTCTCCAAAAACAGCAAATACTACACCTTTCCTACCATCATCAATAAAAAAAGCGGTATCATAAAAGATATGGAAGATATACTCGTAAAAATCAAAAGACTTCAAATAGAACCGATTTTGAGCAAAGTTGATGATATTTTGGCACAAAATAAAAAACCTATAAACTCTTTGCTTTTGAACCTAGACAAAACAACCGTCTCTTTAAAATCTCTCACAGCAAACATAGATGATATTACATCGCAAAAAGAGTTTAAAAAACTTCCAAAAAATATCGATAAAAGCATAAAAGAACTTCAAAATTCGCTGAAATCTTTGGATACACTGCTAAAACACAGCAATAACAAACTGACAAAAGAGATCTCCGTCTCTTTGAAAAACATAAACGAAGCGGCAAAATCTCTGCAAAGAGTGCTTTTGAAAGTGGAGAAAAAACCAAATTCACTGATAATGGGGGATTAGATGAGATATTTTATACTTTTTACAATGTTTCTGTTTTGGGGATGTGGCGGAGGATATTATTATCTTTTTCAAACCTATGATCTAAAAAACACTCCCTTGACAAAGATTTCAAAACATATAGGAGTACAGGAGATAGAGATACCCGATTATCTAAAACAGGACAGACTGGTTTTTTTGGAAAACAACCACCTTACTCTCACCTCCTACCGCTGGGCGCAACCTGTCAGAACATCTCTAAAAAAAGAGCTGATCTCCTACCTCTCAAACACCCTGCCCTCCTATGCGGTTGAAGAGTATCCGTGGAGCAACTCACAAGATACCGATATCCTGCTGACAATAAAAATAAATGAATTTATCTATCAAAACGGTAAAATTACTCTAAACGGCTACTACATCATCAAAAACAAAAATGGAGAATACAAAAAGATATTCTCTTTTGAAAAAAACTCCTCAAAAGAGCCTGACGATATGGTAAAAAATATGAGAGAACTTTACAAAGAGTTGGAGGAAGAGATCAAAAAGAGAACAATCTCACAAGATTAAGCTTATCTGTAAATAGATATCCTGTTTTTTAATGCTTTTCTTTAATCTCTTTTCCTACAATAATTTTTATAACGATCATACAAACTATTACCTCCACCAAACTGGCCAAAATAAACATATAATAATGAAATTTATCGATACTGTGAGAATGATAAGCCAGAGTTGCTACGGCTATCAAAAGCGTCAAAGGCATAGAGTGGGCTAATGAGAATAAAAATATCTCTTTGACACTCAATATCTTTAAAAATACCAAAGAAGATATAAATCTCATTCCTATCATTAAAAATACCAAAAAGGAAACTTTTATAACCATCCCCCCCTCTAATATATAATTGGGATCAAAAGTCGTTCCTATATAGATAAAAAATATCGGCACTAAAAATCCAAATCCAAAAGAGGCAAGTTTATGAGGCAGTTCCGCTTTGTGATCAAAAAATGTAGCGATCAAAATACCTGCCAAAAATGCTCCAAAAGCAATCTCAAGATGAAGATATAACATTATCGCTATCATAAGGAAAAAGAGTGCCATAGAGAGTCTGATATCTTTCTCCTCTTTGTCATGTTCAAGAGGCATCAGATAATTTTTAAGTTCAGGATACCACCAAAAAAGAACCCTTAAAGAGACATAAACCAGATACATCGACAATAAAAACAGAGCCAGATATCCAAAAGCTTTATAGAGGTGAATACCGATACCGTACTCCAAAATAGCTCCTACAAAAGTAAGAGCCAAAATACTGATAAATTCTCCCAAAGTTCCTATCGTCATGGCAAGATTGAGCCATTTGTGATCTTTGCCGAACTCTTTATAAAGAGCCAGTACCAAACCTATCGAAATAAGAGGCATAATTACAATATATATCTTGGTAAATCCTATATTAAACCAAAAGATCAACGACATAAAGTAGAGTAAAACGATATATGCGATACCTCTTTTTAAAAGCTGCTTGTCTATGCTTAAAAGTCTTCTTAGATCAACTTCCGCACCTGCTAAAAACATCAGATAATAAAACCCGACTTCAGCAATAATCTCAAAAAGACTGTTATCCTGTAAAATCCCAAGATATCCTGCTATCGCCCCTAAGATTATCTCTATGGGAGTTGTAGGCATTTTTAATATCTTTGAAGCATAAGGGGATAGAAAAATTATAGCCGAAAGTGTGATAATTAAAGAAATTTCATTATTCATTACAATTTTGCGCTATTTGCAAACCCAAATCATTTATCATTTTTATATCCTCACTCACAGCCGCACCTTTTGTCGTCAGATAATTTCCGATCACAACAGCATCAGCACCATAAAGAAAGATATCTTTTTGTCTCTCTTTAAAAGTTATCTCTCTTCCTCCCGCCACCATCAGTCTGGTATCAGGAAAAATCTCTCTTGCCTTTTTTATGATCAAAAGCGCTTCTTCCACAGGTAAGATTTCATCTCCAAGAGGCAAAGAGGGATTTGGATGATAAAAATTAAGAGGAATGGATGTTGGTTTCAGCTCTTTCAAAGAGTCAAAAAACTCATCTCTCTCTTTTTCACTCTCCCCCATACCGAAAATCCCTCCGCTGCAAAGCTCTAATCCTGAACTTTTTACATTCAGACATGTTTGATACCTCTGCTGCCATGAATGGGTAGAACAGATTTTTTTATAATAATTTGAAGATGTTTCAAGATTGTGATTGTAACTTGCGATACCGTGTTTTTTCAGCTCTTTTAACTGCCAAACATCAGCCAGTCCGTTACAGGCGATAAGATTCAGACCTTCAACCTCTTTTGATACTTCATAAGCCGCTTTACAGACAAATTCAAGCTTTTTATCATCCAGCCCTTTTCCCGCTGTTACAAGACAAAAACCAACCGCTTTGTTCTCTTTTGCTCTTTTTGCCTCATTTATGATCTCTTTTGTCTCTTTTTTTCTGTATCTCTCTATATTGGCTTTATATTTTACACTTTGGGCGCAAAATGCGCAATCTTCATCACATGTTCCGCTTGAAATATTACTGATGGCACATAAAAATATCTTTTTTTTCATCCGCAAATCTTCCGCTTTTCATTCTTGTTTCTGTTTTTGAAATATAAAGGTTTCACCCTCCAAAAACCTCTTTTTTGCTCTCCCATTTTTCATCTGTTATCATACGGTAAAAATACTCAACCTCATAACCACTCTCTTTTATCTCAACTGTGGCAAATTCACTTACAGGTTTGCTTCTTGCACAAATTTCACCCGGATTTATAAAAAGTCTGCCTTTTATAAACTCCGCTTGAAATTTATGAAGATGTCCGTATATAATTATATCACTATCAGCAGTCAAATAATATGGAATATGCATCAATTTTATCTTTTTGCCATCTAGTTTAAAGTAATGCGGTTCATAAAAAAGATTATACCTCTCCTGATACTCTCTTAAGTTTGCATCATTATTTCCAAAAACCGCCGTACAGTGCGCATCAAAATCTCTCATCAGATCCAAAATCTCTCTGTTTCCTATATCACCTGCATGAATCAGATGAGAGATGTTCTCTTGCTCCAATCTCTTAAGCGCCTTTTTTGTATAATCAATCCTTCCGTGAGTATCGGAAATAATTCCTATCTTCATACCGCCTGTTTTTCACCCACATTGGCATCTACTCTGTGTTTGCATTTGATACACTCATAAATATCTTTCTTTCTAAAAGTTCTCTGCGCCATTATATAGTTACATTCAGGACATTTTTTATCAGTAGGTTTGTAGTTTGAAATAAATTTGCAATCGGGATAATTTGAACATCCGTAAAATTTACCTCTTCTTGAACTTCTTTCCACGATATTTCCGCCACATTCGGGACATTTTACTCCCTCTACCACCGGAAGCTCTTTTTTCTGTGTCTGTTTTATATTTTTGGTATATTTGCATTTTGGAAAATTGCTACAGGCTATAAATTCACCAAATCTGCCTTTTCTCTTTACAAGATCACTTCCGCATTCAGGACATGCTTCCCCTGTGGGAATCGCTATCTTTTGACTTTTTATATTTTTTTTACCCTCTTCCACTCTCTTTATAAAAGGATCATAAAATTCCCACAAAACCTGTTGCCACTCTTTTTTGCTTTCGGCTATCTCATCAAGCTCTTCTTCCATATTTGAAGAAAAACTGCTGTCAACAATCTCGTTAAAATGTTTCTCCAAAACCTCTATCACCGTAAAAGCTATTTCAGTAGGGATAAGCTGTCTTTTTTGAATCTCTACATATTTTCTAGCAACAAGGATAGAGATCGTAGGCGCATAAGTCGAAGGTCTTCCTATCCCCAATGCTTCAAGTTTTTTGATAAGACTCGCCTCTGTATATCTTGGAGGAGGCTCCGTAAAGTGCTGATTTGCTTCAAGTTTGGTCAAAAATACTTCTTCACCCTCTTTTAGATCAGGTAAAAGTTTGTCTTTGTCTTCCGTACCTGTAACTTTATAAAAGCCGTCAAATACAAGTTTTCTTCCCGTTGCTTTAAATTTTGCACTTTTGCTTTCAAAAATAATACTTTGGGATTCAAATACCGCATCATTCATCTGAGAAGCTATAAATCTGTCATATATCAATTTGTAAAGTTTGTATTCATCAGCTTTTAGATAACTTTTTGCTATCTGTGGAGTAAACTCCAAAATTGTAGGACGGATAGCCTCGTGAGCCTCCTGTGCGCCTTTTGATTTTGTAGCATAGATTTTTGCGCTCTTTGGCAGATATTTATCTCCGAAATTTTTATTTATAAAATCCCTCGCTTCATCTACCGCCTCTTTTGCCACATTTAAACTGTCGGTTCTCATATATGTTATAACACCGCTTGTTCCTTTATGGGTATTAACCCCTTCATAGAGGATCTGTGCCAACATCATCGTTTTCTTGGGAGAAAAACCGAGTTTGCTTGAAGATGTCTGTTGCAAAGTGGATGTCATAAACGGAGCGGGAGATTTGCTTCTTCTCTCTTTTTTTTCTATGGATGCCACTTTATAGGACTCATTTAAGAGTATATCTTTTATATATTTTGCTCTATCACCTATTTTAATGGTCATTTTGTCAATTTTTTCTTTTTCAAACTCTATCAGGATGGATTCTATCGTTTCATTAAAAACAGCATCGATACTCCAATACTCAACAGGTTTAAAAGCTTTTATCTCTCTTTCCCTATCAACAACTATTTTCAATGCCGCTGACTGCACTCTTCCCGCACTAAGCCCTTTTTGTATCTTGGATGCCAAAAGAGGTGAAAGTTTGTAACCTACGATTCTATCCAAAAGCCTTCTTGCCTGTTGCGCATTTATCTTATTGGTATCAAGCTTTCTCGGATTTTTCAGCGCATTTACAATAGCGCTTTTTGTAATTTCATGAAAAACGATTCTAGGCAGTGTCGAAGGCTCTTTTCCGATAGCCATAGCTATATGATATCCTATGGCCTCACCTTCCCTGTCTTCGTCCGTTGCGATATATATCTCATCACTTTTTTTAGCCAAATCTTTTATCTCTTTTACTATTTTGGAGTGATCTTTGGATACTCTGTATTGGGGAGTGAAACTTTGATCTTCTATTTTGATACCAAAAGTGCTTTTAGGCAAGTCTCTTATATGTCCTTTACTTGCAATGATATCATACTCTTTACCTAAAAAATTTTTAATAGTTTTTGCTTTAGTGGGTGATTCAACAATTATTAATTTACTCAATTTTTAATCCTAAAATTTTATTAGCGGGTATTATACCAGGTTCGCTCTATTACTCATAACCAAATCGGTATTATATAGAATGTTTTTAAAAAAACAATAAAATCTGAGCCAAAAAAATTACTTACCAAAAAAATATAAAATATATTTATGACGAATACTAAGAAATATAATAATTTAAATAAATAAAATTAAAAATATTATTACAAGTAAACTTTTTTTTCTTTTGAACGATACTATATCAGCAAGGATGCTAACGAATATATCACAAAGGAATGTATTATGGGTTTTAGAATTAATACAAATGTATCGGCATTAAACGCTCATGCAAACGGAGTAATGAATAACAGAAGCATCAATGATGCTCTTTCAAAACTAAGTTCTGGTCTTAGGATCAACAAAGCGGCAGACGATGCTTCGGGAATGGCTATTGCCGACAGTCTAAGAGGACAGGCAAGTTCTTTGGGTCAGGCCATATCAAATGCAAATGACGGTATCAACCTTATCCAGACAGCTGACAAAGCAATGGATGAACAGATAAAAATACTCGAAACCATCAAGGTTAAAGCAACACAATCGGCACAGGACGGTCAAACTGCCGAGACAAGACAGGCTCTTCAGGCGGATGTTGTGAGATTGATGGAACAGTTGGATAATATCGCAGGTCAAACCACATTTAACGGACAATCACTGCTATCTGGTAATTTTACCAATAAAAAATTCCAAATAGGTGCATATTCAAATCAAACCGTAACCGCTTCGATAGGAGCTACAAGTTCGGATAAAATAGGTCAGACAAGATTTGAGACTACAGAACTTGTCAAAGTCAGTGCAGGTGCGGCAGGTTTGAAAGCCGTAACTTTAAAATTTAAAGATATAGACGGAGAGAATGACCTCTCTTTGGAAAGTGTAAAAATCTCCACAAGTGCGGGAACAGGTATAGGGGCATTAACGGAAGTTATCAATAAAAATTCTGACAAAATAGGTGTCAGAGCCTCTTATGATGTTCAAGGTACGGGAGCAAATGCGGTTGGAGCAGGTGATATCAAAGGATTGAAAATCAATGATGTTACAATAGGCGATATCACCGATATTGAGGCAAATGATGCAAACGGAAAACTTGCAAATGCCATCAATGCCCACAAAGCCGATACCGGAGTAGAGGCAACCATCGATGAGAGAGGACATCTGAATCTAAGAAGTATAGACGGTAGAGCCATCGATATCTCCACTACAAGTTCGGCTACGGTTCTTGGAGGAGGAAGTTTTGCAAAAGCTTCAGGAGGAGCAGGAAGTGATGTTATCATCGGAAGAATTTCCCTTGTCAAACTAAATGCCAGTGATATTCAAATAAGCGGTTCAAATGTGGCTGATATAGGTTTTACAAGCGGTATGGCGGAAAAAACCGTAGGTCTTAGAGATTTAAGGGGAGATTTTGACAAAGATATAGCAAGTGCGGCAGGAGCAAATGTAAACAGCAGTTCATGGCAGTTTGGTAAAAAACTAAGTGCCGGACTTACAACCCTAAAAGGCGCTATGATGTCTATGGATATAGCAGAAGCCGCAACAAAAGTTCTTGACAGGATCAGATCAGATCTCGGTTCTGTGCAAAACCAGCTTGTAGCCACCGTAAATAACATCTCCGTAACACAGGTAAATGTAAAAGCGAGTGAATCTCAAATAAGAGATGTCGATTTTGCAGCAGAGAGTGCAAACTTTTCAAAACACAACATTCTCTCACAGGCAGGAAGTTATGCAATGAGTCAGGCAAATGCAGCTCAACAAAATGTTATGAGACTGTTACAGTAGAATACAAATTTTCAAGCCGTTTTAACGGCTTGAAAATATTTTAATAGGTATATTTGATTCCAGCCGTTACCAAATGCGCTCCGCCTTTGGTAAAAGTTCCGTTTATCCCTTTTGCTCCCTGAGATATATCTCTATCATCTTTATCATCATACAGATATGCCAAACCTATCTTTGTTTGAGGCGTTATCTGATAATCAAATCCCAAAGAGTATATTTTGGCATCTGCATCAGGAAGTTCAAATCCCAAAGTTTCATCAGGCACCGGTGTCTCATCTATCGCAAATCCTGCCATCAGCTTTAATTTTTGATTATACTGATGAATGATACCAAATCTCCATGTATCCGTATCTTCCCAGTTTTTGGCTATAGGATCATCAAAAAACTGTTTGAGTCCGGGATGAACATCTCCTTCATAATTAAAATCAAGAGCCGAATAATCAGACCATTTTGTTTTTTCATAAGTAACTTCAAAAGTGGTTTGACCAAAATCATAAGAAGCCGCTACGGTTACAACAGCAGGAAGAGGAACGGTAACATCCGCACTGTTGTCATATACTTTGCTACCCAAAAAATAGAGTTTTGCATTACCTTCTTCTTTCAAATCCACTTTGGAACGATATGTGGCCGCCAATGTAAACTGTGGCGTCATTTTGTAAGAGAGTGCCAAATTGTAACCAAATTCACTCATATCGGCATCCATATCTCTGCCTATAACACCCGGAGCTATTCCCAAAGCATTCAGGTCTTTTGTATCACTCTTTACTTTTCCTTCACTGTAAATAAATCTTATACCCGCCGCAAGAGAGAGATTTTCCGTTGCTTCTATAGAAACAGAAGGATTCAATTCCAGTACCGTCAATGTAAACTCTTCGGCACTTGCTTTTGGATAAGGATCACTCCATTTTTTGGAAAGTCCCGCAGGTGCGGTAAGTGACAAACCCCATCTTAAAAAATCATACTTTGGGGAGACATAAAAGAGAGTCGGCAATAAAAAGTTCTCACTGTCAGAACTTCCGTTTAAAACAGGATTTACCGCCGAAGTAAAATCTATACTCGGAAGATTAATATATGTCAAAGAAAACTCAAAATAGGATTTCTCCGCATCCATCCAATTCATATTTGCAGGATTATAGTAACTTGCATCCGCACCTTTGACATGTGCAACATTTGCGGCACCAAGAGCAACCGAATCTATGGATTGCTCAGGAACTTTATAACCACCCGCCGATAAAATCGTACATGCGCATATTGATAACAACGCTGTTTTTCGTATCTGTTTCATTTCAATCCTTTTGATAAAATATTAAAAACTAACTAAGTAAAACTGTAAAGCAACTCAATTTCCTGTGCCCATATAGAGTCGTCTATCGTCTCTAAAATCAGAGGAATATCCTCAAGCCTTTCATCATTCATGATAAACCTGAAAGTTGTCTCTCCAAGTTCTCCCCTGCCTATCGAATGATGTCTGTCAACACGGGATCCAAGTTTTGATTTGGAATCATTGATATGCATACCCTTTAAATAATTAAACCCTATTATTGTATCAAATTTTTTCATAGTATCTTCATAACTTTGCTTATCTCTTATATCATAACCCGCTGCAAAAATATGACAGGTATCTATACAGACACCTACTCTGCTCTTGTCTATTGAATTTTCTATCAAATATGCCAAATGCTCAAATTTATATCCGAGATTACTTCCCTGTCCTGCCGTTGTCTCTATGACCAGAGTAACACCTTTTGTAACCTCCAATGTTTTGTTCATAGACTCTGCAACAAGTTTTAAAGATTCCTCTTCGCTTATCTTTTTAAGATGACTGCCGGGATGAAAATTGAGTTTATCCAAACCCAACAGTTCACATCTTTTAACTTCATCTATAAAGGCTTCTAAGGATTTTTCTCTTTTTTCGACTTCGGGATGACCAAGATTGATAAGATAACTGTCATGAGGTAAAATATGTGTTGGAAGGATATTGGATTTTTCAAGATTCTCTTTGAAAGAAGCTATTGCCTTCTCTTCGAGTGGCTTTGCTTTCCATTGTCTTTGATTTTTGGTAAAAAGTGCAAAAGCTTTTGCACCTATCTTTTTGGCATTCAAAGGAGCATTAAATACTCCTCCCGCACTGCTGACATGAGCTCCTACAAACTTCATCTTTTTCCTTAATATTTTTAATCATTATATCAAATAAATCGATAAAATTTGAAGAAGAGATCACAAATCAGAGATACTTTTTAGCTATTTTTGCCTCTTTTGATTTTGGATAGTTTGCTATTAGAGCATTAAAAATTTTATCGGCATTGTTTTTATCACCGATCCTGTTAAACGATATGCCGGTATGTAAAAGAAGTGTCGGAATATAGGAAGCTTTATCATACAGTTGAATACTTTTTTTATAAAAGACTACGGCCTCTTTATATTTCTTTTGGTAATAGTTGATTTCTCCAAGATAATAGTTTGATATCGCAGCCCTGTAATTTTTGGATACAAGTTCCAAAAAGAGAGCTTCAGCTTCATCATAACGATGTTTTCTGAATGTTTTCAAAGCCTTATTGTAAAGAGCCTTACTGCTTAGTTTTTTCTCTTTTGGTCTGTTTACTCTTTTAGAACCGGAAGAAGATATAAGTTTTGCAAGTTCTTTCAAAGTTGATTCTATCTTTTTGTCATTCTCTTCCAATATAGAAATTTTCTCTTCCAAAACACTGTTTTTTTCAGAACTGTTCATATCAAAAGTACTGTATTTGCTTTTTAATTCACCTATTGCATCCGAATAAGAGGATATGACAGATTTCAATCCTTCAATACTCTCTTTGAGCATTTGAATATCATTTTTTAAAACGGAAACTTCTCTTTTTAAGTTTTTTATCTCGTTTTTGTTTTCAACTATTCTCTTCTCATCATCCGTAAGTCCATAGGGTTTACTGCTTTCCAAATCACCGGCGCTAAACACCGATGGTTCGGAAGCATATATAAAAAGTGCATTAATAAAAACAACTAATACTATATATATCTTTTTCATTATTCTCTATTACTGATTATTTTTTTAAAAGTTTAAATTCTACTCTTCTGTTTTGTTGCCAACAGGCTTTGTTGTGTTCCGTACAGGCAGGATTGCTCTCACCGTAACTGACAACTACCATTCTGTTAGCCTCCACACCGTTTGAAGCCAAAGAATCTTTGGTACTTTTTGCTCTTTTTAAACCAAGTGCGTAATTGTACTCATCTGTTCCCCATTCATCACAGTTACCTTCAACTTTGACGGCATAAACTTTTGCATCTTCACTGTTAAACAGCGCTGCGTCAGCTTCAACATTGGGAACCATATCATTGCGGATATTATATTTGTCAAAATCAAAATATATTTTTTTGGCTTGAGCTTCCAACTGTGCAATTTTTTCATCTTCACTTACGATCGCAGCAGCTGCACTTTCAGTAGAACCGGGTACCTGCTGATCTACGATTTCACCTGTTTTTTCAGGTGTAGTCATAGTTACTTCCTGAGCTTTTTGGCTACATCCCGTAAAAAGAACTACTGCCAATACTGTACTGTACAATAAGGTTTTTTTCATATTTCACCTTCCTTCAATAATTGGATTTGACGATTATTTTATCATTTTTTACTTAAAAGCACACTTACCGACAAGGTTCACCAATCCAGAGATTGTATTTTTCCGCTTTTTAATGGGAAAAGGTAACTCTTATTCGCATTTAACCTGATTATGCCAAGCGCACTTTCATTCTTATAGTGCTTTATAAAAATAATTGTATCATCTGTACCGGCAAAGCGCGGAAAAAGATTTTTTCCTGTTGCTGTCAGTTTTCTTATATAATCTGTTTGGGTAGATATCAGATATAGATTGAAGATATTGTTTCCAAATGCACTGTTTGTTTCTCTGCTTGAATATACTATATATTTTCCGTATGTCGAACACGAACTGTTGTTTTTACCGTGATATATCATCTGTTCCACATTGTCGGAATTTATCCCTTTGGCAAAAACATTCGGATATCCCAAACGATCCGAGATAAATACAATTCTCTCCTCATTATCCACAAAACTGCCGCTGACATCTATACCGCTGTATTTGGTTATACGATCTTTTGTACCTGTACTTAGGTTATACAGATAGATATCGGGTTGATCATTGGGAGCCAGTGTCAAAAGAAGCTTATTACCGTCTTTGCTTACATCAGAACATACAACCATCCCCGAACCGCTGATAATTTTCTTTTTTGTTCCGGTATAAAGATCAACTTTATAAAGAGTAGGCAAAAGAGAGTTGTATGAAGTATAATAAAAAGCGGTCTGTTTTTTATTTGCCCACTTTGGAAAAACATTAAGTCCGCCCTGCACTATCGTTTTTTGAAAAGAGAGAGTATAATCAGATATCACTATGGAGCTTTTGCCTTTTCCCGTATATTTTGAAAAAACGATAAGTCTTTCCATCCATTTTACAGCAGGAGCACCGATATAATCATTTATATCCATTGTGATTTTATGAGCCAAAAAAGGATATCTCTCTTTTTTGGAAACCGCATAATATTTTTCAAATACCTGATTTGAACTTTTCACATTTATAAGCTTGACACTTGCAACAAGTCTCTCTTTACTGTCATATTCAAGTTTGCATTTTAACAGTAACTCTATCTGTTTTTGAATCAAAGAGGAGTCTATTGTATTATCATCAAAACTTCCCTGCAAAAAGGTATCATCTATATTAAAATGAGAGGTAACTTTAATATCCCCGATCAAAAGTTTTATAAACTTGTTTTCTATCTCTTTTTCCACCAAACCGGCAGGTGTAGAATTTTCTATCGAAATTTTTGGAATATGCATCGCTTTTTTGACAACTTCTATTGTCGCATCATAGGCAAACAGCATAACACTAAAAAAGAAAAACAGTACTGTCTTTTTCAATATCCTCTCCTTTATTCATCTTTAAATTGGATTTTAATCTCTATATATCTTCCTTTTTTATAAGGAGGAAATTTATTGTACTTTAAATTTTCAAGAAACTCTTTTAATTTGCTATTAAATGCATTATTATAAGATAACTTTTCTATCTTATAACTAAATCGTCCATACTTGTCTATTTTTATAAGAACATTGGCTTTGTTACCCGGCAGGGTTTGAGCAGTCTCCTGCCATTTTAGATCGATAATCTCCTGTATCTTTCCTATATATTCATTATATTCACCCTTTTTTGATGAACGCCCTGTAACATTATGAGATAATTCCAGATTTTTGATCAATTTTAAAATTTTCTTTTTCTTTTTTGAACTCTTCTCTTTAATCTGTTTTTTTAGACGACTTGCTTTTGCTTTGTGGGAAACCAGTTTTTCTTCAGCTATTTTTTTATAATCATCGGTTTTGACTGTGGAGAAGAGAGATTTTAAATTCTCTTTTTCCACTTTATCGCGGCTTGGAGAATCATCTTTTGGTTTTTTTTCTTCCTCTTTTTTCTCTACCTCTTTTTGAAGTTCCTGCACGGGGAGTTTTTTAGGCTCTTCTTGCTTAGGTTTCTCTCTCTTTTCTACAATTGTAATTTCCAAAATATCTTTTTTATGATATGAATAGTTTTTGGGAGAAACCCTCTCATGATAAAAATAGAATAATATGGTTCCTATGATTAAGGAATATAAAGAAATAGAAACTATTCCGCCTAAAAAGAAATATCTGTTTTCACCCATCTGTTATTAGAGATACCTTGCTAAAACCGGAATCTTTTATACTTTTTAAGATATACATTACATCTCCGTAACTCAAAGCTTCATCGGCTTTCAAATAAACAGGTGTTTTTTTGTTTATATTTTGGGAAAAGAGTGAAAAACTGTCGGGAAATGATTTAAAATCATATTTATCGTTTTTTATATAGATATTTTTCTCTTTGTCTATCCGCACTTCCAAATCGGGTATTTTTTCCACCGTTTTGGTTTTTGACCCTTGAGGAATATTTATCTGCTCTTCATAAACAACGGTAGGTGCGGTTACCATCAAGATAGCCAGTAAAACAAGCATGATATCCACCAAAGGAGTAATATTCAGTTCCGGATTTTCACCCCAGTCTATCTTCATATCAAAATCTGTTAATAGGCTTTTAAAATATCTATCTGTTGCTGAACATAAGAGATAAGTTCATAGGCTTTTCTCTTTAAAAGCACATGAGCGCTATATGCCGGAATAGCAACCAATATACCCGCAGCAGTTGCGATAAGAGCTTCACTGATTGCCGGAGCAATGACATTTAACGAAGCGGTAGTGGTATTGCCAAGTTCACTGAAAGTTATAAGTATCGATACAACAGTACCAAAAAGCCCTATAAAAGGCGATGTAGAAGCGATTACAGAAAGTATTGAAAGAGATCTGGTAGCCTCATTTTCAGCCATGGTTTTACACATAAAAAGTATCTCCGATGATCTTCCCGCATTTGCACAGCCTTCCAAAAACGAACCACTTGCCACACTTCTTGAACCCATCAAAATAGACTCAAGGGAAGCACTCTCAACTACAATCTCACTTCTTAAAGTAAAATATCTTGCAATATAAATCCATACGGTTATAATAAAATATAGAGAAAGCCATGCTAAAACCAAAAGGGTAATAGCATTGCTTCTATCTATATAGTCTAACATGAGATTGAAAAAAGGACCCATCGGTTAAACTAATCCTTTTGCGGCACTCTCTATTTTTGCGGTTGCGGTAGCAATAGCAACATCCGAATCGCTTACACTCTCCAAAAGTTTTTTAGCTTCACTTAACGATGCCGCTATCTCACTTTCACTCTCTCCCTGTATAGCTACGGCTCCGTCTGCCAAAATAGTAACCTTATCTTCTTCCACTTTGACATGTCCCCAGTTTACAGCCACCATCTCATGTTTACCGTCTTCTAACTCTATATCGATAACACCGGCTTTCAAAAGAGAAACCAAAGAGGCATGTTTGGGAAGAACCCCAAACTCACCGTCTTTTCCCGGAAGCGTTACACTTTTGACATTTTTATCGAAAATACCTCCGTGAGGAGTAACAATCTCTAATCTTATTGTTTCCATATTATTTCCTTAAAAGGTATTAACCTTTCATTTTCTCGGCTTTTGCAATAGCCTCTTCAATTCCACCAACCATATAGAAAGCATTTTCAGGCAGATGATCATATTTACCGTCCAAAATACCTTTAAAACTCTCTATTGTCTCTTCAAGAGTTACATATTTTCCGGGGCTTCCTGTAAATATCTCCGCAACGAAAAACGGTTGTGATAAGAATTTTTCTATTTTTCTTGCTCTCTCAACAACCTGCTTGTCTTCTTCGCTAAGTTCATCCATACCCAAAATAGCAATAATATCCTGAAGATCTTTATATTTTTGAAGTACAGCCTGTACGCCTCTTGCCACTTTATAGTGATCTTCTCCCAAAATCTGAGGATCAAGCATTCTTGAAGAAGAATCAAGCGGATCAACCGCAGGATAGATACCTTTTTCGGCAATAGCTCTGTTTAGAACCGTAGTTGCATCAAGGTGGGCAAAAACCGTTGCAGGAGCGGGATCTGTCAAGTCATCCGCAGGAACATAAACTGCCTGAACGGAAGTAATAGAACCTTTTTTGGTTGATGTAATTCTCTCTTGAAGCATACCCATCTCACTTGCAAGTGTAGGTTGATAACCAACCGCTGAAGGGATACGACCAAGAAGTGCCGACATCTCAGAACCAGCTTGTGCAAATCTAAAGATATTGTCGATAAACATCAAAACATCAAGTCCCATGGCATCTCTGAAATATTCAGCCATTGTAAGACCTGTAAGTGCGATTCTGTTTCTAGCTCCCGGAGGCTCATTCATCTGTCCGTAGCACAGAGCAACTTTCTCAAGAACATCTGATTCTTTCATCTCATGATAAAGATCATTTCCCTCTCTTGTTCTTTCACCGACACCGGCAAATACGGAATAACCGCTGTGTTTAAACGCAACATTATGGATAAGTTCCATAATAATAACGGTTTTACCAACACCCGCACCACCAAACAGTCCGACTTTTCCACCCTTCGCATAAGGAGCCAAAAGATCGACAACTTTTATACCTGTTTCAAAAATTTCACTTTTGGTACTTTGTTCTTCAAAAGGAGGAGCTTCTCTGTGAATAGACCATTTTTGCTTAACATCTATCGGCTCACCCTCATCTATAACATCACCTATAACATTGAAAATTCTGCCAAGTACCTCTTCTCCTACCGGAACCTGGATAGGATTTCCCAATGCTTTTACTTCTATACCTCTTGTCAGACCTTCGGTCATATCCATTGCAATTGTTCTTACTCTGTTGTCTCCGATATGAGCGGCAACCTCGAGAATCAATTTCTTGCTCTCTCCCTCAACATCATAATTAACTTCGATAGCTTCGTTAATTTCAGGAAGATAGCTTTCAAAATCGACATCTACAACAGGTCCCATTACCTGAGTTATTACACCATTCATTTAAATGTCTCCTTTATTTTCATACATTAATTTATTTCATCGATTCCACACCGCTGATAATCTCTATCAGCTCGGTTGTAATTGATTCTTGTCTTGCTTTGTTGTATTGGATTGATAACTGTTTTACTCTCTCTTTGGCATTATTGGTTGCATTGTCCATTGCCTGCATCCTTGCACTGTGTTCAGCTGCCAAAGAGTCTATAAGAGCATAATACATATTGTATTCAAAATATTTCTTTATCAACTCGTCTAAAATACTCTCATCATCTTCAGGTTCGATCTCCATCATGGAACCGCCTTCTTCTTTCACATCCGAAGGAAGATCAACCGGCATAAGATCCACGCTTTTTATCTCTTGCGTAATCATATTTTTATAACCGTTATGTACGATTATAATCTTGTCCGTCGAACCTTTTATAAAATCATCTACGGCATCCTGTACGATCTCCTGAGCTTTCTCGTATGAAGGAGCGGAACTTACTCCTATATACTTTTTAAAAAGCTCTATACCGCTGAAAGTGTAATAATCAACACCTTTTCTTCCAACGGCTCTGAGTCTTACTTTTGCATTTTTCTCTTTATACTCCTGTAACAGAGTATTGACGGTTTTTATCGTCTGGATATTAAAACCGCCGCACAAGCCTTTGTCTGCCGTAATAAACAAAATATCAACTTTGGCGGGAGTATCATTTTTTTCAAAAAATCTTCCTTGAACTCCTCCCACTTTAAATTGGTTGATTTTATAAGCGATTTCAGAGAGAACTTCGTTGATTTTCAAAGCATACTCACGAGATCTTTTCGCCACCTGCTCGGCTCTTTTGAGTTTGGCAGTAGAAACAAGTTTCATGGCTCTTGTTGTCTTTTGAGTATTGTTAACGCTTTTTATCTTTCTTCTGATATCTTTTAAATTCGCCATTTTTTAACCTTATTTTACGACAAAAGTAGCTTTAAAATCATTTAAAGCCTTTTTCAATAGATCCTCTATCTCATCGTCAATTTTCTTTTTACTTCTTATTTTTTCCAAAATTTCAGGATATTTTGCCTCTACAAACGGATATAGTTCGGCTTCAAATTTGGTAATATCCAAAACCGGAATATCATCCAAAAAGCCTTTTGCACCGGCATATATAATCACAACCTGTTTCTCGATAGGAAGCGGAGAATAAGGAGGCTGTTTAAGAACCTCTACCATTCTTTGACCTCTTTCAAGCTGATTTCTACTGCTCTCATCAAGATCAGATGCAAACTGGGCAAATGCCTGAAGCTCTCTGTACTGTGCAAGATCAAGTCTCAAAGTTCCAGAAACCTGTTTGGTCGCTTTGATTTGCGCACTACCTCCAACCCTTGATACGGACAAACCGACATTGATAGCGGGTCTGATACCTGAGTTGAAAAGATCAGTTTCAAGGAAAATCTGACCGTCCGTAATGGAGATAACATTTGTAGGAATATAAGCAGAAACATCACCCGCCTGAGTTTCGATGATAGGAAGAGCAGTCAATGAACCAGCACCCAAATCATCATTTAGTTTTGCAGCTCTCTCAAGCAGTCTTGAGTGAATATAAAAAACATCACCAGGGTATGCTTCCCTTCCCGGAGGTCTTCTTAAAATCAAAGACATCTCTCTGTAAGCTACAGCATGTTTTGAGAGATCATCATAGATGATAAGAGCATGTCTGCCGTTATCTCTGAAATACTCTCCCATCGTTACACCGCAGTACGGAGCCAAAAACTGAAGCGTAGCCGCATCACTCGCACCTGCATTTACAACTACTGTATAATCCATAGCGCCATGCTCTTCGAGTTTTTTAACAACCTGGGCAACTGTTGACTGTTTTTGCCCTATGGCGACATAGATACAGGTAACATCCTGTCCTTTTTGGTTGATGATTGTATCTACCGCAACGGTAGTTTTACCTGTTTGTCTGTCTCCGATGATAAGCTCTCTTTGTCCTCTACCGATAGGAACAAGGGCATCGATGGCTTTCAAACCTGTTTGAAGAGGCTCATGAACCGATTTTCTCGCCATAATACCGGGAGCTTTTCTCTCAACAAATCTGTATTCCGTAGCCTCAATAGGACCTTTTCCGTCTATCGGATCTCCAAGAGCGTTTACAACTCTTCCGACAACATTCTCACCTACTGGAACTTTTAAAAGTCTTCCGAGTCTTTTAACGGAAGTTCCCTCTTTTACGCCCTCTCCTTTTCCAAGAACAACAACACCGACACTTGTCTCTTCAAGGTTTAGAGCCATTCCTCTTTCACCGTTTTCAAACTCAACCATTTCACCGGCCATAACATTGTTTAAGCCATAAACAGAAGCAACCCCGTCTCCAAAAGAGATAACTTTTCCAGTCTCTTCTATATCTACACTTAGTTCAAAATTTTCAATTCGTTCTTTTAAAATTGAACTAATTTCATCAGCATTTATCTTAGCACCCACTAATTACTCCTTCACATTATTTATTAGTTATTTATATAGTTATTAAATAGCTTTGAGAATATGTTCTGTTAATTGAGCTTTTAATCTGTCCTGTGACAAACCAACCTCAACGCCTAAAGCACCGATCTCTACTTTTACACCCGGATAGTCGGTAATCCTGTTTTCCAATTTGATAGTTGAGTTAAACTTTTTGCTAAATGTCTGCTCCAATTTTTTGATTTGAGGCTCTTTCATTTTAAAATTACTGATAATCAAACCCTTGAATTCATTTTTTCTGAGTGAAAGCTGATAATCCAATTCACCGGCAATCGCAGGAATATCCATTAGCCTTTTGTGAGAAACCAAAAGTTTTACAAAGTTTTCTATCTTTTTATCTTTCGTTTGTAAAGATGAAAGTATAAACTCCTCTTTTTGGCTTTTGGATATATCAGGAGAGAGCAATATATCTTTGAATTTATGATCTTCAAACGCCAAAACCAATCTGTTTAAACCTTTAAACAGCTCCTCTGTCTCCTTTTGGCTTAAAGCTTTCAGAAGAGCTTTTACATATTTTTTTGCAATCTGTGTATCCATATTATGCTGCCTTTTTCAAAAGGATATTGACCAAACTGTTTTCGTCAAGTTTGATTCCGCCATCTTTGAAAAGTTCGTTTAAGATTTCAGAAACAGAATCTCTGACAGATTTGCGTCTTTCTATTTCCATTCTCTCTTCATACCCTTTTTCCAGATTTTTAAGTTCAAGTTCAAAATCCTTTTTATATTTCTCACTTAAAAGTTCTACCTCTTTATGAGCTGTTTCCACCAAAGATTTTGCATTTGCTTTTGCTTCTTCAAGCTCTTTTAAAGCTTCCTCTTTTAAAACTTTGGTATCTTGAACTTTTTTTTGGACAGATTCCAACCTTGAGGCAATCTCTTCTCTTCTGCCTACAAAAAACTCTTTAAGAGGTTTGGCTATAAGATAGTATAATATAGCGGCAAAAATCAAAAAGTTGATTGTCCTACTTACTATATCCGTTCCTTCATGAGCTTCTCCGCCGGAAGCAAACACAAGGATCGGTAACAACAAAGCTGTTAAAAAAACTGTTTTTCTCTTCATACCCCCTCCTTATAATTGACTTATTTTACTTTTGATATTTTCTTGATATTGTGGCAATTGTGAAAGCAAATTGTCTTTGAGAGCTTTTTTCTCATCATCCAACTCTTTTAAGAAAGCAGAATATTTATCCTCCAAAAGACTCTTTTTCCTTTCGATTTTATCCTGCATCTGCTCTTTAATCTTTGAGATGGCACTCTCTTTTATCTTTGCAGCTTCAGCTTTTGCACTTGTGATAACATCGTGTGCCTCTTTCTTGTACTCATTAATACTTCCATCCATATTTGAAGCATTTTTAAGATCTTCGGCTATCAATTCATCTCTTCTCTTTACATAATCAAGCAATGGTATATAAACCATCTTGTTTAGTAAATAGATAAGTATAATAAACAAAATAGCAGTCATAAGCATCAATCCGAAACTTATATCTAACATCCGCTCTCCTTTCTCCGGGTTTTGAAATTGCGAAATTTTACCACAATAAAAGAAAAAGGAAAATTAAATGAATAGATAAACGGTATAAAAATCTCTTTTTTTACTCTTTTATAATCATGTGCTACGATTTGATACAAAATCATTATAAATATAATAACTATTAATTAAATAATTTTTGTTTAAATTACTTATGGTAACATTCCTAAAATTGATAAATTATTTCAACCAAAGGATAAAAATAATGAAATATTTAAAGAAAATTATCACTGTATCTATAATGGGCATCCTTTTTTTAACCGGATGCGGCGGCGGAGGTGCAGGAGATACTGTTTTGGGAAGTGCAATTACAGACAATCCTGTAACCCAGACGGCAGAATCTATGAAAGATACTGTCATTTCCGGTGATATAGTGAGTAAACCGGTAATCAACGGACAAATTATCGTAACAGATCCGATGGGACATAAATTGGGAGGGGGAGTTACCGATAAAAACGGACACTATTCGATAAATATCGGACACTATGACGGTCCTGTTCAGGTAGAACTTGTATGCGGTGAAAATTCCAAAATAGTAATAAACGGTATGGAAGCTGAATGTCCGGCGGGAGAAATGGTAAAAGTTGCTGAAAATGTAACAGGCGGAAACAAAGAAAATATCATCAACATAACTCCTTTGGGAGAGATGGTAAACAGTATGACGGGAGTATTTGGGGGAATGACATCAAAAAACATCCACAAAAGCAAAAGAGCAGTCTCTCAGCTTTTTGGAGGTATAGACCCGATAAAAAGCAACCCCTACTCCTATAATTATCAGTCTATCCTAAAAGCAATACAAAAAGCGGCAAAAGATCAAGGGATATCGGAAAAAGAGTTTCTTGCAAAAATAGAAGAAGATATGCAAAAAGGTTATATATCTCCACGCTCCAAAACAGCAAGAGGTTTAAGAGAAAATCTTCTTTACTATATTCTTTTCACAGCTTTGATAAAAGCCATAGATGATGATGAAGTCTATAATATTGATGTGGACGAAGATACAAAAGATGATATAGAACTTGCAAAAAACATGATAAGGGATCTGAAAAAAGATGCCGTTTTGATTATCGACTATAAGGATAAAAATCACGAAGGTATTTTGAAAAAAGAGTTAAAAAATTTCCAACAAAGAGTAAAAGAGTATTTGGCTCCCGTAACAGACTATACCATCTTTTCTCAAATCCAGATAGCAAAACTGATAAAAAAAGCCGTTGATGAAAATTCATCTTCCAAATCGGAAGATTTTTTTATAAAAGATTCAAAAGAGGCAATGAATCTAACAGTGGATAAAAGTGATGACAACGAGTGGAGATACACTATCGACAATTCCAAAGAGATATTTGAAGGTATCGTAAAAATCAAAGAGGACAAAGAGTACAAAATAAGCGGAGAACTTCCATCTGCAAAAGAGAGTTATGTAAACGATGATGTTAAAAATTTGGAAAAGATAGATACTGTTGTTACTGTTTTGAAAAAAGAGGACAATAAATTAAGATTACAAATTTCCGGCGAAGCAAAAACCCTATACGAAGAAGAGCCGTCTTTTGATATAACTATAAACTCTTCCGATATAACTGTTTTTATAAATGAAAATGATATCAAAAGTGCTCAACCCCAAACTGTCAATCTGAGTGCCAGAATAAAAGAGTATGAGATAGATGGAATTTTAGATCTTTTAAAATATAAACAAAACTCCACTTATGCCAAAAATGATCATTTTCTGCCAACCCAAAGTAAATTTAAAGGCACGGTAAAAAACACCCAAAGCAAAACAGAATTTAACGGAGATATAGAACTTGACTTAAAAGATTTTGATAATATAGATTTTTCCAAAGTTAACAAAACAAATCCCGCACCATATATTTTGAAACTGGCAGGAGATCTTAAAGTTCTCAACGATACAAGAGCCATATCTGCATATATCGAATATCTAAACGCAGATAGAGTAAAAGTGGAAACACAATCTTCCATCGGTAACAGAGCCATAAATGCAGAGGGAGAAGTGGGAATTGATTACACAAATGAAAAAATAACATCTTTTGATCTTCATTTTACCAACCAGGATTCCATCAAATTTGATACAAAAATGGATGAAAACAAAAATATAACCGGAACGATTTCCAAAGACAATCAAAAACTAGGAGATGTCAAAAAGATCAACGGGATTCCTTCAATCAAATACAAAGACGGCTCACTTCAACCACTGATATAATTAAGAAGGAATTTTTTTCCTTCTTACAGTAAAATAAAAGTATTTTTTAGATAGAATATCTCCCAAAAATTTTAAAGGATCCCAAAAATGACAAACTGCAAAGATATAAAAGCAAACATAAGATTTGAAGAGAGATATACCGGTTTACTTTTGGATTACAGCAATCACAAAGAGTTAAAAGATGAAATACTAAAAAAGATCGAAGAGGTAAAAAAAGAGACCGAATTAAATCCGGAAATTATAGAAAACTGTGATCCTGCTGATCCTGAAAAATGCGCTCTTTATCTGGAATTTCAAGATGACTATGACAGAGAAGGCGGAAAATTTTTCGATCTGCTTTTAGAGAGATTGGGTATAAAAGAGTGTGAATAAAGAAAAAGTGACGGCAAAAAGCCAAAGTCACTTCTTCTTTTTTGTCAAAGAATATATTTTAACTTTAAAATCCTCTTTTTGAATATGCTCCTGGAAAATCAACCGATACGGTAACTTTTCAAATATATACTCACAACTTGGATTTATATATACAATATAAACCGTATTCTCAAAATCATCTCTCATAGAAAGGATATTTTCAGAAACCTTTTTCATTACTGTCTCATTAATTTTTTGCAGTAGTCATAAAAATTCTCACCTGTAAATAAGGATTGTTTTTACTAAATTTTGGTAATATTTTCTAACTAATCCTCTATAAGGGTAAAAAATGAAAGTTGCTGTTGCCTGTAAATCTATCCTTCTTCAAAAGAGTTTGGAACTTTTTTTAAAAGATTTTATATCTACATACAGATATTGCGATTTTATGATAACAGATCGTAACATCAATATGGATAAACCTCTTTTTTTGATATCAAAAGAC
>CAYVDJ010000039.1:0-9428 GCA_964450755.1 uncultured Campylobacterales bacterium
TAAAAGAGAAATTTGATTTAAACAGCAGTGAAGTCAATCTGAAGATCAAAACATCAACACTCGGAACTGTTAAAATTGACGGTATAAAACTTGGCGAAGATTTTAACGGTACCTATTTCAGCGGTCAAAAAGTAACGATAGAAGCAACAGGAGATGAGGGTTACAAACTAAACTCATGGAACGGATATGATTCAAATGAGAGCAAAATAGAGATCACTTTGGATCAAAATATCTCACTAGAGCCGATTTTTACTCTTGCAAACCCTCCCAAAATCGTTATAAATGAATTTAACTACAAATCTGCCAAAGATTTTGATACCGGAGACTGGGTGGAGCTTTATAACAACTCCGATGAAGATGTAAATATAGAAAACTGGATACTAAAAGATGATGACGATGAACATCAGTTTGTTTTTGAAAGCAACACCGTTATACCTGCAAGAGGATTTTTGGTTGTGTGTGAAAATTCGGATGATTTTTCAGCCAAATTTCCTCAGGTAAGTGATTATGTCGGAGATATCTCTTTTGGATTCGGTAAAAAAAGCGACAGTATAAGACTTTATAATCAAGACGGTATTTTGATAGATTCTCTAAGCTATGATGAGAGTTGGCCTGATGCTGCCGGAAACGGAGCTACACTTGAACTTGTTGATCCAGACAGCGACAACTCGATAAAAGACAACTGGAGAGAATCCAACACTACCACACACGGCACACCTGCGGCAGTGAATGCTATTTGATTTTTATACATCGTTTTTGCATAACGCAAAAACGATGTATATCCTGTAATTTTATTTAATACTTCCTTTGCATTTTATTATCAGACTGTCTTGAGGAAGGGTAAGTTTTCCACTTTCCATCGATACCGATACCATTCCCTGAGTGTTAAAAGTATAGGTTATGGAGTTGATTTTAATCTCTCCTCCAACTATCAATCCGGTTTGGGGATCTATCAAAAGAGAATTGACAGTTTCTATCACATAACTTCCATCGGCACAATTTTCAGGAGTATTTTTTAAAGTAACTGTACCATCTATATCCATAACAATAAGATCTTCATTTTTGTCATATCTATCTTTTATGATTAGATTTTTATATGTTATCTCCCTTTTTGTTGTAGTATTACTCTCTTTTTCACTTTCTATTTTACCGTTTATCGTCATGATATATGCACTGTCACTTATTTTCTCTTTTGTAAAATTGACACTGAGATTAAGAACTTTATCCAAATTTATGGTTTCCGCCTCCACAGAGTGTCTAAAATCGCTAAAAGTAGCTTCTAATTGTGTCTTGCTGCCTTGAAAAGTGATTTTACCGTTTAGATTATTTGTTTGAGTATTTTTACAGCTCTCAAATATCGCATCCAAATTTACATTTTTTGATTGGAGTTTGGTTTCCACCGTACCTAATAACTTAACATAGCCGGATATAACACACTCTTTATTTTTATCAAATTCCTGAGCTTGTCGATAACTGATATATCTGTTTATTTTATTGTCTATTAAACTTTCATAATCAAGATTTTGTTCAACTGTATCTGAATCTCCAATAACCTCATTTACCGTAACTAAGGCATTCAAAGCTTTTTCTTCACTGTCTATATCGACTTCATCATCCAAAATTTCAAGATATTTTTTTTCTATAGATTTAAACTCTGTTGTAGCAGCCATTTTATCTATAATGTCATTTTTGGATGCTCCTTGATCCATCACTCCTTTCCAATAGTTAAAACCTCCCGTATCGGCAACTCTGTCAAACATGGTTTTATAAACCGCATTGATAAAATCATCATTGGAAGGATTTTTATCGGTATATTCTTTTGAACCGAAGAAAAATTTTGCTATATCTGCACCGGTGGCATTTTTCCCCTGAAGCTGTTTAACCCAATAATCAAGTCCACCAGGATCTGACTCTCTGTCTAAGATGATATTGTAAAATCTTATCGTAAAAGCTTTGATGCCGTCTTTGGAATTATATGCTTTAATGCCATAACTTTTACTCACTCCTTTAAATTCATCAGAAAGAGCAAAATTATAAAAGATAGATTCTCTTTTTTTACCGGAATTTTCCATCTCGTTGAGCCAAAATGATTTGCCTCCCGGATCTGCTGCTCTGTCAAAAAAGGTTTTGTAGGATCTGTCTAAAAAATCACCGTTACTTACATTTAAAGCCTTAAATTCACTACTGTCATAAAAAAACTTTGCAACCTCGGTAGCTGTCCATCCCTCATTTTTAAATTTGTTTCGCCAAACCTCAAGACCACTGTTATCGGCATCTCTTCCCAAAATATTTGTATAAAGCCGCTGTACGAACGCATCTATTTTAGCATCATCGGCTTTTATCTGTTTTGGCAAAAATGATACCAAAAACAGTACTGTAAAAAATGTTACAAATAAATTATCAAACTTTTTCATCGTAAATTCTCCATGTTGAAATTTTAAACTATTTAATAATTCTACCTTAACGGCACTAAATTTCATATAAATATTTTTGTATGAATTTTCAAATACTATGCAATCCATAATCTTGTTAATCATCTATTAACTTTCTATTTATTCAATATTAATCAACTTTATTTATAATCTTTATCAGAAAACATTGAAATATTAAAATAACACCAAAAAGGATTTTACGGATGAATGCAAAAACAGAAGAGATAAAAAGAGAAATCAAAAAAGTTATCGTAGGTCAGGATGAACTTATCGATTCGATGCTTATAGCTCTTATCAGTGACGGACATATACTTGTGGAGGGAGTGCCGGGACTTGCCAAAACTACGGCTATAAACTCTCTTGCAAAGGCACTTGGTCTTAAATTTAACAGAGTTCAGTTTACACCGGATCTTTTGCCAAGCGATATAACCGGAACGGAGATTTATGATCAAAAAACAGGAGAGTTCAAGATAAAATACGGTCCCATTTTTACAAATCTTCTTTTGGCTGACGAGATAAACAGGGCTCCGGCAAAAGTCCAAAGCGCACTTTTGGAAGTGATGCAGGAAAAGCAGGTAACGATAGGAGATCAGACTTTCAAGATAGAAAAACCGTTTTTTGTTCTTGCTACCCAAAATCCGGTAGAGCAGGAGGGTACCTATCAGCTTCCCGAAGCCCAGCTTGACAGATTTATGTTAAAAACGGTTGTGGATTATAACACTATCGAAGAGGAATTTGAGATCGTTCAGAGAATAGCAAACCACCGTTTTGATGATATCGTGCAGGTTGCCGATAAAAACGATCTGAAAATACTGCACGAAGAAGCCGCAAAGGTGAATGTTGATGATGCGGTATTGAAGTATATGCTTAAAATAGTTTTTGCCACAAGAACACCAAAAGAGTACAATCTAAAAGAGCTTGAAGAGTATATAGAATTTGGCGCAAGTCCAAGAGGCTCTATAGATCTGTATAAAGCCGCCAAATCCATAGCTTTGATAAGAGGGAAAGATTATGTAACTCCCTATGATATAGCCAAAATAGCGCCAAATGTCTTAAGACACAGAATCATTTTGAACTATAAAGCCGAAGCAAACGGCATTACGGCAGATGAGATTATCAAAAAGATTTTAAAAATCATCCCTTTACCTTAAAGGATATTCGATGCAGCAAAAAGCAAAAGAGATATTGATAAAAACCAGACGGCGACTGTTTGGTCAAAACATCGGAAACAATGTCTCTGTATTTCAGGGAAACGGTCTTGATTTCAGCGAACTCAAAGAGTATTCCCACGGTGATGATGTCAAAAAGATAAACTGGAAGGTAACAGCAAGAAAACAGGAACCTTATATAAATATTTTCAACGAAGAGAGGGAACTTGATATCATCACAGCTTTTATGATAAGCGGTAATATCTATTTTGGCTCTTTCAGGCAGAAACAAGAGGTTATGAGCGAAGTTTTAACGATACTTGGTTATTCTACGATCAAAAACAGCGACAGATTTACAGCTCTTTTTTACAGCAACAAAGAGGAGAGATTTTTCAAACCGACAAAAAAGCTAAATTCGATCTATCCTGTTTTGGAGTATGCTTTAAATCTAAATCCCCTCTCAAAAGAGACAGATTACAAAAAATTTTGTGAATACTTTGTAAAAACCGTAAAAAGGAAATCTCTTCTTTTCATCATAGGAGATTTTTATGAAGAGATTGATCTCTCTTTACTGGCAGCAAAATATGAAATCTATGCAATCATTATAAGAGACAGATTTGAAGAAGAGCCGAAATTTGATTCAAATACCATTTTAAAAGATCCCAAAACTTTAAAAGAGGAGCTTTTCTATCCTGATAAAAAAATATCGATAGAATTTAAAAAAGAGATTCAAAAAAGAGACAAAAAACTCTATGAACATTTTTTAAAAAACCGTATTGCATACACAAAAATCTATACGGATGAGGATCCGTTTATAAAATTATCAAATATGTTTAGGAAATAAAATGCAGGGTTTGAAAGATATAAAAGGAATTGTTGAAGTACACGGATACAGCAGTATATATTTGATTGTAACTATTTTTATTATTTGTCTGATCGTTACGGCTTTTGTATTTGTAGGGTACAGATATCTTAAAAAGAAAAGAAGAAGAAAGAGAAAAACGAAGATGCAAATTGCAAGAGAGAAATTGAAAAATCTAAGATTTGACAATCCAAAAGAGGCGGTTTATACATTCAGCGAATATGCAAACATCATCACTCAAAACAAAGAGCAACAAAGAGAAAATCTGGAAAATATTTTAAAAGAGATCGAGATATACAAATACAAAAGAGACATTCCTCCTCTTTCCAAAGAGGTGATAAATAAAATGAAACGATTTATAAAGGCGTTGTGATGGAACATATAACTTTTGAATATCCTGTTGCATTTTTACTGCTTTTGCTTTTTTTTGTCTGTATCAAATTTTGCAAACCAAGATATGTCAGTATCTTTTTTCCAAATGTATCTCTTTTGAAAAAAGTAACGGCAAAGAAAAATTTTCTGCTTGATCTCAGTAAATTTTTAACTATGCTGTTTTTTGTCGTCTCTCTTGCCTCTCCTATCGCAAAAAATGAGACAGTTGTTCAAAACAACAAAGGATATGAGATATCTTTGATACTTGATGCAAGTGGTTCAATGGCGCAAAATAACAAATTTTCTATTGTAAAAGGTATCGTTTCTGATTTTATAAAAAAGAGGAAAAGTGACAAACTCGCTTTGACGATTTTTGCTGATTTTGCCTATGTGGCAGTACCTCTGACCTATGATAAAAAGAGTCTGCAAAGACTTCTTGAAAGAGTTGATGTCGGCATAGCCGGAACACACAGAACCGCTCTTTATGAAGCTTTGTTTATGAGTACCAAACTTTTTAAAAATTCAAAATCAAAAAACAAGATAGCCATCCTTCTGACAGACGGTATGGACAATGTCAATACCATTCCTCTGGATGTGGCTGTCAATACTGCCAAAAAATACGGTATCAAAGTCTATACAATAGGTGTGGGAGGAAGAGGAGACTATAATCCTTATGTTCTTAAAAAGATAGCAAAAGAGACAGGAGGAGAGTTTTTTGAGGCAGACAGTTCCCAAAAGCTAGAGAGGATCTATGCCCAAATAGACAAACTCGAAAAGAGTGAGATAAAAACAGACAAATATGTCAAAAAAAGATATTTCTTTCAATACACTCTTTTACTCGGAGTTTTATTTTTAATTATTTTTATATTTTTAAACAGGAAGTAGAAAATGAGACTATTGGATCCGCAATTTTTAATTTTACTTTTGGTTCCTTTGGGGTTGCTTTTTATTCTTTTTGGTAAAAATGAGGGATTTGAGAAATATTTTGAACCCAAACTGCTTAAAAAGATGCAACAAAAAAAGGGAGGTATGAGTAGAAAAACAAGAAATATTTTATTGATATTCTCTTTGATCTTTGCGATACTGGCACTTTCCCGTCCTGTGATTGACAAGGGAGAGATCAAAGTAAAATCAAGTTTTATAGATGTAATAACGGCATTTGACATCTCAAAATCGATGTTTTCAGATGATGTCTATCCGGACAGATTTGAATTTGCAAAGAGAAAATTTTACAGTATGCTTGATTATTTTCAAGATGGCAAAATCGGTGTTATAGGTTTTAGTTCAAAGGCTTTTTTGATAGCTCCTTTGACGGATGATTTTAACAGTTTGAAATATCTGGTCAAAAATATGAGTTTGGATTATGTAACTTTAAAAGGTACCGATCTGATGACTCCTCTTGAGATCACAAACGAACTTTTAAAAAACAGTGACAAAAAGGCTCTTGTGATATTTACTGACGGAGGAGATCAAAACAGTTTCAAAAAAGAGATAGAATATGCCAAAAAACATCATATAAAGGTATTTGTTTATGCAATAGCAACCAAAAAAGGAGGTGTTATCAAAACGCAAAACGGAGTTTTAAAAGACAAAAACGGTGATATCGTGATAACCAGACTAAATGAAAACATAAAAGAGTTGGCGATAAAAAGCGGTGGAGCATATATGAAATACTCTCTCTCAAACAGTGATATAAAATATCTTGTAGATGATATCCGATCAAAATTCAAAGCCGTTACCAAAAACGAACTGACCATAAAAGACAGAGTCGAAATGTTTTACTATCCTTTGATTTTTGGCATTATACTGTTTTTGACAGCTATTTTTTCACTGCCGAAAATTTCACCAAGGAGAAGAGCATGAAAAAACTGTTTTTATTTTTTATAATGATCTTTGCTCTTAATGCCTCTATGCTTGATTTTTCCTATTTGAAGAAGGCAAAAGAGGCCTATGAAAAAGGAGATTTTGATAAAGCAATAACCTCTTATCAAAAAATAGAAAAGCCAAATGACGAGGTCAGATTTAACCTTGCGGACAGTTACTATAAAAAAGGGAAATATCAAAAAGCGGCAGAACTTTATAAAAGTATAGAAGATAAAAAGCTGCAATTTAAAAAACTGCACAATCTCGGAAACTGTTATGCCAATCTAAAAAAGATAGATGAAGGTATAAAAGCCTATGAAAAAGCTCTTAAAATAAAAGAAGACAAAGATACAAGATACAATCTTGAACTTTTAAAGAAGATGAAAAAGAAGCAAAAGCAACAAAATAAACAGAATAAAAACAAAAAAGATAAAAAGCAGGATAAGAAAAACAGACAAAACAGCAGCGATGATAAAAAACAGAATAAAAAGAAGAGCGATAAAAACAAAAAGGATAAAAAGAGTAAAAAGAACAAAGAGAGTAAAAACAGACAAAATTCAAAAAAGAAAAAGAACAAAAAAAGAGAAAACAGACAAGAGAGAAAAAAGATGGCAAAGCAAAAATCAAAACCCAAAAAAGAGCCTATAAGTGATATGGAAGTAAGAAAATACAACAAAATGTTAAACAAAAGGGGTATAAATACTTTGATGTTGCCACTTGAAACAAAAAAAGGAGAGAAACACAATGAAAACATTAAACCTTGGTAAGACAGCAATACTTTTACTGTTTCCGTTTCTTCTTTTGGCGGGATCTGTAAGCATAGAAGTTGACAAACCGGCAGTTTATGCCGGAGACAGCGTCTCTTTTACGATAAAAGCAAAAGGAGAAAGCGTAAAATTTCCTGATATTACTGATATAGAGGGTTTTTCCATCATCGGAACCTCAAATTCCCAAAGTACGGTTATCATAAACGGCAAAGTAGATAAAAGTATCTCAAAAACATATACTTTTGCTCCCACAAAAGATGTAACGATACCCTCTTTTAAGATAGAGATAGACAACAAAACATACGAAACAAAACCTCTGAAGATAAAGATTTTACATCCTTCCGCCTCAACCGGTACAAATGAACCTGTACAGGTAGAGATAAAGGCGCAAAAAGAGACTCTTTATGTCGGAGAGCCCGTAAAAGTGGATGTCATTTTAAAGCAAAGAGCTGATTTCAGAGCCGATAAAATGGAGATAAGCGAACCGAAATTTAAAGATTTCTGGGTCAAAAAGCTTGAAGGTGTTGATAAAGGAGTAGATGGAGAGTATATCACCCAAACTTACAGTTATATCATCTTTCCGCAAAAAGCGGGAGATTTTACGATAAATCCGATCTTTGCAAGGATCGGAAAAGCAGTACGGGTAAGACAGAATATGGGAGGTTTGTTTAATGATCCTTTTTTCCATGATCCCTTTTTCAACAGTTTCAATACAAGGATACAATGGAAAAAAATATTCTCAAACAGTTTGACATTTCATGTAAAAGCCCTTCCAGACAATCTTGAAGTTTACGGCGACTATATCATATCCGCCAAAGTCGATAAAACAAAAGTAAAAGCAAACAAACCTGTAAATCTGACTGTTACGATAGCCGGAGAAGGAAACATAGATGATATCAAAAAGTTTGATCCCGATATCGATAATGCCGTGGTTTATGCTGATGAACCCAAAATCTCGGCAAAAGTACAAAATAACAAATATGTGGGAACTTTTACCCAAAAGATAGCTGTTATCGCTGAAAATTCATTTACGATACCCTCTTTGGAGTTTACATATTTTGATAAAAATTTAAAAAAACCGGTTACAAAAAAGACAAAACCAATCAAAATAGAGGTGATTGGAGGAGTAAAAAAAGAGCATAAAAAACCGGTTATAGAGGAACAAAAAAGTACCAAAAAAGAAATAACACCAACTGCTTCTGTAAAAGAGAAGATCAAAACCGTTGTAAAAACAGAAGATTCCTATATAAAATATCTCTTTTTGTTTACAGGTTTCATAGTCGGGATATTCTCTGTTTTGGGATATTTGAAACTAAGATCACTCAAACTTCCAAAAAAAGAGATTGATATCATCAAAAAAATCAAAAAAGCAAAAAATGATAAAAAGCTTTTTGAAGTGTTGCTTCCTTATGCAAAAGATGATGAATTTATCTCAAAAACCCTGCAAAGGCTTGAAGAAAACATCTATAACGGAAATAAAAACAAAATAGACAAAGAGGAGTTGATAGAGTATTTTGAAGATAAGGAGGAGAGATAGTCTCCTTTTTGTCGGATATCGATCAGAATCTCTGTTTTTAGGTATAATAATAAAAAAAGCATGAAGGTAAAAGATGAAAAAATTACCAATAGGAATATCAACATTTCAAAAGATAAGAAGTGATAACTATATCTATATAGATAAAACCAAAGAGGCGCTGGATCTGATAAACGAGGGAACTTACTACTTCCTCTCTCGCCCTCGACGATTTGGAAAAAGCCTCTTTCTTGATACCTTGAAAAATATCTTTGAAGGTAAAAAAGAACTTTTTGAAAATCTTTATATTTATGATAAATATGACTTTGAACCTCATCCGGTTATAAAACTAAATATGGGGGGAGTTAGAAATCAAGAAGAGCTTATAAAAGTATTGTTTGATAACCTAAGAAAAAACCGAGAAAACCTTAAAATAGAGTGCCAAAGTGATGATTATGCAATCTGCTTTGG
>CAYVDJ010000040.1:0-27514 GCA_964450755.1 uncultured Campylobacterales bacterium
GATGTTTTAGTTTTGCTTCGATATTCATGAGAGTTCTCCGTACAAAAGGATGAAAATATAAAATGCATTTTAACATATTTTTGTAAAAATAATTATAACAATTATATAGGATCAAAAGGAGTATCAAAAAGCTTGTATAGAAGAGAAATAAAATATAAAAAAAGTGTTGCAGAGGTTATATTAAAACACTCTCAACACTTTTCCGAGTATTGTTTACAGAGCCGATTTGATATTTTTTGCTATGTATTCTATCTCTTCATCTTTTAAAAACGGATTCATCGGAAGGCTCATTATCTCTTTGCTGACTTTTTCGGCAATCTCAAAATCCCCCTCTTTATATCCGAGATAAGAAAAGCACTCCTGCAAATGCAAAGGCATAGGATAGTGAACGGCTGTCGGAATACTTGCCTCTTTTAGTTTTTGCTGAAGAGTATCTCTGTTTTTTACTCTTATGGAGTATTGCGCCCAAACCGAAGTTCTGTCATCTTTCACGACAGGAGTTATTACATCGGTATTTTTTAACGCTTTGGTATATTTTTTTGCCACCTCGTCTCTTAATCTGATCTCATCTTCATAATGGGGAAGTTTTGCCAGAAGTACCGCCGCTTGGATCGTATCGAGTCTTGCACCCATGCCGATATATTTATGATGATATCTTCTGTCCTGACCGTGAACTCTCAACTGTTTCATTTTGATCGCCAAAGCCTCATTATCCGTAAAAACCGCTCCGCCGTCACCGTAACAGCCCAAAGGCTTGGCGGGGAAAAAACTCGTACAGCCGATATCGCTTAGATCGCAGCTTCTTTTATCTTTATAAACAGCTCCAAAACTCTGAGCTGCATCTTCGATCACTTTAAGATCATGCTTTTTTGCCACTTTGTTAATCTCATCCATATCGCAAGGTTGTCCGTAGAGAGAAACACAAATAACGGCTTTTGTTTTGTCGGTAATCTTCTCTTCTATCTTTAAAGGATCGATATTGTAAGTTATCTCATCTATATCAACAAAAACCGGTTTTGCCCCAAGCAAAGCTATCACTTCGGCAGTCGCTATAAAGGTAAAAGGGGTTGTGATGATCTCATCATCATGTTTTATATCAAGCGCCAACAAAGAGAGGATCAAAGCGTCCGTTCCGCTGCCACAGGCTACGGAGTATTTGGCACCGGCAAATTCGCAAAGTTTTTCTTCAAGCAAAGATATCTCTTCACCCATGATATAATTGGATCTGTTTAGAACTTTTTGTATATTTTTATCTATCTCATCTTTGTATTTTTGATACTGTAACTGTAAATTTGCAAAATCTATCTTCATAAATTCCCTTTTTAGTTTATTTTTTCCACTTTGTCATCATTTAAACGGTATCTGCTGTTATCAAAAGGATCAACAGCGATTTTATTTTCATCAAAACTCAGTCTGTTTCCGGCTCTGCTGACCCAGCCTATCCTTCTTGCGGGAACTCCGACCATAAGCGCATAAGGCTCTACATCCCTGTTTACAACCGCACCCGCACCGACAAGCGCATATTCGCCTACCGTTATACCGCATACGATTGTTGCATTTGCTCCTATTGAGCAGCCTTTTTTCAAAAGTGTTTTTTTAAATTCCTCTTTTCTTTGAATAAAGGCTCTTGGATTTATCACATTGGTAAAAACCATAGAGGGGCCTAAAAATACATCATCCTCAACCTCTACCCCTTCATAGATAGAGATATTGTTTTGAACTTTTACACCGTCTCCGACTCTGACTTTTGGTCCTACAACACAGTTTTGACCAAAAGAGCAGTTTTTCCCGATTTTCGTATCTCCCATAATATGGCAAAAGTGCCAGATTTTCGTATTTTCACCGATGATCACACCTTCATCTACAAAAGAAGAGGAGTGCACAAAATAACTCATAAATTATACCTTTTTAGATAATATCGGCAAAATTATAGCGAAGGTTAGATTACCATTTATTGATTTTTGAAGGTTTTTGCATAGATTTTTGAAGCATATCCAAAAAGAGATCTCTATCTATCTCCTTTGCTCCCATACTTTTTAGGTGATCTGAGGGAACCTGACAGTCGATAAAATCAAAATTCCACTCTTTTAGACGCTTCACCAGAGTAACCAAAGCCGTTTTTGAAGCATCCCTTTTCAGACTGAACATAGACTCGCCGCAAAATACCGATCCCATCGATATACCGTAAAGACCTCCGACAAGCCTCTCATCCTCATCATAAGTTTCCACACTGTGGACAAAACCCATTTTATGCAATAAAGAGTATTTTTCGATTATCTCATCAAGTATCCAGCTTTTTTCTCCCTTTTTTACTCTTACATCTCTGCACATTCTGATAACATTTTCAAAATCGCTATCAAATTTGACTCTGTACTTCTTCATACTTTGTCTTAAACTTCTTGAAACTTTTATATCATCCAAAAAAAGAACCAGTCTCGGATTTGGACTCCACCATAAAATCGGATCTTCTTCATTATACCAAGGGAAAATTCCCTGCGCATATGCAGAGAGGATTCTGTTTGGACTTAGATCTCCTCCCCATGCAACAAGTCCCTCTTTTGCGGCATTTCTGGGATCAGGAAAAATATAACTGAATTTACTGAGTTTTGGTATATAAACTTCACTGCTCATTTTTAAACTCTAACTTGAGTTCTTCATCTTTGAAATCAACATAAACAATCCCGCCGTTTTGCAGTTTTCCAAACAGTATCTCATCGGTAAGCGGAGTTTTTATTTTTTGCTGGATAACTCTTTTCATCACTCTCGCACCAAGCTCTTGGCTGTATCCCTCTTTTGCAAGATACTCCTTAGCCTCTTTTGTAGCTTTTATCTCTATCTTCTTATCCGCCAACTGTTCCTCTATCTCTTTGATAAATTTCTCTGCGATATTTATCATAATATCTTTTGTCAAAGGACGAAAATGAACAACCGCATCAAGTCTGTTTCTAAATTCCGGCGCGAAAAAATCCCTAATCGCACTGTCTGTTTTAACACTCGTATCTTTTGTAAAACCCATTTGATTACCGTTTTTGGTTCCCAGATTTGAGGTCATAATAAGTATGACATTTCTAAAATCGGTTTTATTGCCGCTGTTATCGGTCAATGTCGCATTATCCATGATCTGAAGCAGTACATTTAACAAATCAGGATGTGCTTTTTCTATCTCATCCAACAACAAAACGGTATATGGATGTTTTTTGATGGCTTCTGTCAGCTGTCCGCCGTCTTCAAAACCGACATATCCCGGAGGCGCTCCGATAAGACGGCTGATAGTATGTTTCTCCATATACTCACTCATATCAAATCTCTCAAAATTGACACCAAGTTCATAGGCCAACTGTTTTGCCACTTCGGTTTTTCCGACTCCCGTAGGTCCGGCAAAAAGAAAAGATCCGATAGGCGCATTGGGATTGCCAAGACCGGCACGGGATCTTTTGATAGCCGTTGCAAGTTCATTTATGGCTTTATCCTGTCCAAATACCTTTGCCTTTAGATAACTTTCAAGATTTTTCAAAATCTCCCTGTCATCAACAGTAACCTGTTTTGTGGGAATGTTTGCCATTTTTGCCAAAACTTCTTCTATCTCTTTTCTGTCAATAACTCTGTTCTCTTTTTCCACAAGATGAAACGAAGCTCCGACCTCATCAACCAGATCAATGGCAGAATCGGGTAAAAATCTGTCATTTATATGTTTTTTGGCAAGTTCCACCGAACTTCTCAGAGCCTCTTTTGTATATTCAACATTATGATGTTTTTCATATTTATCCCGCAGACCTTCCAAAATCCTGTATGCATCTTCAAGACTCGGCTCATCTATATCTATCTTTGCAAATCTTCTGCTCAAAGCTCTGTCTTTATCAAAAAAGTTTCTAAATTCGCTGTAAGTTGTGGCACCTATACATTTTATCTTTCCACTTGCCAAAGCCGGTTTTAGAAGATTGGAGAGATCCATCGAACCTCCGCTTGTAGCACCTGCCCCTACGATGGTATGAATCTCATCGATAAACAAAATGGCATTATCCACCTCTTCCAACTCTTTTAAAAGTCCTTTTAAACGCTTTTCAAAATCTCCTCTGTATTTGGTACCAGAAAGCATAGCTCCTAGATCAAGGGCAAACAAAGATGAATCTTCCAGTATTTTTGGTACATTTTTATTAAAAATCTCAACAGCAAGTCCCTCTACTATCGCAGTTTTACCTACTCCGGGTTCACCTACCAAAATAGGATTGTTTTTCTTTCGGCGACAGAGAATCTGCATCATTCTGTTTATCTCTTTGTCTCTTCCTATCAAAGGATCTATTTTACCCTCTTTTGCCATCTTTATAAGATCAATACTAAAGTGGGCTAAATCACCATCCTCTTTTATTTTTCTTCTTCCTCTGTCTCTCTCTCTTGTTACAATTTCCATAATTTTATATTTTGTAACACCTTGCTGTTTTAAGAGATAAACGCTGTATGATCTCTCCTCCTCATAAAGAGCAATCAAAAGATCTTCGACTCTTGCTTCTCTCTTCTCCGCCCCTTTTACATGAGAGATCATAGAATCTATCACTCTTGCCAATGCAACCGTTTCAAAAGGGCTGTGAGCTATATCTTCGGGAAGAGGTTTAAAAACTGATTCAAGGTGAGATCTTATCCTCTCACTCAAAAAATTTATATTCGCTCCGCATTTTCTCAGTATCTTTCTTATATGATCATTCTCCAACAAAACATAAAAAACATGTTCTATCGTGATATACTCGTGTCTTTTCTCCTTCGCATGTATCAAGGCTTCGTTCAGTATTGAATTTAAATCTTTGTTCAACATTATATCTTCTCCATTTTTGCTCTTAAAGGATACTCGTTTTCTCTTGCTTTTTTCCGTACCTGCTCAACTTTTGTCTCTGCAATTTCGTAAGTATAAATACCGCATACTCCTTCTCCCTCACGATGGATTTTAAGCATCGTGGTTACAGCTTTTTCCAAAGGCTGATGAAAAATAGTAACCAGTATCTCCACTACAAAATCCATAGCCGTATAGTCATCATTTAATAATAAAACTTTGTATTGTTCAGGTTCTTTCAGCTCTTCTTGGGAATCTATATCCGTTTTATACCCATCTAATAAGCCCAACTTGTTAATCCTTTCTTAAGTATTTATACGGGATAAATGCTTAATCTTATTTATATTATAACTCCGTTTTGAAAAAAAATCTATACTTTTATGCTATTTTTTCTATTTTGAGTCAAAAAATATTTTTTTCTTGTATTATTGTAATCTAATACTATATATTATAATATAATTTTTTAATAAGGAAGCAATAAAAATGAAAAAAAATATCTTCATAACAGCAACAAATACAGACATCGGTAAAACATACGCCACACTGAAACTAATCAAACAGATATACAAAGCCGGTTTGAAACCGGGTGTCTTTAAACCGATTGAAACGGGGGTCTCTTCCGTAGCTCATGACGGCTCTTTGCTTTTGGAAACCTGCTCTTTATACAATCAAAATTTTAAAAAGATTCCGATAGAAAAGATAGTTCCCTACCGTTACCCTCTTCCTGCCGCACCTTTTTGCGCAAAAGAAGAGAGTAAAATAGAAATAAACAGGATATTGGAAGCTTACAGAGAAATAGAAGCCGTTTGCGATATAGTTTTGATAGAGGGGGCGGGAGGTTTGATGGTTCCGATAGAAGAGAATTTTTTTATGATAGATTTTATAAGATTGTTTGATGCAAAAACACTGCTTGTAACAAGCGATAAACTAGGATGTATCAACGATACTCTTTTGTCTTTGGAGATGTTAAAAAGATACAATGCAGATTTTATCTGGTGTGTAAATCTAAGAAACAAAGAGGATTTTGAGATAAAGACTCTGCCGTTTTATAAAAAATATTTCGGCAAAGTTCTTTATCTTCAAGAAGATATCAAAGAGATTGTCTCTTTGCTAATAACTGACAGTAACAGTGATAGGTATCCTTCTTAACGGGCGATCACTGTATTTTATAATGGTATGACCTTTGTACTCGGCAACATTTTTATATCTTGTTATCCTCTCTTCGGTGGTTTCGGTATATTTTGTTACACATCTTCTTTGAGTTTTATAAGAGGTATGATAATCTCTTCTATTTGGTGAAACCATACTTTGACCTATCAAAGACCCGATGATCGCTCCGCCAATGGTTGCGGCATCCTTGCCGTGACCTTTGCCTATCTGATGTCCCAAAATTCCACCTGCCGCACCGCCTATCAAAGCACTTGCAACATTGTCTCCTGATCTTTGAGTACTGCCGTAAGTTACCGGCACTTCTTCATCCCAACACTCCTGATAAGGTTTTCTTTTCACTACCGTCCTGTAAATCGGTTCACTGCTGATCACTCTCACACTCTTTGAAAAAGTCATACTTTCCGCCCATACAGATGAGGACAGAAATATAAAAATCAATCCAAAACAGACATTTCTCATTTTAAACTCCTTTACTTTGTAATTATTATTACCATGATATAAGAATATCGTGAAAAAATCGTGGAACTTTAAAAAGAAATCTATGATAAAATTATATTAAAAAAAGGATTTTTATGCGGCATCTGATAAATACCAAAGATTTTACAAAAGAAGAGGTAGAGCAGTTATATCTTCGTGCCGATGAATTTAAAAAAAACACTCCCGCCAATCTCTTAAAAGACAAAATGATCATCACAATATTTTTTGAAAACTCCACAAGAACCAGAAGCAGTTTTGAAGTAGCGGCAAAGAGGCTTGGAGCAAGTGTTGTCAGTCTGGATGTATCAAAAAGCTCTTCAAAAAAGGGTGAAACTCTGTTTGATACGGCAGCAAATCTCGATGCGATGGAACCAAACGCCATTATCGTCAGACACAAAAACGCAGGTGTTCCCAAAATACTTTCAAACTATGTAAACTGTCCTATTCTAAACGGAGGCGACGGCGCTCATGCCCATCCTACACAGGCTCTTTTGGATCTCTATACGATAAAACAGTATTTCAAAGAGGTAAAAGGGAAAAAGATAGCAGTCGTAGGCGATATAAAAAATTCAAGAGTGGCAAACAGCAATATAGAACTTTTGACGAGATTTGGATTGGAAGTTATTTTGGTGGCTCCTCCCCAGTTTCTCCCTCGTACAAATCTGAAAACTTCATACAATCTAAAAGAGGTTATAAAAGATGTAGATATAGTTATGAGTCTTAGAACACAGACAGAAAGACATGCAAATCAGATATATGCCTCTTTGGAAGATTATGCCACGGATTTTTGCATAACAAAAGAGATCGCCAAAGATTTTGATTTCATACTTTTACATCCCGGTCCCGTTCACAGAAACATAGATATAGATGATGAGATGCTGACAGATAAAAGAAGCAAAGTTTTGGAGCAGGTCAAAAACGGAGTATATGTCAGAATGGCGGTTTTGGAAAAACTTATCAATCAATGTTAAAAAAACTCCTGAACTTTTACGGCAGATTGGATGAAGCTATCTTTTTTGCCATCGATTTTGAACTCAAGCACTACTATATATCACCTCTAAAATCCATCGATGAGGATATACTTTTCAGCATAGAGGAAAAAAGCAATTTTAAAAACAAAAAGATTCCCTACTCCAAAAAAGCGGTATCTTTTAAAAGATACAAAAAAGCTTTTGAGACAATCATAAAAGAGATAAAAAAAGGAAATACCTATCTTTTAAATCTGACTTTTCCGTCTGTCATAGATATAGACTACTCTTTAAAAGAGATCTATAAATACAGTGATGCAAAATACAAACTCTACTTTAAAGACAAGTTTGTCTGCTTCTCTCCAGAAACTTTTATCGAGATAAAAGACGATAAAATTTATACCTATCCGATGAAGGGAACGATAGATGCAAATATAAAAAATGCAAAAGAGATCATAATGAGTGATGAAAAAGAGATGGCAGAGCATACGATGGTTGTTGATCTTTTAAGAAATGATCTTGGAATCATTGCAAAACATATAAGAGTGGAAAAATTTCGCTATGCTGAAAAAATAAAGGCCGGAGAGAGAGAACTTTTGCAGATAAGCTCAAAAATATCGGGAGAATTGCAAAAAAACTGGAATGAGAGATTGGGGGATATTCTGCTTTCGCTATTACCGGCAGGTTCTATCAGCGGAACGCCAAAAAAAAGTACGGTTTCTATCATAAAAAAAGTGGAAAATTACAACAGAGGATATTTCAGCGGAGTTTTTGGCGTTTATAAAAACAAAACTCTAAAAAGTGCCGTTATGATTCGATTTATAGAAAAACAGGGTGACAAACTCTTTTACAAAAGCGGAGGAGGTATCACAATAGAGAGTGATGTAAACAAAGAGTATCAGGAACTTCAGGATAAAATATATGTCCCTTTTCTTTGAAACGATAAAAGTCGATAAAAAAAGAGCGTTCAATCTAAAATACCATCACAAAAGAATGCAAAAAACGATTTTTGATAACTTTTCAGTCAAAAAATCTTTTGATCTAAATTCTCTTATCATGCCTCCTGATGACAAATTTTACAGATGTAAAATCATTTATGACAAAAAAATAAAAAACATAGACTTTTACAGATATACTCCAAGAGTCATAAAATCCTTTAAACTGGTAAATTCTGATATAAATTATAATTACAAATCAACTGATAGAAGTAAAATAGATAAATTATTTATGAAAAAAGGTAATTGTGATGATATAATTATCATAAAAAATGATCTTGTTACAGATACCTCCATAGCAAATATCGCTTTTTTTTATGAAGGGAGATGGATCACCCCCGCAACTCCTCTGCTAAAAGGAACGATGAGAGAAAAACTGTTGAATGAAAAGAAAATTTTTTTGGAAAAAATTTCTATAAAAGAGTTAAAATTTATAAAAAAACTTGCTATAATGAACGCTCTTATTGGATTTAAAATTATTAATAATTTCAAAATAGAAGAAAGGTGAGATTAAAAAGATATGTTGTATAAAATTCTTAGTGATAAAACTTTTTCATTACTGATGCAGTTACATGCAAAAGAGATTATGGATTATCTTTTTGAAAACAATCACGAGTTTTCGATCCTTGCAAACACAAAAGAGATAACTTTCGATCCAAAACTGCCAGAACATATCTCAAAAAATTTTAAACAGGTAATATTGTTCACATTGGCGGGATATACCTACGAATCATGTCAGATAGATGAAGAGAACCTCTACTTTGAGGCGGGTTTTGGAGAAGAAAATTTCGGAAGTTTTATTACGGTGCCTCTTTATGCAATTATGCAGATACTTATCGATGAAAATCCTGTTTTTATCAATCTCTCATATCCATATAAAAAAGAGCAGGAGGAAGAAAACAGAGGGTTGGAAAAATCTATGGAGATTTTCACATCAAATCCTGAAAACAAGAAGCTTTTGAAAAAGAAAAAATAGGCGGATTTTGGATAAATTTCCGTCTATCCGTACATACCCAAGCCAACCACCAAACACTTTGCATCCAGCCATAATACTTTCAATTTTATGTAAAAGCCAATTTTGATAAAATTGCTTAGGATATCAAAAAGACAGCATAATGAAAAAAGAATTGAAACAAAATTTAGACATAAATAATATCCTTTTGGATTTTTCTTTTTATATACTCTCTTAAATTTTTTTCCAAGCCAAGATCTACACTCTTTTTTAAGTTATCTTCTAAAAAATATTTAAATGCATAAAATTTTTTAAATGATGATGGCATATCTACCAAAATATCTATATCACTATCTTTATCTGCCTCATCCCTTGCATAGCTACCAAAAAGAGCCAATCTTTTTATACCAAAATCATTAGCAAAGCTACTTTTATGCTCTTTTAAAAACTCTATAATCTCATCTTTTGTCATTTCTTACTCCGTTGAGTATTTATTGTACCATATAGCAATCCCATCGTCAAAACTTATACCATATATAGCAAAAACATTTGAAATTTCAAGGAAGACAAAACTTTGCTTTCAAAAAAAACAAATTTTTAAGAAAATGGCATTGGATTATAGATTATTGCCATTGAAGAAACAGGGGAGGTATTACAGACAGCAATAAATAGGCGGATTTGGAAAAAACCAAATCCGCCAAAATTTTTATTTTATAAAATCCTGTCTTTTAAATCTATATACTTTATTTTTCACTTTTTCAAGTATTCCGGCACCTATAAGCTGTTTAAACATATTAACAACTGTCGGTTTGCTGACATTAAGTTCGGTAATGATATCGTGATAAGATCCGTAGAAAACATTGTCATCATCCAAATTGTCGATAATAAACTTCAAAATCTCTATCTTTTTTCCGCCGATCAATGCCGCAAGAGAATCTACAACATGGGCGCAACCTTCAAGTTCTTTCTTTTGAATTTTTGGAAGCATAACAGTATAGATAGTATTTATCAAATCTTTTATATTAATAGGTTTGATTATATAACCATCAACTTTTAGAGCAATAGCGTCCAAAAGATATTCCGTATCCGTATGAGCAGTAGTTATCACACACGGGATATCTTTGTTATGTTCTTTTTTAAGAGACTTTATCATCTCTATACCGTTCATATGCGGCATGTTGATATCTGTAACAATTATATCAATAGGCTTGTTTAAAGCAACTTCCAATCCCTCTTCACCGTTGGTGGCTATATGCACTTCCTTAACAAAATCATCTAATATAAGTTTTGTTTGATTCAGTACATCCAAATCATCCTCAACATAAAGTAGTTCAATATCTTTCAAATTATTTAAATCCATGTAAATCACCTTTACTATTTGTAATTCTTTAAAGATATTATACCAAAAAACATTAAAATATTTTTTATTTTATTGGAATTGCGATAATAAATTGCGCACATTTGTAAAAAATGTCACCTCCGAACTTCCTTGAGGTGTTTTTTACTATTATTTTTCCTTCCATTTGCATCTCTATTATCTGTTTTGACATGTAAAGTCCTATACCGGTTCCGGCTGATTTGTGCTTGGTGGTAAAGTAGGGTTCAAAAACTCTGTCAAGGATTTTAGGATCTATTCCTCCTCCGTTATCTGTAAAGATGATAAAAGCTATCGGCATGGGAGTTGTTTTTCTCTCTATCTTGATAGATATTTTTCTGTCTTCTATCTTTTTCTCTTCAAAATTATCTTTGGCATTATTGAAAAGATTTAATATAACATGAGTAAACTCATTTTCATACCCCATAATCTGAATATCTTTGATACATTCTATCTGAACATCTATGTTCTCTTTTTCACAGGCGGATTTTAAAAATTTGTAAGCATCCTCTACCGCTTTTTTTATACTGAAAACCTCTTTTTTCCTGTTGGGTTTAAAGAAATTTCTAAAATCATCCAGCGTTTCAGACATTGATTTTGATATTTTCAATCCCTCCTCGACCTGTCTTTCAACAAATTCGGGAGTCAAAGTACCCATCATCTGTTTTGTTGCAAAGCTCTGGATTAAAATTGTCAGAACATTCAAAGGCTGTCTCCACTGATGGGCAATGTTTCCGATCATCTCTCCCATTGCCGCAAGACGGGCTTGTTGAAACATGATCTGATCTTTGTCTCTGCTTTTTCTCACCTCTTTTTGGATCCTCTCCTCCAAATCCCTTCTTAGGTTTTGCAGCTCTCTATCCTGCTTTCTTGCCAACTCTTCTGACTGGGTTACGATACACTCTATATTTTTCATTATGCGATTTGAGAGCCAGATACTTATCATTACGACAAAAAAGGTAAAAAGAAGCATCCATACAGTTGTAGCTTCATAAATTTTATCCGCCCTCTTTTTTAAAAGAGAGATACATTCCAGATTGTAGTTTATCAATTGTGAAAAAAGTTTATCTATGGAGTCTATGTTTGATGATAGAGTATCTTTGAGTAAAATTTCTGCTTCAATATTCTTCCCACTGTCAAATAAAAAGAAAACAGAAGTAATATTTTGAAAAATCTCATCTTTTTTTAACTCTATTTTATCAATCATCTCTCTTTTTGAATTACTGTCGCTATTACAGATAGTATCACTTAACAAAAACTGTTTCATTATATTGTCACTGCTTTTGTTATTTAAGCTCTCTTTACAACTTCGCCAGTAAAAATCTATAGACTCCTTTGCCTGTAAAATTATTTCTTTACCTTCATCCAAACTGAGAGTCTCTTTTTTTATTCCTTCAAAAGTTTTTAGAATATTCATAAAATAAACACTTTTTAGCTCTTCAAGTTTTATCACAGGAGACATTTTTTTCTCATAAAGCAGATCAAAATTGTTTTTAACGATATATAATTTAAAATAAGCAAATCCGGCTACAAAAACAATACTTAAAGTCATGATAGACAATAACAAAAAAGTCTTTTTTCTAATAGTGCTATATCTGTTTTTCATGTTTTCTTCTTAATCAAATGTTATAAAATTATTATTTTTATAATGAAGTAAATAAATTTTATTTAACCTCTTGTCGTTATTAATTGCCCTTATAAGATACTCTTTATTATACTTAATATAAGGTATGTTTTTCAAGGATTTTAACAATATTTGACCGTTTAAATTAAATCCTGCTTCTTTAAGAGCTAAAACAAGTATTTTTGCATATAAAAACCCTTTTAAAGATTCATAGCCAAAATCCGCATTTGGGAAATAGAGCCTTAATACTTTCTGATATTCATCGACAAGCGGTATGTTTTTATCGTAGGGAGAAAAAACGGTTTCGGTAACGATCAAATTGCCGCTGTACTCTTTTAGCTCCTCTTTTAAAGCATCTATACCGACACAGGAAGTTGTCATAAATATAGTATTTAAATACTTCTCACCGCTTTTGGCTATTTTTAAAAACTTTGCAACAGGGCGATAAGAGGCAAACATCAACAAAGCTTTAGGTTCATATTTTGATATTTTTTTGTAGGCTTCATCTACCAAAAGCGTATTTCTCTCATAAGGGGTCGTTACATCTATACCTATATGATGTTTTTTTAAAATATTTTTGGCACTGTTTAAAATATCTCTTCCACAACTGTTGTTTTCATAAAAGATTGCAACTTTTTTGATCTCTTTTTTTGATAGATATTTTACAAGAGCCTCTATCTCATCTTCATAAAATCTGGTAAAAGAGTAGTATATATTTTTATAACGCTTTTCCAAAAAAGCACAAGGACAATAGGGCATCAAAAAAGGAGTATTTTCATCTACCCCGATTTCAAGAATTCTTTTTGAAGAGCATATATCCGTAACACCAAAATATGCAATTGCTTCTTTTTTTAATTTTTTTGCATTAACGGCTGCAATACCCTCCTCATATCTGTCATCCAAAGATACAAGTTTTATTTTTCTGCCGTAAATTCCGCCTTTATCATTAATATAGGAAAAATATGCATCTATTCCGAGATTAAACTCTTTTGCCGTTTTTCTATTCAGACCGCCAAGAGAGGCACTTTGAACTACTTTGATAACATCACTTTTCAGATAGATACTGTTTTTATAAAAAACATATCCAAAAACAGATATAACCAAAATAGTAAAAAACGGAACAAGTTTTTTAAAAACAACAAACACTTTGCTTTCTTCTCCATATTATTGATATAATCAGAAAAATATTATACCTTAATCTAAAATCTCTATACAAGAGGCAAAAAAATGAAAATTATTCAAAAAAAGATTTTGTTAAAAGCAAAGGCAAGAGGATTTCATCTGATAACCGATGAAATAGAAAAAAATCTCCCCCAAATCAGGGAGATAAATGAGGGAACAGCCAATATATTTTTACAGCATACAAGCGCAAGTTTATCAATCAGTGAAAATTTCGATCCCTCCGTAAGATACGATTTGGAAAATTACTTTAATGAAATAGCCTCTGAAAACAAAAGCTATTTTACTCACACCTACGAAGGAAGCGATGATATGCCTTCTCATATAAAAAGTATAATGATTGGTGTGAGTTTAACCGTACCGATCACAAACCGCAGGTTTGCTCTCGGTACATGGCAGGGAATTTATCTAAATGAACATAGAAACTCTGGGGGCAGAAGAACTCTTGTTGTTACGATCATCGGAAGGTGAGTATTTGTACTCATACATCTTTTCATAATATTCATGAGCCATTCTGTCGGAATTGAAATAAGGAAGTATATCTTTCATCGCATTTTTCATCATCCTTACCCATTTATCCTGATCATGGTAATAAAGAGGAATAATCTCATTTTCCAAAATATCCATCATATTTTTATTATCTAGTCTGTCTTGTTCTTCTATCGGGAGATTGGGATCACATCCGGGAATAACAAAAGAGTTCACGCCGTGTTTTGCAAATTCGGGATGCCATCCGTCAGGTATGGAAAAGTGCATAGAGCCGTTCATACTTGCCGTCATTCCGCTGGTACCGGAAGCCTCTCTTGTAATTCTTGGAGTATTCAGCCAAATATCGGATCCTCTTTTCAAAATAGCCGACAACTCCAGTTCATATCCTGTCAAAACGGTAGCTCTTTTTAGATCTCTTGTTATATAGACAAGTTCGTTAAATATATCCGTAGCCATCTCATCACCCGGATAAGGTTTACCCGCCCAGATGATCTGAACAGGTTCTCTCTCTCTTGTAACAAGCTTTATAAATCTGTCAAAATCATATTTCAAAAGTCCGGGTCTTTTATATTCGGCAAATCTTCTTGCCCATACTATCGTCAATACATTAGGATCAAACATTTTTCCGGTCTGATCGGCTACGACATTAAAAAGCATTCTTTTTAAATGTTTTTTTCTGAGAATAATTTCATAATCAAGATCCTCATCAAGAGCTCTCACCATCCCTTTATCCTGCCAATAACGCCTGTTTTGGGCATTTGTGATCGGAATGATTTTTGAGATATCCTCATATCCTGACCACATTTTGTTTGATACTTCGCTGTGTATTTTTGAAACTGCATTTGATATCTTGGAAAGTCTCAAAGCTCCGACTGTAAGACTGAAAATATCTCCGTAAGTTTTGGTTATATTTCTAACCGTATCCATATCCAATCCGCCAAAAAAGCCCATTCGGTGCAGAAAATTTATATTATGTTCCTCATTTCCGGCAGCTTCTGGAGTATGAGTCGTAAAAACAAGTCTTTTTCTTACCTCATCAACACTTCCGTATCTTTCATAAAGATGAAATGCCATAGGTATGGAATGTCCCTCATTCATATGATAGATGTCTATATCTTCTCCCAAAGCTTCAAGAGCTTTTGCCCCTCCGATCCCAAGAACAATCTCTTGGGCAATTCTTGCTTCATGGTTTCCGTCATATAATCTTTTTGTAATAGTTCTTGCCAAATAATCATTCTCATCTATATCGGTAGTGAGCAACACAACCGGAGCAGATTGAAAAGTTTGCGGTTTTAAAAGATAAACTTTGACAAATACCGGCTTTGAATTGACATTAACGGTTATGGTGATATTGGGATCTTCCAAAAAATGATACTTTTTATGTATATATGAAACTCCCATACTTCCGTCTTCTTTTCTGACTTGATCATAATAACCGTAACTCCAAAGCATTCCCACACCGATAACATTTTGCTTAAGATCATAAACGCTTCTCATGTGAGAACCGGCTAAAAATCCCAAACCTCCGGAATATATCTTAAGTGCCTGGTGTATTGCAAATTCCATACTGAAATATGCTACTTTGGTACTGTATTTTTCATCATAATCTATATCAAAATGGCTCATAAATAACTTCCTTGTATATTTTTCTAAATGCTGCGCACCTTCAAGACTTGCATTTTCAAATCTTGAAAGTCTTATATCCAGATCTTTAAGAGATTTGTCAAATGCTTTTGCTTTGACCTCTCTTTGCACAAAATCCAACAGTTTGGGATTGTTTTTGATAACTCCTCCGCCCAAAACAAGAAACTGGGGATTTAGAATCGTCACCAATGTAGATGATGCAAAACCAAGTCCCTCATAAAAATTATCAATTATCTCTTTTGCCTCTTTGGAGTTATCCTGCTCAAGCGCTTCAAGTGTAGGCTTTACATCGAGTTTATAATAATCCACCCATTTTTGAAGCCCTATCCCCGAAGTATAAAGTTCCAAACAGTCATCTTTACCGCACCCACATCTAAAAGGCGCTTTTTTAAAAGGAATATGCCCCACTTCCCCGGCAAGATTGTTAACACCTCTGATAATTTTTCCATTTTCTACATAAGCACTTCCAAATCCGGTACCTATGGAGATAAGAACAAGACTTTTGTCTTTGCCTACCTCATTTCTCCACGCCAGTGCGGCACACTTTAGATCATTTTCTATTTCCAGTCTTACTTTATATTTTGATTCTATATACTCTTTTATATTCTTATGTTCTATCTCAATATTGGGAGCAGAGAGGATAACTCCGTCTTTTACCTGTCCTCCAAAAGAGATACCTATAAAACTTATATCTTTAAGTTCGGTCAATTTGGTTTCCAAAAAATCGATCAAATCAACATTTTGGCTGTCGAGAACTTTATTGGATATAATTTCATGATTTGCTTTTATCAGATAACGAAAATGTGTCCCACCGTAATCTATAAATAATTTCATGGAAATATTACCTTTTACATTCTAAATGATTTTTTTATGGAATAATATCTAAAAATTTATTAATTATAACCAAAGGTAAACTATATACCCTTGGTACTAAATCGGTACTTTAGAAATTTATTTTAATCTTGTAAAGTTTATCTTAACTTTTCGGAAGTACTGGGGTTTATACGGATATGTAATTTAATTTTACAACACACTTTATTGGCTGTTTTTTGAGTTAAAGTATTTTTGAAATTCAAGGCTTTTTGGAAGCGCGAAGATAAAAGTTTTATGTTTTATCGGTTTCGCTGTTTAAAGAGTTTTATATCAATTAATGTTCAAAAAACAAATTTTTAAACAAATAGCTCTATTTTTTATAAGATGGAGCTATGGTATCTGTATAATGATTGACCTCATAAAAGATTTTTGCACCTGATAAATTGTGCCAAGCTTTAGTAAGCCACTCTTTAGATGCTTTTTTGTTCATAAAGAACTTTTCCCTTTTGCAATATATCAACTTTATAAAAATAGTCATCTCTGTTTTCTATGTATTTTGTAGGGGCTGATAAGATATCAAATCCTATTTGATATTTATATATTAAATCTCTTATTTTTTTTCGTGCATTTCGTGAATAATATTTTATATCATCCAAATGTAAATTATCTTTGAGTAAAAACAGGTCAATATCACTGTCATTGTTTGGTTGACCATAAGCGTAACTGCCAAACAGAATAATTTTATTTGGGTTTAGTGGTTTTAGTCTCTCTATGATTTCTAATTTCAATTTTTCTATATCTACCATTTTGGAAACCATCTTTTTTTTGCTTATATTGTATCTAAATATATTTTTTTTCAAAATCAAGTATGAGTCGATTTTACTTCTCAATGCCTTTTCCTTAAGAAGTTGTTTTTGGGACATTAATTGATATAAAACCCTTATATTCTGAAAGTGGTGCTTCAGCATCACCCAAGGCGCGACTGAAGTCGCACCTCCAATTCCAATTAAACTGATTAAAGAATTTTGAATTTCATGTCAATTTTTTAAACGGTATTTTTTAAAAAATTAGTAGAAAATATTTTTTAATTAACAGCAAAAATATTTCCAAAAAAACCCCAATTTGTACCTATCTTAACTTTCCAGCGGCATTTTCGGGAGTGATGGGGTTTATATGCATATTTGTAGCGAGTTCAAAACCGGCAAATTTATATAAACGGGGAACAATTTGAATATAAAAGAGATAAAAATCCTCCATTTGATAAAAATAATCAGGTTCGCTTCTTTTGCAGACAACAGGAGGATTTTTAAATATAAGATTAAAATCAAAATCTCCCAAAACTTTATAGAGCTTGATGAAAACCTTTTGTAAAATTTCTGACAAAGAGTAAAGTTTTTCATCATTTAGTAAACTCAAAGAGGAAACAGGCTCTTTGGGAGCTATAATGCTCTCAAAAGGAAACAGGGAGGCATAAGGAACAAATGCCGCAAAATCTTCATTTTTTTCGATAATTCTTTTGTCTATCTTGATCTCTTCATTTACTATATCCGTCAAAAGCGCTCTTTTGTGTTTTTTGTAATACTCTCTTTTTCTCTCTATCTCTCTTTCTATCTCCTTTGGGATAAAAGGAGTGGCGATAATCTGGGAATGTGGATGTTTTAGCGTGGCTCCGGCATTGATACCCTGATTTTTAAAAACAGAGATATATTCAAGCCTTTTGTCTCTTGAGAGATCATTGAGTCTGTTTCTTATAACAAACAGATAATCTTTAAAATCATTTATGGAATAATCTTTCATTCTTTTAAAATGATCAGGAGTTTCGATGATCACCTCATGCGCTCCCAATCCCTCTTCATACTCAAAAAAGCCTTCTCTAAAAGATCTCTTTTTATTCTCTACACTCAAAGCATGATAGAGATTTGGAACAACCCGACACTTCCACAAACCCTGCTCATCTTTGAGAGAAAATATCTCCCGCGGAGTAAACTCTTCTCTTCCTCTCTCAAAAGGACACTCGCTTATATCCTCACTCTCTTTGGACGAGCAGATTTTATAATCTGCCGGTCTGTGAAGTCGATTGGGGGCTATGATAACCTTCTCATCCCGCAAAGGGCAATATCTAATAACAGACACCTATTCTCCTAAAGGTAATATTTTGATTTTTCCGCCAAAATCAAACGCTTGATTGAATCTAAACGAAACGGCAAATGTAAGAGCCTGATTTATAGGCTCAAAACCTGATTCACTTTGTGAAAGAGTATCCAAAGGATAAAAATAGAGATCCACATCCCTCTCAAAAGAAAATACTATTTTTTTCTCTGTATAAAAATCCTCTATCTCAAACTCTCTTATACACTCTATCTTGTTTGCTTTTTCAAAACGGTTGCCATCTATCCTGATATCATCCAAAGAAGCAAAATGAAAATTATACTCCTGCACATAGAAAAAATCATCTTGGTTTTCACTGTTTAGAGCTATATCAAATTCCAAACACTCTTTTTGCAAAGAAAAACTCTTCTCAATAGTCGTAGGATATTTCACTCCGGCTTTGTAGATACCGCCCTCTCTTTTAAACGAAATTCCTTTTTTGAGCTTTTTGATCTCAAAAGGCTGATTGGCAAAATCTCCATACTCATTGAAAGTACATCTGTCAAAATTCTCAAGAGTAAAACTCCCGTCGCTTATATGATCAATAAAAGAGTTTTTGATATACCAGTCAAATTTCAAAAGAGGCTTATATTTCTTAAACTCCTCAATATCAACAGAATGAATCGTATCTATTCCCTCACCATCGTCCTCTTTATGCTCCTGTATCAGATCATCTTTGAGAATTTTTTCATGATATGCCTCTTTGTATCTTGTCAGAGTATTTTGAAAATTAAATCTCTTGTCTCTTAGATCAAACTCTGTCATCTGCGCACCGTTTTTGGCATCAAAAATCATCAAAAGTTCTTCTGAAACAAGTTTTGCCTCTTCAAAACCGTCAAGATTTATATCTTTTATCTCTACTTTGTTTTTATCATCTTTATATCTTATATTCTCACACTCTATGATAAACCGATATGCATTATCCCTTAGATTTGGCAGATACAGACCTCCGAAAACTCCGTGCCACAAAACATCGTTTGTTTGGGATTTGTAGAGGTTTTCTTTATATCTTTTGGAATCAACCCTGTTTTTGGAAAGTTCCAGCACTCTTTTATGGATACGGTTTGATTCGCTGTATTTGACAAGAAAGTTCTTCCAAATCGTACCTTTTACAAATTTTTCTATACTGTTTTCGTCTGTTCCCTCAATCTGTAAAAAAGTTTTCATATTATCCAAAGAGACGGCATCATCAGCTTTTAACGACCACTCTCCCATCTCAAAATATGATGTGGAAGGAAGATATGCGATACCCAAAGGTCTGTTTCTTTTTATATACTCTTTATACTGCATAGACTCTATCGTATCATTTTTCAAAACTTTTTCTATAAAATCCCTAAGCCATCCCTTTTCATAAACCCATTCATAGGTTTTAGGCCATATACCGAACTTCTCTCCGTCATCAAATATAACACCGGCACTTATATTTTCATCTGCCAGACTTTCAAGATAGGATACAACATCCAAAGAGGGTTTAAAAGGGAGAATATATCTTAAAGTTTTATTGATGGGAAATATCTTCATCTCTTTCCCGCCCTCTTCGGTGATATAGTATCCGTTGAGACTGTTTTTGTCAAATCCGGCGCTTATAAAATGATAATCATCGACGATCACATACTCAATCCCGCATTTGTCCAAATCCTCTATGATGGAACTCTCCCATACTCTCTCTGTGAGCCATAATCCTTTTGGAGTTTGATTAAAGTTTTTCTTTATAAATTTATTTAGTTTTTTTATCTGTTTGACTCTGTCCTTTGAGGGAATCGAAGCTAAAATAGGCTCATAAAAACCACCCGTCAAAAACTCCACCTGCTTGTTTTCACAGGCTTCTTGCATCATGGAAAAAAGCTCTGTATCATTTTGCTTTATATACTCTAAAAGCCAACCGCTGTAATGGATTGAAAATTTAAATTCTTTATATTTTAACACCTCTTCAAAAAAAGGCTTATACGATTTTTGTATCGCCTCTTGCATTACCCAATCAAAATTATCCACCGGCTGATGACAGTGAAGCCCTAAAAGCAAAGCGGTTTTTTTCATCTGTTTCCCTTATACATACCAGTTTTTCATAGATTCGTTGCCAAACTCTATCTTTATCTTGGAATAGAGAGGCATAAGCTGTAAAAGCTTACCTTCTTCAAATAATTTAAAATTAATCTTTTTATCCTCACACATTTTTCTCGGTATCTTCAACTCTATAATCTCATCTGCGGCATATTCGATACCATCTTTTTGAAATCTGCCTTTTTTTATGGCAAGTGCCGTATTTTTATCATCTATACTCACTTCCAAAAGAGCATGATCAATAAACTTTTGTATATCTCCAAAAAGAGCAAAATATGCAAATTCGCCATCATGCCCGAATTTTATCTTTTCTATAACAAAATTTTTCAGATTCATAGATGAGAGTTCATGCTCCAGATCAAAAACAGCCGCACCTATCCACTCAAAAAAGTTGCTGTTTTTACCGTCTATTATCGCACTTATGGAATTTTTGGCTTTTTTGAAGAAAAACTGCTCTTGCTGCTCTTTTACAATCGATTTTAAAAGCGTATCGGGAGGAGGCATTTTCATCAGAGTATAAATATTTATCAGATGTTTTCTAAAAAGAGCGTCAAACTCCTCTTTTTGAACGGTAAAATGATCATCTCCGTACCACCAAAACCAGTCACTTCCCTCAGCTATCATAAACTCTTTTTCTATTTTGGCAATAAGACTTGGCTCAAAAGTATCTTTTACTCTGTTAAAATCCCTTTTGGTTTCAAAAAGAAGTTCCCACGCTCTGTTCTTCTCCTCATGACCTATCCAAATCCTAAAATCACCGTTGATCCAGCTTCCGGGTACCAGATTGTAAAGCTCGTTCTCATCTATCTTTTCGTTATCTGCCACCTCATCAAAAAAAGAGCATTCACACCATTTGCTGTTCTCTTCTATCTTTTTATAAAGTTTATCAAAAAAATCAAAAGCATTGTTTTTATAATGTTCCCATGCATTTTCACCGTCCAAAATGATATTGATATTACAACTTTTGTGGGAATTGTCATAGATGGATTTTAATCTTTTCATAAAGTCATCAACCGCTTTATCCTCTTCCCATCCGCTGTAACTAAATCCTATCAGATCACTTATGGTTCTTTCCCGAAAGAAAAGGTATATCCCGCCCTCTTTGAAATGGAGTCTGTTTCTTTTGTAAATATCATCTTTTCTAAATGCTTTTATCGTTTTATATAAAATCTCCTCATCACTACAAGCCCACTTTATACCTCTTTTGCTAATCTCCTCCAAAAACTCATAACTGACCGATCCCTCAGCCGGCCAAAAACCTTTGGGAGATTCTCCAAACTGTTCTTGATAGTAAGAGAGAGCATTTTTTATATGTAAAATCCCGTCATCTCTCAAAGAGGCAGGGTCTTTTGGAAGAGGAGTATGGGAATTTGACTCTTTGGCGCTTTTTATATCAAAAAGCAGAGGCTCTATCGGATGATAAAAAGGAGTAGTAGAGATATCAATCTTCTTTTGGGTTTTCAATCTTTTATAATAAGGAACAATCTCTTTGATAAACTCACTCAAAGTTTTCAAAAGTTTAAGCTTGTCCTCATGCGTATAGTTTTCACCCTTTTTTATAAAAGATTTTATGATTTTACTGTTCTGTCTTAGATACTCTCCACACCATGAGAGTAAAAAAAGCACTTCAAGATCCAAAAATTCACTGTTTAAAAAAGCTTTTGCCGCCTCTTCGTGAGAGTTGTAACCTCTTTTTTTCTCAAGAAGAGATCTATACCTTTTAAAAGGAGCTATACAGTTTTCTTCATTGGAAAAAAAGAGATATTCTATAAGATAGACTCTCTCTTCATCAGATAAAAAATCAACATCTTTTCTTATCGCATTTAAAAGTTCATCATTTACATGAAAATCTTCATACTCTTTAAGCTGAACAAGCAAAGAGGGTACGAGATTGAAAGTACCCTTTATATTATCAAATCTGTCGATATACCATGGCATATCATAATAATCTTTTATAGCATGCAAAAAAACCCACGGCATTTTGATAGTACCGCTTAGATCATCTTTATAATAAGGCTGGTGCATATGCCACAAAAAAGAGACATACAATTTTTTCATTTTATTTTTATTTCCATTTTTCTATTTTTTCTTTGTAACTGTTTAGTATCATCTCGCCTTTTTCTTCATTTTGAGCCTGAACAAAAAGGTTTAAATGTTCGCTGTCTTGATCAGGAATCATCAAAATCCACTCTCTCTCATCCACCCAAATTTTTACACCGTCAAGATGAGAACTTCTTTTCCCCTGTGAATCCTCCAAAAATCTGCGCATCATTTTGCCTTTTAGAGCATTTTCACACGGCACACTCTCTTGTTTGTAGAAAAATTTTTCTATATCATCTACGATCTCTGAAATTTTAAAACCGTATTTTATCATCATTTCTATCATTTTCAAACTGGCATAGATTGTATCTCTGTTTAAAGCAAATTCGGTAAAGGCAAAATTACCGTCAATCGAAGCTACAAGCATATACTGCTTTAACTTTTCAGCCTTGAAATTTCTGTATTTTCCTCTCTCTATCTCCAGATTTTCAAATTTTTCATCCATAAAATCAGGCGCCCACGCCGGTAAAAATACCTTTTTTTTCTGTTTTACCGAAGCATTGATCATATAGAGCATCACCATAAGAGCCGTTTCAGGCTCCAATACCTCACCTCTGTCTGAAACTATCTCCATCTTCTGCCCGTTGGGGTAGATGATAAAACCGGCATTTAACTCCAGATTTTTTACAATAGAGCTTAGATTCTTTTTTGAATGTTTGATAATCGTAGGTAAAATAGAGAGTTTTTGCTCATCGGAATAGGCATTTAAAACGATATTGTCTATATTTAGTTCACTGAGCAGTTCGGGATAGATATGAGATATGGAACCATACGCCAAATCAACAGCTATTTTAAAATCCTGATTTTTTAGGATATCTTTATCTATATGTTTTATTATCTCCTCTTCATATCTCTTCTCCAAAAATTTTGCCTCTTCTATTGAGCCTATTTCATCCGGATCCACTCTTCTAAAATTCTCTCTAAAAAATATTCTCTCTATATTTTTTGCCATATTGGTATCGATTCTAAGTCCCTCTTCTGTAAAGAAAAGAACTTCCGTATCGGTTTTACTGTATATACTTTGTCTAAAATGCACACCGGCAACGATATCATTATTGTTTGCAAGATTAAAACGCATAGCGGAAGAAGGCATAAAGGTTATATCGATAACATTGATACCGGTTGATAAAAGTCCTCCCAAAAAGGCTCTTTTTAACATTCTTGAACTTTTGTGATAATCTCTTGAAACATATACGGTACTTCCTACCGGAAGTATGCTTCCCAAAGCTTCAGCCAGTTTTGTAGCCATCTCACAGGAAAGTTCGGTATTTGTTCTTCCTTTTACGCTTCCCTCTTCAAAAATAGAGCTTTTATATTTGCTTCCCCAGATAACATTATTGCTGACAATGGAATTATCGCTGATTATTTTGTCCGGCCATACCGTAACATCCCTTTCAAAAGAGACATTATCACCTATATCACAATCTTCGGCAACTATCACTCCCTCTTTTACCACGACACGATCACCGATTTTGTTTGCATTGCATATAACGGAATTTTTTATATTATTGTCTTTGCCTGTCTCTACATTATTCCAAAAAACACTGCTTTTTACTCTGCTGTCTTCACCTATAACAACCTCATCTCCTATAACCGCATCTTCCAAAACAACCTCCTTAGATATTTTTACATTTTTTCCAACTATAACAAGACCTTTTACCTGACCTTCATCCAGTTCTATATTGGTTTCAGAATATAAAACACCGTCTTTAAAATCTTTTCTATGCCCTTTGATATCAAGTTTTACCATGCCTCTTAGGATATCTTGATGAACCTCTCTGTAGCTTTGAGGATTACCGACATCTCTCCAGTATCCATCGGTTGTATAACCCCACAAATCTATATCTCTTGCCATCAAAGAGGGGAAAAGATCTTTGGCAAAATCAAAATTTTTATCATGTGGGATATAAGACAGAATTTCAGGCTCTATAACATAAATACCGGTATTGATCGTATCACTGAAAACCTCTCCCCAACCCGGTTTTTCCAAAAATTTCTCAATCTTGCTGTTCGTATCGGTAATGACAACACCAAATTGAAGAGGATCTTCTACCGGAGTTAGAGTAATCGTAAATTTGGAATTTTTATTTTTATGAAAATCTATTATCTTGGTAAAATCAAAGTCCGTTACCAAATCACCGCTTACAATGATAAAATTATCATCCTCCAAATACTCCTGCGCACATTTAACTGCCCCGGCGGTGCCGTAGTCATCATTTGGCAATACATAATTTATCTTTATACCAAAATCACTTCCGTCTTTAAAATAATCTTGAATAATTTCCGGTTTAAAATATAAAAGTATCACGAACTCTTTTATATTGAGTTCATCTCTTAATTTTAAGATGATATGCTCCATCATCGGCCTGTTTATAACAGGCAGCATGGGTTTTGGCAGAGAATTTGTAAGAGGCTGAATTCTTGTACCAAATCCCCCTGCCATTACGACAGCTTTCATAGTAGATCCTTTTGAAAATAATATATAATTTACTATAATATCGACAATTATTTTAATTAATTTAATTATTAATCGTTGTTATAAGTAATAAAAGCAAAGATTATTCCACTTTCAAAATATGCTTTGCCATATCAACAAGTCTGGTTGCATAACCCCACTCATTATCCTGCCACAGCATCATTTTAAGAAAGTTTTTTTGAGAAAGCGCAATCAAATCAAGATCGATAATCGCACTGCGAGGAGATTTTATGATATCACGGGAAACAAGAGGTTCTTTTGATATTTGAATATATGTTGAAGATTTTATTTTTTGCTGAAGATAATCTATAAAATGGTTTAAATCTATATTGTTTTTAAATTCCAGACTAAGATCTATCATGGTAACATTTTCAACAGGAACTCTAATACTGTAACCTTTGATCTTATCCTTTATAAAAGGCAAAACCTGTCCAACCGCATAAGCAACTCCGCTTGTAACAGGAATTATATTGATATTGGAAGCTCTGCATCTTCTTATATCTTTTGTATCATACTTTGAATCCAAAAGCTTCTGATCGCTTGTATAACTGTGGATGGTTGTAGCATATACCCTGTTTATATTGCTGTATTTGTTTATCATTTTCAATACGGGAGCCAGACAGTTTGCCGTACAGCTCGAATTTGATATGATCTTTTCATCTGAATAACTATCTTCATTGACTCCCATGATATAAACAGGCGTATTGTCAGAAGGAACAAAAGCAAAAAGGACTTTTTTTATATTTTTATCCACAAAAGGTTCAAAAAAAGAGGATTTTTTATAAACACCACTACATTCTAGTAACAGATCTATATCATCAAAAGAACTTAAAAAATCGATATTGTCAAATTGGGTATAAAGAACTTTTTGATCTCCAATCCAAAAGGATCTGTCATCAATTTTTTCAACCCTTTTAGAAAATTCACCAAATACAGAATCATATTTAAGCAGATAAACAGCCTGATCTATATCGTAAATATCATTTATTCCTACAAGTTTCAACCCTTTTTGTTCAGATAAAATCCTGACCGCACATCTTCCGATTCTACCAAAGCCGTTTATAAAAATCTTTTCAGTCATCTTTTTCACTTATAAATTTCCATAACAAATCCAATTGATTTTCATTAAAAACTTTTATACCATATTTTTTCAAAAGAGAAACGCTAATACCCTCTCCAATAACAAGTTTTTTGCTGAAAGTTCCATCATATACATAATTGTTTGAGCAAGAAGGACTTTTTGATTTTAGTAATGCAACTTTAATATCATTTTCAAGAGCAGTATCAAGTGCTTTTTTCGCCCCTTTTAAAAAAAAGGAGGTTACATCATCACCATATTTATTCAAAATTTTGATATTACCACCGCCTGTTACAATCTCGCTCGGAGGTCTTGGAACCGGCAATCCTCCGTCAACTTCAGGACAAACAGGATATATCAAACAATTTTTTATGATTTTATCAAACAAAGGATTATTGCATCTTTTTATTTTACCGTCATAACGGACATATTGACCAAGAAGACAAGAGCTGATTAAAAGTTTATTCATTGAAAGTAGATTGTTCCATATAAAACTCAAAAAGCCGGCGGCGACCTACATTTCCACACCAGTAAGATGCAGTATTATCGGCGATGAGAGGCTTAGCTTCCTGGTTCGAAATGGATACAGGGCGTTTCCCTCTCTCTATAACCACCGGCAAAAGAGTTAAGAAAAAGTAAAAAAGATATTTACTCTTTATTAACTCTTTTTGGTTCTTTGTTTTTATATTGTCAAACAGTCTTATTGCACTTAATAAGGAAGTGAGGCTCTTTTTTTAATAAGCCAAACGACTTATTAGTACCGGTCAGCTAAATGGCTTTCACCAATTACACATCCGGCCTATCAATGTTGTAGTCTTCAACATGTCTTCAGGGAAGATTCATCTTGGAGTTGGCTTCCCGCTTAGATGCTTTCAGCGGTTATCTCATCCGAGCGTAGCTACCCGGCGGTGCTCTTGGCAGAACAACCGGTACACCAGTGGCTCGTTCAACCCGGTCCTCTCGTACTAGGGTCAACTCTCCTCAATCTTCCTGCGCCCACGGCAGATAGGGACCGAACTGTCTCACGACGTTCTGAACCCAGCTCGCGTACCGCTTTAAATGGCGAACAGCCATACCCTTGGGACCTGCTCCAGCCCCAGGATGCGATGAGCCGACATCGAGGTGCCAAACCTCCCCGTCGAT
>CAYVDJ010000041.1:0-4623 GCA_964450755.1 uncultured Campylobacterales bacterium
TGCCCTTTGCCCAAACTTCCCAATATCATGTAAAAGTCCTGCAAGTGCTATTAGATCTACATCTCTCATTTTTTCTCCTCCACTCTTATTTTCCCCATCCCAAAGACTGTTTGTTTTCCAGCTCCTATCAGCTCTCCCAACTTCAACAGCCTAAAACTCTCTTTGTCTATTCCTTTGTATTCGATCTCTCCGAGTATTCCGCCTATTTGCATTTTGGTTTTTTGGCGGTTTGAATAGCGTGTGAGGTCTTTGAAATAGACACTTGATGAACTCTCCTCGTATGAAGGATCAAACGGCAGTTTCTTTTTGTCAAACTTTTTAAGCTCTCTGTATCTGTTATAGATAGATTGGAGCAAAAAGTCAAGTTTTGGTTTTTCTCGTAAAAGTCTGTTTTGATATTTCATTCTAAGAGGCGTAATGAAGAGGAGTTTGATATCGGAGTGAAACTCTCCTTCTTCAAACTCCTCTTCAAAAACATTTCCAAGATCAAAACTCCTGCCGTTATATACCACTTGATCATTACATCTTATCTCTTTTATCTGTATCGTTTCTCTATTTACTCCAAGTCCCTGTTCTGTCAGCATTTTGTGAAAAGTGCTTAGTATGTAAGGGAGTTTGTCGGTAGCGTTTTCAAACAGATAAAAGCCAAAATCAAAATTTTCAGGATATAATTTCACATCAAATCTAAAAGGATGAAAACTGTTTTTCTGCTCAAAAAATTCATAAAAGAGACAATTTTCTTTTGCAAAACAACCATCGCATTTGTAGGAAGGGTTGATGCAGACAACCTTTTTCAGACTCACACCAAAAGCTCCTCTTAGCATAGAGCCTAAAAATACCGGTGGAGTAAAAGGAGTGTTTTCAAAGAAAATTTCTACTTTTATAAAATTTATCACATATTATCCTTAAAATACTATTTTAATTTCATAATTTAAATTTTAATTATTTCTATATTAATAATAGCTTAAATCAGTAAAATTTTTTGTTATAAACATAATAAATTTTTATAACGACATATAATGTCGCTTTTTTTACGATTTTTTTTGCAAAAGTATCATAAGATAAAGTCAAATTTATGTAAAATGATCTAAAACCGTCTTAATAGGATATTTTTATGAATCAGGCTTATCGGATTTTATATATTTTTTTTGCTTTGATCGAAAACAGAGAGATTTGCATCAAAGAAGTTGCCAAAAAGTTTGATATAAACAAAAGGTCTGTTCAAAGAGATATGAAAATCCTAAAAGAGTTTCTAAAAGAGTCTATGGCTTTGACAAAACAGGGATGTTATAAACTCATAAACAAAACACTATTGACAAAACTTTTTTTGGATATTCAAGATTCTCTTAAAGTGAAAGATTTTTTTGAATTTTTGACATTTTTTGATAATGATTTCAATGATATTCTTGAATACGAATCTTTTGATTTTATAAAAGATATTCAAAAAAATGCAAAAAAGATATATCATATACACGACAGTCCCATAGAAAAACTTTCAAAAACAAACAATCTCAAAAATATAAAACGGGCTATCTCCTATCATCAATATATCGATATAGTCTATTTTGAAAAGAAAAGATCCGATCTAAATCATATAAAACCTCTAAAGATAGTCTATGCCAAAGGCAATTGGTATCTGGCATCTATGACAAAATATTACAAAACAAACGGAGGTTTTAAATTTTTTCGTATAAATTTTATAGAAGAGGTCAAAGTTCTTTCCGAAACTTTCAAAAGAGATCCTGTTGCTTTGGATTTTATACAAAATTTTCAATCCCTTTTTCAAAATTATATAGAGCCTTTCTATGAAGTGAAACTGAGAGTAGATAAAGAGATAGAAAGACATTTCAGAGTTAAAAAATATTTAAAATCCCAAAAAAACTATCCTCAAAAAAACGGAGATATTATCGTAACATACAGGATTAACGACGATATGGAGATCATTCCTCTTATCAAAACATGGTTGCCTTATGTAAAAGTTATCTCACCAAACGGCCTGAAAGAGAAAATTAAAGAGGATATTATAAAATTTTTGGATTAATTTCCTAAAACTTTTTCAAACGACAAATAGTGTCGTCAAATTATTCTATAATGATCCTAAACCGATTTACGGAGGGTTCAAAATGACACACTACTACCTTATCGCATACGATATAGCCGATCCGAAACGATTGAACAAAGTCAGAAAGATCGCCTATTCTTATGCTCTTGGAGGACAAAAAAGCGCAGTTGAAGCGCCATTGACCCAAAAAGATCTAAAGATACTCGTAGCAAGACTTCTAAAAGTGATGAGAAAAGAAGACAAAGTAAATATCATCATGGTGGAAGAAGAACCGCTACTTTTTGGTAAAGCTGATTTTATAAAATATGATAAAGGATTGATACTGATATGAATATCGTGATAATGGATAAAAAAGATGCATTTGTCAGAGTGGAAAACAAAACTCTTCGGATAGATGATCAAAAGATTCCGCTTCATCTTATAGATACACTTATCCTAAACAGCTTCATTACGCTTAGTGCTTCACAAATCATCAAAATAGCAAAAGCCGATGTTACGATACTCTTTTTATCTTCAAACGGCGTTGACAGTGCTGTTGTTACCTCCACCCGCACAAAATCAGCCGAGTTGAAAAGCTCACAATATAAAGCTTCTGTAAAAGATGATCTAAAAATCGCTAAAAATCTGCTTTCCAAGAAGATCACAACACACGCGCATCATCTCAAAGTACATGATATACAGATACAATACAAAGAAGCGCTTGAAAAGATCAAAGAAGCAAAAAAGCTTGAAACTCTTTTGGGTATAGAAGGAAGCTTTTCAAAACTGTATTTTACCGAATACTTCTCTCTTGTACCCAAAAATATGCACAAAGGAAGAAGGACAAAACGACCGCCTCTTGATCCCGCAAATGCTCTTTTATCCTTCTTTTACTCCCTTTTTTACAATCTTATTACGATAAGACTGCTTAGTTTCGGATTTGAACCCTCTATCGGTTTTTTGCATAAGCCTTTTAGATCACACAATGCTCTTTCCTCCGATATATTGGAACTTTTCCGAGCTGATGTCAATGAGTTTGTTTTAAATATCATAAAAGAAAAAAAGATTCAAAAGAGTGATTTTACAAAGAGAAACGGAGTCTATCTGCGTTATGAAGGCAGAAAAAAGCTATGGAGTGATTATAAAGAACTCTCACACAAACTGATCAGAAAAATCGATCTCGAACTTGCTGATATAAGGTCTTTGCTGTGAAAAAGAAAATTTTGATACTAAAAGATGCAAAGATCAAGATAGCAGTTCATAACGACAATCTTCAGATAGAGAATAACGGCTCTTATATCATTGTGGCATTCAGACATATAGCGAAGATATTTTTAAATAAAAATATTAATATCTCTATAAACGAATGTTACCGAATCTTTCAAAAAGTTCCTCTCTTTTTTATCGATCATAACGGTTATATCCTTTTTACCCTAAGGAATGCGGATGAAAACTAAAAAAGACTTCATACTCTGTTATGATATCGCTGATGAAAAACGACTCTCAAAGATCGGTAAAAGAGTGGAGAAAAGGGCTTTTCGGATACAGAAATCGATCTATATCCTTTATGATACATCAAAAGAGGAACTTGTAAAAGTGATCGATGATATTATGAAGATATTTAATGAAAAAGAGGATGATTTAAGGATATATACAATCAAAAAAAGAGGAATAGCCCTCGGCAATGCTGTTGATCTGGATAATCCTTTTATATTTGATTAGGAGAGACAATGACTGTTTATGATAAAGTGGAAAAACTGTTTGAAGAGAAGATAGATGAAACACCCTCATGGGCAGAAGAGATCATAAAAGAGTTAAAAGCGATAAGGCAACTGCTTTCCAAAACAGATCTCTCATCAAATAAAACTGTCAAATCGACGAAAAAACCCGGTAAAGACTATTTTATATTTTTGAGAAATTTCAGAAAAAGAATGTCGCCAAATCCAGATAAAGATATCTATCCTGAGATAGAATACAAAGGAAAGATACTAGGAGTAAACAATAACGGGTATCTTTACGATAAAAAGACATTAAAAACACTGCCCGGATATGAAGCATTTGAAATATTTGAATATTTTTATAAGAAAGAGAAGGGATTATTAAGTGAAATTTAAAAAAATATCTTGTATAATAAAAACAGTTTTTGTAAAAAATTTGGAACAAAAGTTTTCAGTTTTGCTTAAGTATAAAATGAAACTTAAAGTTCCTAAATTTGGGGATTCTGTTTTTTTGAAAAGGCTCTTTTTAAGCCCTAAGTTCTTTTTAAGAAAATTACCTTCCAAAAAAATCCCTAAATTTCGGTCTTTAACTTACCATTGTTGCTATTACATAATGACCCGATTTTAAGGGGATTGAGACTGGGTAAGAGAGAACTTCTCAGGTAGGTATAACCATTACATAATGACCCGATTTTAAGGGGATTGAGACCTTTATACCCTGAGAATTTGTATGATAGTACCACATTACATAATGACCCGATTTTAAGGGGATTGAGACCGTGTGCGGCTCGGTTATTGTGTACAATAACTCTGCATTACATAATGACCCGATTTTAAGGGGATTGAGACCCATTAAATGTAACC
>CAYVDJ010000042.1:0-5351 GCA_964450755.1 uncultured Campylobacterales bacterium
GAAGAAAATATTGATCTTTTGATCGTTGCGGGAGATATTTTTGATACTGCCTCACCTCCTGTTTATGCCCAAAAACTCTATTATGATTTTTTATACAGACTTTCCATGACATCTTGTAAAAAAAGTATCATTACAGCCGGAAATCACGACTCCGTTTCGGTTTTGAACGCACCAAAAGATCTGTTGTCTCTTTTTAATATAGATGTTGTTACCGAAGAAGGAAAGATTATAGAATTTGAAGACATTCTCATCTGTGCGGTTCCCTATCTAAGAGAGAGAGTGATACTGCGATTTATTTCATCCCAAACATACAAAGAGAGCGAATCGGCTCTCATAAAAGGGATAAAAGAGCATTATGACTCCCTTTACAAAGAGGCAAAAAAGAGAAACAAAAACTCTATCATCATAGCAACAGGACATTTAAGCGTTTTAAACTCCGCCACAAGCGGGAGTGAAAAGGAGATCTATATAGGAAACCTTTCAACGATAGAGAGCGGTTTTTTCTCAAAAAGATTTGATTATACGGCACTGGGACATCTTCACAAAGCCCAAAAAGCAGGAAGCGACAAAGTCAGATACAGCGGTTGTGTCATACCTTTGAGTTTCAATGAGGCAAAATATGACAAATCGGTTCTTTTGACAGAAATAAAAAACAAGAAGATAGAAACAAAAGAGATAAAAATCCCTGTTTTTAGAAAACTGCTCTCCATAAAATCATCACCAAAAGAGATAGAAGAGAAACTGAAAAAATTAAAAGATACCAAAAATATCTGGTGTGAAGTTATTATCCAAGGAGATGAAAAAGGGGAATTTGTCTATAAAGAGATAATCGAAAATGCCCAAAAATACGATACGGATATTTTGGCTGTCAAATATGAAAAAGATGAGATAAAACCTCTCTCCTCATCAGAAATAGAGTATGAGTTGGAGAGTATCACGCCTCTTAAAGTATTTGAAAAACGGCTTGAAAACGAGGATTTTGAAGATGAAAAGCTGAAAAATTCTCTTGTAACGCTTTTTAAAAAGGTATTGAACCAAACAGAGTTTGGAGAAGAAATGATATGAAAATATTAAAAGTCTCTATGCAAAATATCAACTCTTTAAAAGGATTTAATGAGATAGATTTTGAAAACTCTTTTGAAAACAGCGGTATTTTTGCGATAACAGGAGCTACCGGAGCAGGTAAAACAACCATCCTTGATGCTATTTGCGCTTCCATGTACGGCAAAACTCCCCGCCTTTCAAATCTTCAGGAGCTTATGAGCAAACACACCGGAGATTTTTTTTGTGAAACCGAATTTGAAATCAAAGCAGAAAGATACAAAAGCAGATATTCGCTGAGAAGATCAAGAGGCAAAGCAGACGGTAAATTTCAGCCTCCGAAAATGGAGATAGCAAAAAGCAACGGAGAGATCATAGAAAATTCCATCTCAAAAGTACCCAAAAAGATAGAAGAGATAACGGGACTTGATTTTAACCGTTTTACAAGATCGATACTTCTGGCACAGGGAAATTTCGACGCTTTTTTGAAAGCAAACGAAAGCACAAAAGCCGAGCTTTTAGAGAAAATGACAGGTACCGACATCTATGCGAAACTCTCCCAAAAGGTTTTTGAAAAGCACAAAGAAAAAGATATAAACCTCAAACATCTAAAAGAGAGACTAAAAGAGGTGGAGATTTTAAGTCAGGAGGAGATCGAAAATCTAAATGAAAACAAAATCCTGACAGAAAAAAAGCGGACAAAATGCAAAGAAAAAATATCACACCTCAGAGAGACACTCTCATACCTAAAAAGAGTAGAGGAACTTGAGAATAAAATAAAAAATCTTCAAAAAGAAAAAACCGATTTTGAAAAAAAAGAGAAAACAGAAAAAAACAATCTCTCTATTTTGCAAAACGCTTTGAGGGCAAAAGAGATAAAGGGCGATTATGAAAAATACAAAGAGAGTTTAAATTATCTTGATGAACTCTCCAAAGAGATAAAAGATACCCAAAAAGAGATAGATTGTCTCCTAAAAAAATTGGCAGAAAACAAAAAGATATATGAAGAGACAAAAACCAAAGAGGAAAATTTTATCAAAGTATTTGATGAAGAATCAAAAAAAATAACTCAGGCTTTGATGATAGAACAAAATATAGAAGAAAAAAAAAGGCAGATAGACAAAACTGTCCAAAAAGCAAAAATCCCTCTTGACAAAAACAGAGAACGCCTCATCCCTTTTATAAAAAACGAGATAGACAAAAACAAAGACGATATCCTAAAACTTGATCAAATCCTAAACGAAACGGAAAAAATCATACAACAAAGCAAAACAGAGATACAAAATATCCAATCCGTTTTCTCTCCTTCTCTTTTATCCACACTACGGGAAAAAAGAGAAGAGATAAACGAAAGAGGAAGCAATCTAAAAATTTTAAAAGAAAAGCTGATAGATATTGAAAATATCGACCTCTCTTTGGAAAAAAACAAAGAGCAAAAAGAACTCTCAGATATAAAACTCAAAGAGCTGAAAAAAGAGACAGAACATTATAAAAGTCTGATTCAACAACAAAAAAAACTTATCACGGAACTTGAAGAAAAAATCCGACTTGAAGAAAAGATAATAAATTTGGAGGAAGAGAGAAAAAACCTAAAAGAGCACACTCCATGCCCTCTTTGCGGTTCTCTCTCCCATCCGTGGGCAAACCAAAATCCACCTGATACAAGCAGAACAAAAAAGAGTCTAAAAGAGGAAAAAGCGCAATTTGAAAAAAACCAAAAGAGACTGAATGAACTAAAAACCCAAGCGGCAAGAAAAGAGAGTGATATAGAAAACATATCAAAAAACACAAAAGATCTCTTGCAAAAAAAGGACAATCTTCTAAAAGCCATAAAAGAGATAGATTCTTCTTTTAAAAACAGCGATGCCGTGGAAAAAATTTTAAAGCAGTTACGAGAAGAGTTAAAAGAGATCATAAAAAAGATAAAAGAGTTGGAATCCGATGAAAACAGACTAAACGAGCTTCAAAAAACCGTATCAAAACAAAAGGAGAAACAAAGCAAAACAAATCTTGAAAAAGAGAAGATCAAACATCATCTAAACTCCCTTTCTGATGCCCAAAAAGAGCTACAAGAGGAGATAGAAGAGATAAAAAGCATGGAAAAAAGAAGATTTGACCTAATAAAAGAGAAAGATTTGAAACTTTATGAAAAAAATCTGAAATTTCAAAAAGACAAGCTTCATCATGATATCTCAAAAATTCAAGATACAATCACAGATATACAAAAAAATCTAAACTCAAAAGAGACAACATTAAAAGAGAATGAAAAGAGGATTGAAAAAGAGAAGAAAAAAAATGAAAAACTAAAAACGCTCTTTTTGGAGAAACTTCACAATAACAACATAAAAGATCAAAAAGAGTTTGAATCATTTTTGCTTGATGAAAAGAAAATTCAAACTCTTCAAGAGAGAAAAAAGAAACTAGAGGAGGAAAAGACCAAAATAGAGATCACTCTCAAAAACACGCAAGAAGAGTTAAAAAGACAAAAACGCACAACAGACAAACCAATAGAGGAGATAGAAAACTCTCTGAAAATGAATGAATACGAATACGAAAAACTGACCGAAGAGTTTGCCAAAACAAAAGCCAAAATAGAGCAGGATAAAAAAGAGAGACAAAAAGCTTTAAGATACCAAAAAGAGTATGAAGAGGCAAAAGAGGAGTTTAGAAACTATGATATTCTAAATCATCTGATAGGCTCAAAAGACGGAAACAAATTCAGAAAATTCGCTCAGGGACTGACACTCGAATATCTGATAAATACGGCAAATCTTCATCTAAAAAAACTAAATGAAAGATATCGATTGCAAAGATCAAAAAATTCAAAAGACAAACTCGATATCACCGTTATAGATACCTATCAGGCAGACACAAACCGATCTGTCGATACACTTTCGGGAGGAGAGAGTTTTATCGTCAGTCTTGCACTTGCTTTGGGATTATGCGATCTTGTAAGTCACAAGATTGAGATCAAATCTCTCTTTTTGGATGAGGGATTTGGCAGTTTGGATCAAGAGACCCTCGAAAGCGTCCTGTCGGCTCTAAACACAATCAAAAACAGCGGTAAAATGATAGGTATCATCTCTCATGTGGAAGCTTTGAAAGAGAGGATAGCAAAACAGATAAAAGTTATCAAACTATCAGGAGGAATAAGCAAGATTGAAATCATCTAAAATCCTTTTCACAACCGCTCTTTTGGCAGAAGCGATGCCTGTTATAGAGAGATATAATCTGAAAATAACGGAAAAAAAACCGTTTAAGATATACAAAAACAGTGATATTTCTCTCATCATAAGCGGTATCGGGAAGATAAATTCAGCCGTTGCCACTACATTTTTGGCAAAAGAGTTTCAAAACTCCCCTGCTTTTGTAAACATAGGCATCTGCTCTTCAAAACAAAAAGAGAAACTTTATAAACTCTATCCCGTAAAAAGCGTGACAGACTTTGCAACTTCCAAAAAATTTATGCTAAAAAACAGAGGTGAATCTCTGCTCACAGTGGATAAAGAGGTTTCAAAAGGATTTGAAAATCTCCCCTGCTCTCTTATAGACATGGAATCTTCTGGATTCTTTTTGGCTGCAAGAGTTTTCACAGATATAGAAAATATCAGAATATTCAAAGTCGTATCGGATCATTTGGACAGTACAACTCCCTCTTACGAATTTGTTTACAAACTGATAAAAGAGAATATGGAAAAAATAGAGGAGATGATATGAAAAGCGCCATCGTTACGGGAGGATCAAGCGGCATAGGACTTGAATGTGCCAAGATGCTGATAGATGAAGGCTACAAAGTCTATGCCGTTGCAAGAGATTTCAAAAAAAGCGGTTTTGATGATCCTTTTTTTATAAAAACAAAATGCGATCTGACGCAGATAAAAGAGATAAAAGAACTTGAAAAAAGAATAGACAAAAAAGATCTCAAAATTCTCATAAACAATGCCGGGGTCGGATATTTCGCACCTCATGAAGAGCTTGATTTTGAAAAAATTAACAAAATGATAGATTTAAATCTCCGCTCTCCTCTTTTGATAACAAAACTTTTCCTGCGTTCTCTCAAACAAAACAGCGGATATATTTTCAATATAAACTCCATCTCCGCTTTGAAACCAAGCTTTTTCGGAGCTGTTTACGGAGCATCAAAAGCAGCTCTCAGACACTTTGGAGTATCCCTTTTTGAAGAAGCCAGAAAAAGCGGTTTGAAAGTTGTCAATATAAATCCGGACTTTACAAAAACACCCTTTTTTGAAAATCTGAACTTCTCTTACAGCGATGATCCTCTAAGCTATATAGAGCCATCCTGCATATCC
>CAYVDJ010000043.1:0-11629 GCA_964450755.1 uncultured Campylobacterales bacterium
TATAATAAATAAAAAAGGTAATAAAAACTTTGTCAGATAAAGAACAGTTCGTATATGACAGAACACTAAGAGATATCGTACAGGGGATACCTCAAAGGTTTATAAAAATACTGACCGGCAAAAAAGCGATAGAGCTATTGGATCCTTCTTTTCCAAAAGTGGAAGAGAGAAAAGCGGATCTTGTCGTAAGACTTGAAAATGATGAGATATTTCATCTTGAAGTACAATCGACGGATGATAAGAATATGCCAAACAGAATGTTAAGATACGCTTCTATGATATATGAGCTGTATGAGAGATTTCCAAAACAACTTGTTCTTTATATAGGCGAAAAAGAGATAAGATTGAAAGAGGGTATAAAAGATAAAAATATATCCTATAAATATGAGACAAAAAATATAAAAGATATAGATTGTAAAGAACTGATAGAGAGTGAGGATATAAATGATAATATCTTGGCAATACTGTGTAAAATAGATGATTTTAATCTCTTTTTTACAAAACTCAGGTCAAAGTTGATGAATACAGAAGAGAGTAAAAGGAAGAATTATCTAAAAAAGTTTTTTTATCTGATGAGACTGAGACCAAAACTGTATGAGAAAATAAAAGAACTAAAAAAAGAGGAGAAGACAATGCCAATCATCATAGAAAAAGAGAAAGATCCTTTGTATGTGGAGGGTTTGGAGAAAGGTATTGAAAAAGGTATTGAAAAAGGAATCGAGAAAGGTATGGAGAAAGGTATAGATATAGAAAAGATAAATCTTGCCAAAAATCTGCTTATCAATACAAAAATGGATATAGAAAAAATAGCTTTTTTGACAGAACTTGATATAAAAAGAGTAGAAGGGATAAAAGCAAACTTGGAAAAAAAGCGGAAAAAATTGTAAAAAAAGTTACCTTAAACTAGAGTATAAACTCTCTCAAAGAAGCTTTTTAACCTGCTTTGTATAGTTTGATATGATGATAAAATCAAAAATATAACAAAGTACGATTGAAATCGTACTTCCTGCCAAAAAAATACAAATAATCCAAGAGAAATAGGTTATCATAATATTAAAGGAGTGATACAAGATGTTTAAACCCTATTTGGCTTATGAAGCGAGTGCGGGGAGCGGGAAGACTTTTGCTCTTACTATCAGGTATATCTCTTTGCTCTTTTTGGGAGCAAACGGGGGGAATATTTTGGCGATCACTTTTACAAACAAAGCTGCCAATGAGATGCAAGAGAGGATTTTTTCCACGCTAAAAGAGCTTCATCTGCCAAAGAGAGAGGCGGAGTTGAAGGAGCTTTGTTCCATCTTGGAAGAGACTCCGCAAAATATTCTCTCAAAACAGGAGAGAGTGATAAAAAACTTTTTGGATTCTGATACGAAGATATCCACCATCGACAGATTCCTTTCTCAGATCCTTAGGAAATTCTCTTTTTATGTTGATCTTCTGCCCGATTTTCAGATAGATGAGCAGATGAATGAGGTTTTAAAGACGGAGTATTTCCTAAAAGAGGTAACAAAAAGAGGCAAATATGAGAGACTGGTTGATTTTTCTGTGATAGAAAAAAGAAGACTCAAAGATATATTTTGGCTTTTTGATATATTTTATGAAAAAGAGCATGAACTTGAAAATCTGCATATCAAAAAAGAAAAGTATATCAAAGATGAGGAGATACTCTCTCTTGTCAAAGAGATAAGAGAGATATTTTCTTCCTGCAAAGCTCTCTCAAAAAGCGCTTTTAGGGCTTTGGATATCGATTCTTTGGAAAAACTTTTAAACTCCACATGGCTTTGCAAAGAGAGTCTGGAGGAGTACAGGTATTTTAAAAAGTGTTACAATCCTCGTGTTGATGACTATTTTATAAAACTCAAAAAGAGGCTTGGAGAGTATTTTGATGCAAAAGAGAGTTTTATACTCACCGAGCTTTTGGAGCTTTTTGAAATCTACAAAGAGTCGAACAAAACAGTTGCCAAAGAGAATAAAACTCTCACCTTCAATGATGTAACCAATTTTGTTTATGAGCTTTTATATAGACATATCGACAGGGATTTTCTGTATTTCAGACTTGATGCCAAGATAGATCATATCCTTCTTGATGAGTTTCAGGATACTTCCATAGTGCAGTATAAGATACTTGAGCCTTTGATAGAGGAGATACGATCGGGAGTCGGGGTCAAGGGCTTTAAAAGCTTTTTTTATGTGGGCGATACCAAACAGTCTATTTACAGATTCAGAGGGGGAGCAAAAGAGCTGTTTTATCATCTTCAAAAGAAGTTTTTTATAGAAACTCAGCAGTTAAATACAAATTACCGAAGCCGTTTTAGGATAGTTGATTTTGTAAACAGGATGTTTGAAAATTCCATGCCAAATTATCATATCCAACACTCGTACGACAAAGATAACGGCGGTTATGTCGAGGTTATGGAGGATGAGGATGTAACAGGCAACATCATAAAATCGATAGAGAAGTTGAAAAAAGCCGGAGTAGAAGATGAGGATATAGCGGTTTTGACCTATACGAACAAAGAGGCTTTTGTCATAGAAAATGAGTTAAGAGAGTATTTTGAGGATATCAGAGTTTCTACTCAGACAACTTCTCTTTTGATAAATCAGCCAAAAGTCATAGCCGTTATAGAATTTCTGATATATCTTTATTTCAAAAAGGAGTATAACAAAGCCAATTTTTTGGCGTTGAACGGATATGGTTTTGATGAAATAAGAGAAGATGAAGAGTTTGATCTTTTTAAACCTCTGCCGTTTCTTATCAAAGATATAATCGATTTTTTCAAAATGTATGACAAAGATGCAGACCTTTTGAAGCTGATAGAGATATCGTGTGATTTCCCAGATATCGAGTCATTTATATTCAACTACGACTCTGTCAGTGCCAAAAGCGCTTCAAAAAATACAAAAGGTATCACCATCCTCACAATCCACAAATCAAAAGGGCTTGAGTTTGAACATCTGATAGTTGCCGACAGATTGTCCCAAAAAAGAGGCGGAGGAGATCCTTTTGTCTTTTCTTATGAGGGGATAGAGCTAAAGGATCTTTTTGTGCGTATGAGATCAAGAGAATGTATCGACAGCGCATATCAAAAAGCGGTGGAAAAAGAGAAAAAACTCTCTTTGGAAGATGAGTTAAATGCCCAGTATGTAGCGTTTACAAGAGCGAAAGAATCTCTTTTTATCTGCAAAAAGGAGAAAAACTCCTCTTTTGGAAGATTTGATCTTTTTGCTTTCAGTGACGGCAGGATAGTGGTAAAGAAAAAGCAAAAAAGAGAGAGTAAAAATAGTGAGATAATCTATGAAAGTTTGAAAATGTCAGATCACAAAGATAATGACGAACAAAATGATCAGACAAAAGAGTCCCTAAACTCTGTCAATTTTGGAATAGCCATGCACTATATGCTTGAAATGATAAAAGATTTTGATGAAAGATTTTTGGAAGATGCTTATCTTGCCATGAAAAACAGATACGGTTATCTGCTTGAAAAAGAGGAACTTGAAGATATAAAACAAAGAGTTCATAAAGCCATCAGGCACAGGGATTTTAGATCTCTTTTGAAAGGAGAGATCAGAAAAGAACAGGCTATCTCATACAAAGGAAATATAAGAAGGGTGGATCTTTTGATACAAAATCAGGATGAGTGGATAGTCATAGACTATAAAAGTTCCGAAGAATCAAGCCAAAAACATAAAGATCAGATACTCTCCTATAAACGAATTATCGGAAATATTTTTAACATTAATGTAAAAGGATATCTCTTTTATTTAAGTAAAGAGAGTGTAAAATTATTAGAAATATAAGATATTTGATCTAAGGAGGACGATTATGAAAAAACTAAAAGGTTTTATCTTGGTGGCACTGATGGCGGGAGGGAGTCTGTTTGCCACACCGACCAACCCTTTTGAGAAAAAAGCTCCTTTCAAAGAGGCGGTTATCGTTTATAAAATGGGAGGTTCGGTTAAGGGAGAGAGCAGACTTTATATAAAAGATTACGGTAAAAGACTCTCATCATACGAAAAAACGATAACTTCCGTACTTGGATTTTCCCAAAAAGAGGAGAAACTAGAGATAACAACACCCGATTGGAAATATGTTATCGACCTTGGCAAAAAAACAGGAACAAAAAGTACCAATCCCGAAAAATATATCAAAGAGGAGTTTAACAGACTCTCTTTCAAAGATAAAAAGACAGTTATGAAAAATGCAAAAGAACTCGGTCTTGGGATAGCCAAACAGCTTGGGGGAGGAGTTGTTTTCAACGCTGCAAATATTTTGGGATATCCCTGTGATAAAGCAACGGTTATGGGGATGAGTGTTTATTCTATACATGATACTTCCATTCCTCTTAAAACTGTCGGCAGTATGCTTGGGATAAATATTCAAAAGGAGGCGATTGATCTCAGAGAAGGAGGCGTTGATGAGAAATGGTTTAAGATACCATCAGGGATTAAAATCACCTATGACAAAAGAGCCGATGCTATGGCAAAACAACAGGCAAAATCGATCATAGAGGCACTAAAAGATCCAAATGCCGCAAACAAAAGAAATCATAACAGCCGCCAAATAGGAAACAATCCTCTTGGGATACCTCTCGGAAATGGAAATATACAACAACACTCCACACCTTCCCACACACAAAACCAGCCAAAAGGTTATGTGGATAAAAAAATCGACAGAGCGCAAAATGAAGTGGAACAAAAAGCCGATAATAAAGTAAATGAAATGATTGATCAAGGAATCAACAAGGTTTTTAATTCACTTTTTAAATAGGAGAGTATTATGAGATGTCATGAAATAGATTATGAGATAATCGGCAGTGAGATGCAGGTTGTGGAGATAGAACTTGATCCCGATGAAACAGTTGTGGCGGAAGCCGGAGCTATGAACTGGATGGAAGAGGGGATAGAGTTTGAAGCGAAGATGGGGGACGGCTCAAGTACGGAGGATTCGTTTTTCGGCAAAATGTTCAGTGCCGGAAAGAGACTTGTTACCGGTGAATCTCTTTTTATGACACATTTTACAAACAGGGGATACAAAAAAAGCAAAGTCGCATTTGCCGCACCCTATCCGGGTAAAATCATTCCTCTTGATATGGCTGAAGCAGGTGAGGAGATCATCTGTCAAAAGGATGCTTTTTTATGTGCGGCTTTGGGAACCAAACTTGATATAGAATTCAGCCGGAAATTTGGCAGAGGACTTTTTGGAGGAGAGGGCTTTATCCTTGAAAAGATTCAAGGAGACGGTATGGCGTTTATACATGCCGGAGGAAGCGTTGTAAAAAAAGAGCTAAAAGGCGAAACTCTGAGAGTGGATACGGGATGTATCGTGGCTTTTACAAGAGGGATTGATTATGATATACAAAAAGCCGGAAATCTAAAATCGATGATATTTGGAGGAGAAGGACTTTTTCTGGCTACTTTGAGAGGACACGGAACAGTCTATCTTCAGACTCTGCCTTTTTCAAGACTTGCCGACAGGATACTAGAACATGCTCCGGGCGTGGGAGGAAGCAGCAGCGGAGAAGGTTCGGTTCTTGGAGGAATATCCAATATTTTTGAAGATTAAAGCTTTTTATCATTAAAAACAACTTAAATTAAGCTTTTTTTAATAAATAATTCAATACAATCAGCCTTTCAAATAATTGGCAAAGGTTTTGAATGAAATCAACAAGAATGATAAAGCCAAATGAAGTACAACGAGAATGGGTAGTAGTAGATGCTGCCGGTAAAAGATTTGGTAGAGTATTAACAGAAGTTGCCTCTTTGCTTAGAGGAAAACACAAACCCTATTATACACCGCATGTTGATTGTGGCGATTATGTTATCGTGATCAATGCAAGTAAAGTGGATGTAAGCAGGAACAAAGCCGATGTGAAGATGTATCACAGACACAGCGGATATTTCGGTGGAGTTAAAAGCGAAAAATTGGGTGATTTATTGGAAAAAAATCCGGCAAAACTATTTATGCTGGGAACAAGAGGAATGCTTCCTAAAACAAAGCTTGGAAAAGTGATGCTTAAAAAACTGAAAGTTTATGCAGGAGACGAGCATCCTCATACGGCACAAGTCAAGGCAGAAGGGTAATTATGGCAAAAGTTTACGCAACCGGAAAAAGAAAATCGGCAATAGCCAAAGTATGGTTAAAACAGGGTTCAGGACAGATTATAATCAACGGTATGAGTCTGGATCAATGGTTGGGCGGTCTTGAGGCTATTAAAAAAAGAGTTATGCAGCCTCTAAACCTTGCAAAACAAGAAAACAGTGTGGATATCGTAGCTACCACTCTGGGAGGCGGATATTCTGCTCAGGCTGATGCTTTAAGACATGGAATTTCCAAAGCATTGGTAAGATATGATGAAGATTTCAGAGCGGTTTTAAAACCAAAAGGTCTTTTGACAAGAGACTCAAGAGTTGTCGAAAGAAAGAAATACGGAAAGAAAAAAGCAAGACGCTCTCCTCAATTTTCAAAAAGATAATCTTCTTACAAACTGCGGGTTTTTACCCTGCGGTTTTTACCTCTTTTTACAATAAGTAATCTCTTTTTTTATTTTTTCACTTTTTATAGCAGATCACAGTTTCATAATTGTATAGATTTCTTTACTTGTCGATATATTGGTATATATGATTTTACATAAGGAGAGAAATTATGAAACGAAGCGGTTTTACGATGGTTGAACTTATCTTTGTTATTGTAATCATCGGTATTTTGGCGACAATGGCAATGCCAAAATTCGGAGATACGACCAACAGGGCAAAGATAAACAGTGAACTTGCCGGAATGGAATCTATGGCGGCTGCCATAAAAGGAGCGATAGAATTTCATCAGGAAGATTTCGGGGATGCGAAAGTAAACTGGCACAATTATTCGGATATGAACGATTCTACAGGAAATTCGGCAGTCAGAGCAAAGCATTACGGCGCTATAAACAGTGCGAGAAAAGTTCTGAAAAAGATTGCAAAGAAAAATGACAAATTAAGAATAGCCGGATGGGCATTGATAGATTCAAACGGAAACTGGTCATGGGCTGATGGACTTTATTATGATATTTTGATGATAGAGGGAGAGGCTTCAAACTCAAAAACAGGTGTCAGCTATCCAAAAGATGCGCCCGGAAATGATTTTACAGGCAAACCGGATAAAAATGATTTTTGGATATTTAACCCTTCACCGGTTGATATAACAGTTGTGGGATCTAATGCAAACACCCCTATAAAATCAGTAACTGTGGAAGCCGGAAGTTTGACTTTGGTAGATGTAAACGGTACAAAACCGGTAAATCCGGCTTATGTCAGATTCACAGGTCCAAACAACAGCAGTGGAGATCCTAAACAGTTTTATTTTATAAAACCACAATAATTTAAAAAGATACGGCTTTTGCCGTATTTTGAGAAGGATTAAGATATGAAACGGGCTTTTACAATGATAGAACTTATCATGGTTATCGTTATTATAGGGATTTTGGCTTCTATGGCGATGCCGAAACTAAACGGCTTTTCCGGTGAAGCTAAAAAATCTGCCGAAATTGCAACAGCCTCCGCACTCTCTGCGGCTTTGGACAGGATAGAGGGTGAGTGGAGTATCAGCGACGGTGATTTTGACTGGGATAATGATCATATAACAGACGATATCAAAACAGAACTCTCTGCATACGGATATCCGTATCATCTAAACAAAAACAACAAAACCTTCGGGGCTGTTTTGAAAAGTACCACAGGCGGAAAATTTTTGCTTCAACAGTCAAACAAGAAGAGATCTCAGTCTATATGTTCTATCTTCACAGGTCCCGCTTCAAATCCTCTAAACGGTGTCTCTAGCGAAAAAGAGATCAGAGGAAAACCCGACAAAAATGATTTCTGGCTCTATGTGATCGAAGCAAATGCCACTAACAACGGCTGTTTTGTCAAAGGAGACAATATCGATACAAAACAGATAATAAGCGGAGATTTTATCCTTATAGATGTAAAAGGAGATAAAAAACCGGATTTTAAAAGAGACGATCTTGGAATCTCTTTTGATATAGTTTGTAACTGATCTGTTTGGATTTTATTGTGTAACCGCATAGGCAGGAAGTATAACATCCCTCTTACAGTAGTGTAAAAATAACATATCTTGCCAAAAAGTTTATATATAAATTAAACTTTACTTATGGTAAAATACTCTTCAAAAAGGCTAAAAAATGGCTCTTGTGTTTATCTTTCATACTTTAATTAGTTGGATAAAGAGTAACCTATGAGAGATACCAAACTCATCCAGCATATCATCAGTGAACTTGAAAAGAGTGATCTTAAGTACAGAGGTAATAGGGAGCTTTTTGAGCTTCTTTTTGCTCCTGTGAGGTTTGGGGATGAGGGGGCATATCTGAGGAAAAAGGCTATCAAACCTATACTAGAGAGAGTCAAAGAGTATGATGAGTTTGAAAGAGTTAAGTTTTCAAAACTAGCAAACAACATCATCTGTGGTGATGATGAGGCTAGAGCAAGATTTGAAGTCAAATCTCTGCTTATTGGGTTTATGAGGGAAGAAGATATAGATAGATTTGTAGATGGTATCCCTTGTAAAGATCCAAACGAAAAAAACTATAAAACCCACTTTGTAGATCATTGGCGAAAAGAGGATCGAAATATTCATGACAAGGTGATAAAACAGGCTTTGCAGAGAAACTTCGACTTTTCTGAAAATCTTTGGGGTTGTGGTGAAGTGGTTGTCAAAGAGAGTTTGAAAAAAGGGATCGAGAAGTTTATAAAGCGAGAGTTGAGCAAACATGTCGATATATTTGCCAAGATTCGTCAAGAGTTTCATCTTGAAAGCTCCATCACCGATGAAGAATTGGATGATTTGCAATCCATACGAGGCATGAGTCAAGTGGAGATCATGGAGTATATCGCTGAGCATTATCGGCTAGAGGAGAATCGTTCACAAGAGTTTTTGTTGAGATTTATCAACATACTCGATAAAAAAGGTTACTATCGACTCCTTTTGGGTGATGCTTATGATGTATTGGAGCCTCGTTTTAAAGAGAGCAATGAAGTCAAACTCATAACAGCTCATGCATACGGAAGTGCAGAGATAAATCAACCCAAAAAAGCTTTTGAGATACTCTCTACCATAAAGCCAAGAGATTATGATATGTTAACAGAAGCTATCTCCAACATGAGACGATACCAGCTAAATGACAAAAGCTTAACACAACAGCAAAAAAGAGAGATCATAGAGAAGATCATCACCTTTTATGAAGATGCATTTTACGATGATGAGTGCAAACATCACTACTACCCAGGAGTCAATCTAGCCTATATCACAACCTTAGCCAAGCTACTTTTTGGTAACAAGCTAAAAACCAAACTTACTACAAGCCAGATATATAACCTATCAAAAGATACTATTTTGGCTGACAAAAAGAGTCCAAAAAGTGCAAACAAATACTATGCAGAAGTAGCCAAAATAGAGTTTATGCTACTAAACAACAGTCCCAATGCTCTACTTGAGCTTGAAAGTTTTTTAGAGAATAATTCCCAAACTATCCCGCCAGTAGAGTTAGGAAGAACCCAAAGACAGATACAGTTTTTTGTAGATACTCTAAAGAGTCATAAAACGGATGATGTAGTAAAAAAGATGCAAAAAGCTATAGAGGTTATAGATGACTTTATGAAGTATGAGGCGGAGTGGGATAGGGCTTGATTTGAGGTGTTTTATAGATTGGTTTTTTATACTGATACTTAAAAAATCCAAATAATCCAAGAAAATTAAGTTATCATGAAAGAAACAAAAATCCAAAAGGAATCTTATGAAAAAAGGTCTCTTTTTCTCTTATGGTAGAGATGAGTATGAAAAGTATGTTTTAAAGGTCAAGGAGTATCTTGAAAAAGAGGGTTTTAGTGTCTTTTTTGACAAAGAACAACTCAAACTTGGTAAAGAGTGGGCTTTGAAACTAGAAGTTGGTATAGAGCAAAACGATAAGTTTATCTTTTTTATAACACCACACTCATGTCGTCATGATGGGTTTTGCAGAAAAGAGATAAGCATGGCTATGCACTGCCAAAAAGAGATAATACCAGTTATGATAAAAGAGGCAAAACCCCCTTTGCTTGTTTGTGATTTGCAACATTTGGATTTGCTTTTTCTTACACAAAAAAAAGAGAGTAAAGAAGAGTTTGAAGAGAGGATGCAGGAGCTTATAGGGGCTTTGAAGGGTGAGGTAAAGTTTGAGTTTAAAGAGGAGCAAAAGAGAGTTTATGATGAGTTAGAACCTATAGACTTCACCCAAGACTTTGCAAGACACAAAAGGTTTGTAGGTAGAGAGTGGGTAAAAGAGGAGGTCGATAAGTGGATAAAAGAGTATAAAAACTCCAGAGTGCTTTGGATTATGGCAGATGCAGGATATGGCAAAAGTGCTATTGCTTCTTACTTAACTGATGTACATGAAGATGTCATAGGCATACACTTTTGCAGTTACAACTATCCAAGCAAAAATGATGCAAGAAATGTCATAAAAACTTTGGCTTATCATTTTCAAACTCAGATAGATGGGTATGTAGATGAGATAGTAAAGGAAAAAGTTGATAACTCACGAAGTATACAAGAACTATTTGAATCGTTGATTTTCAATCCTTTAAAAAGATTAGAACCTAAAAAAGATAGAAACTATATAGTTATCATAGATGCTCTTGATGAAGCACTTCAAAGTGGAGAAGTGGGGTTGATAGAACTTATAGCCAATGAGTTTTCTCAGTTGCCAGAGTATGTCAAGATCATCGTCACAAGCCGACCAGAGCCAAAGCTAAAACAGACACTTTCAGGATTGAAGCCGTTGGAGTTAAAAGCAGATGAAAAACAAAATAAAAAAGATTGCAAAGAGTTTATAGAGCTTAAACTAACTGAACTAAAGTATGAAAACTATATAGAAGATAGAGAGTTTTTTGAAATCTTGTTAGATAAAAGTGAAGCAAATATGCTCTATCTTACTCTCTTTTTTGATGGAGTAGAAAAAGATTTGATAGATATAGAAAAACCAGATATGTTTCCGATAGGATTAAACGGTATCTATGAAAACTTTTTCTCAAGAATCACAGAAGATGAAGATAAATATGATGAGATTTTCGCCCCACTGTTAGAAGTTATGGCTGTATATGATGAGCCGATAAACAAGAGATTGTTAGCAGATATAGTGGGGTTTTCTTTAAAAAAGACAAATCGTATATTGACAAAGCTTGGTTCGATGTTAAGAAAAGATAAGAATACATTTGATTTTTACCATAAATCTCTAAAAGATTGGTTGGTTTTAGATGAAAATGTAAGTTACTTTATAGATATACAAGAGGGAGAGAAAAGATATAAAACTTTTCTAAACAACCTCACCCCACAAACCTACAAAGAGGAGTATTTGGATTTTTGGGAGTTTAACAAAAAGCTAGTTGATCATATCTATAAAAGAGATGGGGACTTATCAAGTTATTTTGCTCTTTTAACTGATACTGAAGATATAAAGAAAAAAGTAGATTTATTAGTTCATCTGGGGTACTACTATAATCTACACAATAAAATGTATAGAGCTATACCTTTGCAAGAAGAGGCTTATAAAGTTTTAGAACCATTATATAATGATGATAGTAAAAAATGGGCTGAGCTTTATAC
>CAYVDJ010000044.1:0-19577 GCA_964450755.1 uncultured Campylobacterales bacterium
TATCGTAGTCGTATAAAAGCCGTTTTTCGCAAACAGTTTCAAAGCAGCATTCATAATCTGCTCTCTTTTCACCTCTTTATTCAAAAAATTATCCCTTTAATTTTTATGGTAATTATATTTTAACACAAAAGAACTTGCTATGTTATAATAAAATAAAAAAGAAAGGGAAAAACCATGCTTGAAGAAAAAATAAAACAACTTCCTTCAAGTGCTGGGATTTATCAGTATTTTGATGAAGGCGGGAGGCTTTTGTATATCGGAAAGGCTAAAAATCTAAAAAGCAGGGTAAAGAGCTATTTTAGATTTACGCCGACGCTCTCTCCCTCCCCCACTCTCTCCGCCCGTATTTACAACATGATCTCCAAAACAAAAGATATAGAGTATCTTGTTGTAAACAGTGAGCATGATGCCCTTATTCTTGAAAATTCTCTCATAAAACAGTTAAAACCAAAATACAATATTCTTTTAAGAGATGACAAAACATATCCTTACATTTATATAGATCTCTCTTTGGATTATCCGCGGTTTGAGATAACAAGAAAAGTTATAAAAGGAAACAGGATAAAATATTTCGGTCCTTTTTCATCATCGGCAAAAGAGATAATAGACTCCATTTATGATCTTTTCCCTCTTGTTCAAAAAAGAGGCTCTCTAAAAAACAAAAAAGCCTGTCTTTTTTATCAGATCAAAAAGTGTCTAGCACCCTGTGAAGGCAAAGTTTCAAAGGAAAAATACGCTCAGACAGTAAAAGAGGCCGTTACAATACTCTCGGATAAAAAGAAACTTATATCTATGCTTGAAAAAAAGATGAATTTTTATGCAGATAATCTCCTTTTTGAAGAAGCGGCTCTCTTTCGGGACAGAATCAACAAAATATCAAAATCTTTGATCCACACCTCCTTGGATATAGCAAAAAGAGAGGATTTTGATGTGATAGTTTTAAAAACAGAAAGCCAAAGAGCCTGTATCGTAAGACTTTTTATCAGAGAGGGCAAAGTCGTATCAAGTTCTCACAATATCCTAAAATCCGACACCGGTTTTAACAAAGACGAGATATACAAAAGAGCGTTTTTGGAGTACTATAAAAAAGATATCCCCTCTTTTGTAAACAAAATATACATTTATGAAGAGTTTGAAGAACAATACCAGATAGAAGATGTTTTAAAAGAGATATTTTCAAAAAACATCACTCTAAAAGTTCCAAAAAGAGGAGAAAAAAAGGCTATTGTAGAGATCGCTTTGAAAAATGCCGATGAACTTTTAAAACTCGAAAAACAAAAAAAATGACGAACTCTTAAGAGAGATAAAAAAACTTTTTTATTTAGAAAACACTCCAAACTCTATCGAAATTTTCGATACATCCCATATACAGGCAACGGCAATCGTGGGAGCGATGGTAAAATGGGAAGGAGAATTTAAAAAAAGCTCCTACAGACACTACAATTTAAAGGCAAAAAACGAATATGATCAGATGAAAGAACTTCTTGAAAAGAGGGTTGAAAGTTTTTGCAAAAATCCGCCTCCTGATCTTTGGATCATAGACGGCGGAGCGGGACAATTAAACTTAGCTATTAAAATTATTCAAAAATATAAGCAAAATGTCGATATTATTGCGATAGCTAAAGAAAAAATAGACGCAAAAGCCCACAGGGCAAAAGGAAAAGCCAAAGATACTCTATATTCTGTAAACGGTATCATAAAACTTGGCGAGTCGGACAAAAGGCTTCAGTTTATACAAAAACTAAGAGATGAAGCCCATAGATTTGCTATTTCGTTTCACCGTAAACAGAAATTAAAAAAAGACAAAGAGATTGGTTTGTTAAAAACAAAAGGTATCTCAGAAGCAAAAATAAAAAAATTACTTGATTATTTTGAAACATTTGAAAATATCAAAAATGCTTCCGAAGAGGAGCTTTCAAAAATAGTATCTGCTTCCCTTGCAAAGCGTCTAAAAAAGTAAAAGGATTACCCTTGATTCTCTATGATAAATACAGTAACTTTTTAGGCATGAGTTCAACTATGCTTAGTTTTTTGGGTTTTGAAGATCTTGATGAGTTCAAAGCGATTTACAAAGATGTGGCAGACCTTTTTGTCGAAAAAACAGGATATATATACAAATTTAAAAATTTTTCATGGATCGAATACACTCTTCACAGCGGAACACCCAATAAAAATGTGATGATCACTTTAAAAAACTCTCAAGTAATTGAAAGTGAACTTAAAATCAAAGAGATATATTTGATCAATGAATTAGGCGGCAGCAGTAAATTTTACAGTGTGGAGTTTATAAACAGTTTTTTCAACAATCAATCATCAGAAGATTTTCAACCTGCAATTTCTCCAAAAACAGTAGATACCGAAGCAATGGATCTTTTGCAAAAAAGCAAAAACGAATATGCCAATACCCAAGAAACCAAACAGAATATGGCAAATTTGACACCGATAGAGGAAAATCCTCCAAAAGAAGAAGTTCCAAAAGAGGAGCTTTTTAAACCTTTGGAAACCAAAGAAGTTCAAACCCAAAATGAATTTCAGACAAAAGAAAATGACAGCGATGAAGATGACTTTTATAAACTGTTGGAAGAAGAAAGCGACAATGACAAAAGTACCGAATCATTTTTGGATATGGACGAACAGGATCCATCACTGTTTTCCGATGATGAAACGACAAAAAAAACAGAAGAAGATTTCTTTACAAAAACATTTGAAGACAACAAAAAGGATAACAAGGAGAACTTTTTTGCACAATTAAGCGAACCTGAAGATGAAAAACAAAATGACGAAGAGGATTTTTACAAACTGTTGGAAGAAGAGAGCAGTAAGAAAGACACAGAACCTCTTTCAGATACAGAAGAACAAAAACCGTCGATATTCTCTACCAATGAAATTCCGGAAATTAAAATAAAAAAGGATGAGGAGAAAGAGGAAGAGGAAGAAAAAGAGTATGACTTTTTTGCGAAATCTTTTGAAGAGAGTGAAGATGAGAAAAAAGAGGATAAAGAAGATGATTTTCCTCCTGATTTTTTCGCAAAATTTAATGAACCTGTTCAGGAAGAACAAAATGATAAAAATAATGAAGAAGATTTTTATAAATTACTCCAAGAAGAGAGTCAGGATGAAGACACCAACTCCGTTTTGGAACAAAACGAGCAGGAAACTCCACCTCTTTTTGATGATGAAACTCCAAAGAGTACAACTGAAGAGGAAAATATCCAAAAAGATATAGATTTTTCCTCAATTTTTGATACGAAAAAAGAAGTTACAACGAAAGAATCCAAAATAAAAACAAAAGAAGACAACAGACAATCTCTCAGTTTCAATTTGGATGATACAGAAAAAAAAGCAGAAAGCAACAAACCACTGAAAGATACTTTTTTAAATCTTATTACAAAAGACAAAACGGAAGAAAAAGATTTAATCCAACCAAAAAATTTCAGTAAAAATTTCAAACTCAAAAAAGAGATGCGAAAAGACAGACCAAAAGAAGAGAATATCCAAACCCTCTCTATAAAAGAGAGTTTTGAAACTCTCGGTATCTCTGATGACGAAGAAAAAGAGCTTATAGAGGATTTTATAAATGATATAAACAAAAATACGGTATTGATTCAAAAATATATTGTCAATAAAAATTATACAAAAATCGCCGATATACTAAACATCATCAAAAGTGCGGCAAACATTCTAAATATCAAAGAAATTGCCAATAAAGTTGAAACCATGCATACACTTCTTGATAATAACGAAATAGACGAATTGCTAAGAGAGACAAAAGAGATAGAAGAGCATGGTAAAAGTATGCAAGAAGCACTATATGGAAACAGTATATGATAAAAAAATTGATATTAATCACTCTTGTATCACTCAATATTTTCAGCAACACTCTAAAAGATGCAATCGTTTTTTATAATAAAAAAGATTTTATAGAAGCACGAAAACTGTTTGAAGAAGCTTTAAACAAAGAGGACTCTTTACAAGCAAATTATTTTCTTGGAAAGATGTATCTTTTTGGACAGGGCATAAAAAAAGATCCCAAAATCGCACTAAAATATATAAAAAAGGCGGCTGAGAGAGGAAATCTGAAAGCAAAATGCCTAGAAGCAAAAGCACTTTTTCTTATAGACAGGAAAAAAAATGAGACTAAAATATTAGAAATTTTAAAAATACCCGAACTTAAAAATTTAGTCGAATGTAAAAATATAAAAATAAATAAGGATAAAAAATGAAAATTTCAACCACTTTAAAATTGATAGGATTATTACCCATTTCACTCCTGTTTGCAACATCTTCATACTATCTTTATACTTCCTATCAGGAGTATGACAAAACAGAAAAATTGACAAAAATATTAAAAAATGATGAAGTTTTAAAAAATGTTTCAATAAACATAGCAAAAGAGAGAGGTCTTACAGGAGCATTTTTGGGAAGTGGAGGAACTATCGCAAAAGAGAAACTGAAAAATCAGAGACTGCAAACCGACAAAGCTCTAAAAAAGTTCTTTCAAACCTATGAAACCACACAATCTGATAATAGCATACAGATACATTCACTAATCTCTATGCTAAAAAAGATAGCCGAAATGAGAAAAAAGGTTGATAATTTAAGTATCAAATTTGATGACATCTTTTTTGCCTATTACAGTAAAATAAATTCACATATTTTCAAAGAATTTTCCAAAGATCTAAACTATAACCTGACTCCTACAATAACATCTTTGATATCCAACTATATCTCTACAATTTCCGGTATGGAATACACCGGTCAGGAGAGAGGATTTGTTTCCAAACTTTTAAGCGCCTATGTACCTGTAAAAGACGGCGAACTCAAAACATGGCTGGATCTCCACTCTCAGGAAGGGAAATTCAAAACAGATACAATAATCGATTCCCAAACCAAAATTGCTCTTGAAACTTTGATAAAAGATAAAAACAATATTTTAAAACAGGCAAACCAGGCAAGAGTTGAATTTATAAGAGGAGTAAATAACGGAGAATTTTTGGTAGATCCGACATTGTGGTTTCAAAAATTAACTGATAAAATAACATTTCTAAACAATGCAGCAATCATAATGAAAAAGGCTCTGAATAAAAATATAGCAGCCTATTCGCAACAGACAATGATTCAGCTTATCGTCGCTTTTTCTATCTGGATACTGACACTTTTTCTTTTTATATTGGGATACTCTCTTTCAAAAAGAATTCTCAGTATCAAAGAACTTGAAAAAGTTTTTGACAAAGTTGTCAATTTTGCAGAGTTTGAAGAAAAAGTCGATCTGACCACTATCGACGGAACTCTAAAAGCATACAAAGCGATAGAAAAAGCCGTAGAAAAAATAGCAAAAGAAAAACAAAGAGCCGAAGAGGCAAACAGGGCAAAAAGTATCTTTTTGGCAAATATGTCTCATGAGATAAGAACACCGATAAACGGAATCATGGGATTTACGGAGCTTCTTAACAATACCAAAATGGACAAAGAACAAAAAGATTTTCTTGATGTAATAGAAAAAAGTTCAAACAATCTGCTTACGATTATAAACAATATCCTTGACCTCTCCAAAATAGAGAGCAACAAAATAGAGATAGAGGATATTTTATTTCTTCCTATTCATGAATTTGAAAATGCCATAGAAGTTTACGGACCAAAAGCAGCCGAAAAAAATATCCATCTCTCATTTTTTATGGATCCCTCTTTAAACTATTATCTAAAAGGAGATCCGACAAAAATAAAAGAGGTTCTTATCAACCTGATGAGCAATGCAGTCAAATTTACACCGGAAAACGGTTATATCAATATAGAGATAAGAAATCTAAGTGAAGATGACTCAAAAGCCAAAGTATTTTTCAGCGTAAGCGATACAGGTATAGGTATCACCGATGACAAGATAGAACATATTTTTGACGCATTTTCACAGGCCGATTCTACAATAACCAGAAAATACGGAGGAACCGGTCTTGGACTGACAATCTCTTACAAATTTATAGAACTGATGGGCGGAAAACTGGAAGTTGAAAGCGAGGAGGGAAAAGGAAGCAAATTTTTCTTTACTCTTGAATTTACAAAAGTTCCTTCCAAAGAGAGAGATTATAAAAATGCTTTTGGATATTATAACTGCGCCATGCTTTCCCCTGCAAAAGAGCAAAAAGAACATATTCAATATATTTATAATTACTTGAAATATTTTGGAGCAAATATTCTCTTTTTCTCCGATTTTAATGAAGTCAACTATCTTATAGAAAATTCTGCCGTAAATCTCATCATCATAGATTACGATACCATTTATAATGATGAGATTAAAAATTATCAGACATTGAATATTCCTGTTTTACTGATAATGAAATCCTCTTATCAGTCAAAATCCATACATTTGTCTTCAAAATATCTAAAACCTGTATATGAACCTCTCAATGTTACCAAAATGGTTAAAAAACTTGATGAGTGTAAATCTCTGATTCCAAAATTAAATGAGAGAAAAATTCAGGTTGCTTCAACATCCGATGAAAAACCCAAAAAAGAAGGAGACAGATTTAACGCCTCAATACTGGTAGCAGAAGACAATGAGATAAATCAAAAACTCATAAAAATAACGCTCGAAGAGTTGGGAATCAAAGTCGATATAGCAAATAACGGAATGTTGGCGGTAGCCAAAAGAAAATCAGGCAATTACGACATAATCTTTATGGATATAGCAATGCCGGTCATGGACGGAATAAAAGCTACACATAAAATAATAGAGTACGAAAAAGAGAATAATCTCCCTCATATACCTATCGTAGCGGTAACGGCAAACGCACTCAAGGGAGACAGAGAGAAATTTTTGAGTGAAGGTCTGGATGAGTATATAACAAAACCAATTAAAAAAGCTGATATTTTGCTGGTTCTTAATATGTTTATACCGGATAAAATCTCTCATGTGAAAAATGACAGCAACAGTGAAAACAATAATATTGAAAATATTGAAAATGATAAAAAAGATTTAACACCTGTCGATAAAATCACAGAAAAAGAGGATACAACTGTTTCTAAAAACAGTCAAAACAAAGATATTCTTGTTTTCAAAAAGAGCCTTATAGAAACCAAAATTTTTCACAAAGTACTCTCAACACTGAACGATTCGATAGATACCGCAAAAGATGTATCGGATTTTTACAGTAAAATAAAACAAAACAGTTATAAGATGATCATGATAGACAAAGAGATAAGCGGATTCAGTTTGGCAGAATTTAGAAAAAATCTGGATGAAATAGAATCTGATGAAAAAAGAGAACATACTACAATCCTTCTTTTTGTAGATAACGACTCACATATTGAAAGTACTGACAAAAAATATTGTGATGATGTATTGAAAAACAGTGCAAACAGAGAATACCTGCAGTCTCTTTTGGATATCTATCTAGCATTACAGTAAGGATAAGGAGTTAATATGTCAAACAAAATAAATGCATTAATTGTAGAAGATGATAAAATAAATCAAAAGCTTATGCAAACATTTTTACAGAAAAATGAAATCATAGACAAAATATATGAAGCCTATAACGGATTGGAGGCTTTGGAGGTTTTAAACACCCATAAAGATATAAATCTGATATTTTTGGATATAAAAATGCCTATCATGGACGGTATAGAATTTATGGAAAATCTAAAAAGCCGTCCTGATTTTAGTTATATGCCTATCATTATCCTGACAACGGACGAAACAAGAAAACAAGAAGCCATCAATCTTGGAGCATTTGACTTTATCGTAAAACCGATTCACCAGGAAAATATCAACCAAAAGATAGAAAGGGTACTAGATGTAGCCGAAATCTCCTAAAAGGCATCATCTATCGCCTGAGCGATGATGTGATATTATGAAATTATATTTTTAATCTATTTAAAATATCAACTGCTTCCATATCAAATTTGGAAAATGCAAACCATTTTTTACCCAAATCTTTAAGACTTGCACCAAAATGATATACATTTTTATTGTCAATGATTATAAATCTGTCGTGTGCAGAGTTAAATCGTTTAATGCTAATAGGTTTATATTGAGCATTATATTTTTTTAAATCCAGTTTTAATTGTTTTAAAATATTTTTAGTAAAAATTGTTACTTCAACTCTTTGATTTTTACTAAACAGAGTCAAAACGCTATCATCTACATAATTATCAATTAACACTATTGACTTTTGGGCAGATTTAATCAAATCCGCAACAAAAACATAAGCATCAAAAATTTGTCCGTCATAAAATATACCTTGCTTGGGTTTTACTTCATTACTTTCAATAGCTTTAAAAACCTTTTCAAAATTCTCATCATGCTGTAATAACTTTTGTTCTATATAGTCAAATTTCTGAAAAATAACAGCATTTGCCATCAAAAATTTTCGCATTTTTGCAAAAGCTCTGAAAATTGAAATATTGACATTAATGGCTATTTTACTTGTTAATACTGATGAAAGCATTGAAACACCCTGCTCTGTAAAAGCATAAGGTTTAGCACCACCAAGATGCTTTTTTGAAGGTATCACATTTTGTGATACCATAAGATTAATCTCTTCATCGTTTAATTCAAACATAAAATCTTCTGGAAATCTGCCTATATTCCTCTTGACTGCCTGTTTTAACGCTCTTGTTTCTACCTGATACAATTCCGCCAAATCTCTATCCAGCATTACCTGTTGGTTACGCAATGTAATAATTTTATGCTGTATATATTGCTCATTGATAATTAATTCACCCATCGTTTACTTTAATCAAAATCTCCTAAAAGGCATCATCTATCGCCTGAGCGATGATGTGCCCTATCATTATATGCATCTCCTGAATTCTTGCCGTATCAAAGGATGGAACTATGATGTTCAGATCACATACCTTTCCCATTTTTCCACCCTCTTTTCCACTGAGACCGATTGTTTTACAGCCCATCTTTTTACCCTCATACAAAGCTCTTATAACATTCTCACTGTTTCCGCTTGTAGAGATTCCAAGCAGCATATCCCCCTCTTTTGCAAGAGCTTCCACCTGCCTTTGAAAAACATACTCATAACCGTAATCATTGCCTATCGCCGTAAGTGCGGAAGTATCGGTGGTCAAAGCTATCGCCGGTAGGGCTTTTCTCTCTTTTTTGTATCTTCCGGTAAGTTCTGCGGCTATATGCTGTGCGTCGGCGGCACTTCCTCCGTTTCCAAAGATCAGTATCTTGTCTCCTCTTACTACCGTCTCAGCCGCTATCATACATGCCGTATAGATATAACTTTGCAAAGTATCATAACTCTCCTGCACCACTTTTTGATGCTCTTGCATCTGTGTCTGGATCATACCCATAAGTTCCATCATCTGCTTTTAACCTTTTCTATGATTTTGGTTGTACTTTTCCCCTCCACAAAATTCACAAGTCTAACCTCTTTTGCTATATCTCTTCCTACAACCTCTTTATCTTTGTAATCTTCGCCTTTTACCAAAATATCGGGTTTTATACTTTTAATCAACTCATAGGGAGTATCATCTTCAAACCCCACAACAAAATCAACACACTCCAACGCCGAAAGTATATAGGCTCTGTCTTCAAAAGAGTTCACAGGACGGCTCTCTCCTTTGAGCCTTTTGACAGATTCATCAGAATTTAATCCCACTATCAAAACATCCCCAAAACTCTTGGCAATTTGCAGATATTTTACATGTCCGCTGTGAAGGATATCAAAACAGCCGTTTGTAAAGATGATTTTCTGTCTGGAATTTTGAATGATTTTGACAATCTCCTCTTTGGTAACGATCTTGCCGCCACTCTCATAAGAGTGGAGAGACTGATTGTATCTTATGATCTCATCGATAGAGGCTGTTGCGCTTCCTATCTTGCCTACAACCACAGCAGCAGCCGAATTTGCAAAAGAGGCGCTCTCTTTTATATCAAAACCGCATGACAAAGCATATCCAAAAGCCGCCAAAACAGTATCTCCGGCACCCGTAACATCATAAACCTCTTTTGCAACGGTAGGGATTTTTATAAGTCCTTCTCCAAAAATCGCCATCCCCTCTTCCGAAAGCGTAATAACGGCAAAATCAAGTTCAAGTTCGTTTCTCAGCCTAAAACCCGCCTCTTTCAAAGAGTTTTCATCTTTTATATCTATTTTGGTTGCGATAGATGCCTCTTTTTTATTCGGAGTGATCAAAAACGCACCTTTATATTTGCTGTAATCATTGCCTTTTGGATCAACAAATACTTTTATCCCTTTCCCTCTTGCACTTTTGATAATCTTTTTTGTAAGTGTATCGGTCAAAACACCTTTGCCGTAATCGGAAAGCAAAATCGCATCATACTCAAAAATAATTTTTTCAAACCGGTTGATAATCTTATCCTGACTCTCTTTGTCTATATCATCTTTGCTTTCTCTGTCCACTCTTGCAATCTGCTGATGAAGCGCTATTATACGGCTCTTCTTACTTGTTTTCCTGTCTTTTTTTGTAAAAAGCCCCTCATCCTTGACACCTTTTTTTATAAACTGCTCTTTTATATATCTGGCATTATCATCCTCTCCCAACACACTCATAACACCGACTTTTGCCCCGAAAGAGAGAAGATTGTTTATAACATTTCCGGCTCCGCCCAAAGTTTTGCTCTCTTTGTATATATCCACTATCTGTACCGGCGCTTCGGGTGAAATCCGCTCACAGTTCCCCCACAGATAGTGATCGATCATCAAATCGCCGATGACTAAAATCTTGGGAGTTTTTTCTAAAAGCCTTTCCATTTACAAAACTTCGTTTTTATATATTTCTTTGATATAAGGCAGATAATCTTTGATACCCTCTTCCAAAGAAAAATTGGGTTTATAATCAAGATATTTTATACTGTCTTCTATATCCGCCTGAGTAAAAGTCTGATACGCTTTTTTGTCATAAGGATTTTCAAAATAATCATTTCCAAGATCAACACCTGTCTCTTTTTGCAAAATATCGGCAATATCCTGAAAACTTCTGGCAATACCCGTTCCCACATTGTAAACACCGCTCTTTTTGGCATCAAGCGCTTTGATATTTGCCTGAATAACATCTTCTATATAAACAAAATCACGAAGTATTTTATCAGAACCGTAAAAGAGTCTTGGAGCTTTGTTAGAAAGTATCTGAAGACCAAGTTGTAAAACCATCGAGGCGGTTTTGTTTTTGAAATACTCTCTTCTTCCGTAAACATTGAAATATCTAAGACCTACAATCGTAAGATGCGGATATCTTTTTATATACTCATAAGAGAGATTATCCATCATCAGTTTTGAAAATCCGTAAACATTTCCCGGACTCTCACGCCCTACTCTTTGGGGAGAAGGAGCATCTCCGTAAGTGGCTCCGCTTGAAGCATAAATCATTTTTGCATGGGAAGACACCGCCATATCAAGAAGATCTTTAAAAGCATTGACATTGGTTTTTATCATAATTGCCTGATCTTTTACGGTGGTATCGGAAATTGCAGCTTCATGAAAGATAAAATCAAACTTATAAGAAGCAAGTTCTTCAAGAAGAGATTTATCGTTGATATCTCCTGAGATGACCTCACCTTTAAAACCCGAAAGATTCTTAAAATGACCGAAACTTTTCAGATTGCCGTTGGAAAAAGTCTCTTCATCTCTGAATCTGTCTAAAACTACGATTTTACTCTCTGGATGATTTTTTTGAAAATAAAAAGCAAGATTGCTTCCTATGAATCCCGCCCCTCCGGTAATCAGAATTTTTTTACCGGAAAAAGAATTATCGGTATATTTCATTTATTTCGCCTCTTTGAAGGTTATTTTATGAGGCGTATTGTATCAAAAATATTATTAACTATATATTTTGCTTTCTCATCTCTAACCCAACAGTCGGCTATCAGGATAGTATTATTTATACCGGCATTGACAGCCGCTTCGATATCGGAGTGTTTGTCTCCTATCATCCATGAATTTTCTTTGTCTATTTCATACTCTTTAAAAGCCTTGTCAAACATTCCGGGATTTGGTTTTCTGCATATACATTTCTCTTCGGGACTGTGGGGACAAAAATAGACCTTTTGGATATGAACCTTCTCCTTCTTCAATTTTTTCAACATCCATTTTGTCAAAATATCAAAATCCTCTTTTGTATAATAACCTCTGCCGATTCCGGATTGATTTGTTACTATAAAAAGTAAAAAACCCTCTTTTTGAAAAATTCTGAGTGTTTCAAAAATATCTGCAACAAATCTGAAATCCTCTATTTTGTTGACATATCCTCTGTCATGATTTATAACTCCGTCTCTGTCCAAAAAAATTGCTTTTCTTTTCTTATTCAATTAGTCTCCCGCCTCAAATCATTTAGAAAATAATTATACTCTTCTTTACTCTCAAAACCCTTAATTCCTCTCTTTTGTAAAATTTTTTTTGCTTTTTGAAAGTATTTAAGCGCTTTTTTCAGATCATCCAATTCATTTTTTAATATTTTAGCCAGATAATAATTTGCATAAAAATTATCTTCATCCAATTTCAAAGCGGTAATGAGGTGCTCTATTGCACTGTATGTTTGCGACATATTGTATAAAGACAAAGCTGTATATATATGGATTTTAGTCTGATTTTCATCCAATTTCAAGCTTTTTTTATAAGCTGCGGCAGCCTCACTGAATATTCCCATATCAAAATAATCATCTCCAAGTTTATTCCAAAGTTTGGGATCGTTTTTTTTGATAGCATGCTCTTTCAATCTGCTGAATTTCAAAGCAATATCCAAAATTTTGGATATACTCTTTTTTTCCACATAGGAGGAGTCAAGCTCATAAGCTCTTCTTAAAAGATCAAAACCTTTGCTAACTTTATTGTTTTTTAGATAGATATTAGCCAATTTCACCAGACATTGGATATTACCCGGTTCCTCTCTTACAATTTTTTCCAAGAATGATTGAGATTCTGAAATATTTTCATTACTTTCAAACAGATATTCACGACATACGGCATAATCACCATTTTTGGAATAAAGAGGTGTGATATTAAAAAAGTAAAAAGAAACCAAAAGAAAAATAAAATATTTTTTACTCATTTTTTTATCTATCCATTTTTATAAAAAATTCATTTTTCACACTATCGACATTATAGTATATCTAATTTATATATTATTTGATAAAAATTTTTTATTGCAATTCATAAGGATTTTTAAAGACATATTTGTTATAATTTCGACACAAATTTTTAGGAGGATATATGAAAAAATTAACATTAGCATTACTATTTGCAGGTGCAACAGCTCTTATGGCAGCTGACGGTGCAGCACTTTATAAAAAATGCGCAGGGTGCCACGGACCAAAAGGTGAAAAAAAAGCTCTTGGAAAATCTGAAGTTATTCAAGGATGGGACGCTGCAAAAACCGAAGAGGCTTTAAAAGGCTATAAAGCAGGTACTTTAAACAAACACGGAATGGGTGGATTGATGAAAGGTCAAGTAGCTGCTATGGATGATGCGGCTATCAAAGCTGTTTCTGAGTATATTCACGGTTTAAAATAATTTCAATATAAACGAATCGGTTTACCGATTCGTTTATCTCTTTACAAGACTGTCAAAATACAATATATTTTCTATCCACTCTTATTGGCAATACTGGAATTTTTTGAAGCCTATTGGCAAAAAGGTAACACTTTTAAAGAGTATATAGAAAATTTATTAAATATTTATAAAAATAATATAATTATCTTTTTTACTTTACATTCGACATTTTATTATGTTATATTTATAGAAATACTTTTCAACAAGTTCAATTTTTTACTTAATATTATCGTTTTACTGAAACTTTTGGATATTGTATTTAAAATTACACTGCTTGAGAAATTGAAAAAAGGAAAAGATTTAGGATTCTATTTAGTTTTACTAAAAGAAAATTTTGAAATACCGATATACATGAAATATTTTGGAGTTTTACTCTATCCGATATTATTATATTTCTCACTTAATTAACAAAATAAAAAGGGCGACACACTGCACCAAAAATTAAATCTACAAAAAACCGCATTAAAGAAGGGAACATGAGCGAAAGTACCAAACACAAAAACAACAATCACAAACATACAACAAAGAACAGGACACATATACCTGTAGAAGGTTATAAAATAGAGGATTTAAGAGAAAAAGCCATTGATGATCTTATTCGCATAGCCACGGATCTCGGCGTTGAAAATCCAAACGAATTAAAAAGACAAGACCTTATATTTGAAATTTTAAAATCACAGGTAAACAAAGGCGGCTATATACTTTTTACCGGCATTTTAGAGATTATGCCTGACGGTTACGGCTTTTTGAGGGCAATGGATGCCAATTTTTCAAACAGTTCAAACGATGCCTATGTAAGCAGTACACAAATAAGAAAATTTGCCCTGCGTACCGGTGATATCGTAACAGGACAGGTCAGACCTCCAAAGGAGCAGGAGAGATATTGCGCTCTTTTGAAGATAGAAGCCATAAACTATCTGCCTGTCAAAGATACAAGAAACCGCCCTCTTTTTGACAACCTCACACCGCTTTATCCTACCGAAAAAATAAAACTCGAATATGAACCGACAAAACTTACAGGAAGAGTTCTTGATCTCTTCGTTCCTATCGGAAAAGGACAAAGAGGTTTGATCGTAGCTCCTCCAAGAAGCGGTAAAACAGAGCTGATGAAAGAGTTGGCACACGGTATAACAAGAAATCATCCTGAAGTTGAGTTGATCGTCTTGCTTGTTGATGAGAGACCGGAAGAAGTTACGGATATGCAAAGAAGCGTAAAAGGAGAAGTTTACAGTTCAACTTTTGATCTCCCCGCCCAAAATCATGTCAGAGTTGCCAAACTTGTCATAGAAAAAGCAAAAAGAAGAGTGGAACTTGGAAAAGATGTCGTAATCTTGTTGGACTCCATAACAAGACTTGCAAGAGCATACAACACAGTAACTCCTTCAAGCGGAAAAGTTTTAAGCGGCGGTGTTGATGCAAACGCTCTTCACAAACCAAAAAGATTTTTCGGAGCGGCAAGAAACATAGAAGAAGGCGGAAGTTTGAGTATCATCGCAACGGCTTTGATAGAGACAGGAAGCAGAATGGATGAGGTTATCTTTGAAGAGTTCAAAGGAACCGGAAACAGCGAAATAGTTTTATCAAGGCATATCTCCGACAGAAGAATATATCCTGCCATCGATATTTTAAAATCCGGAACAAGAAAAGAAGAACTTCTCTTAAGTCCTGATGAACTGCCAAGAATATGGGCTTTGAGAACAGCAATCTCACAAATGGACGATGTAGAGGCTTTGAAATTTTTATACTCCAAAATGCTTAAGACCAAAAGTAACGAAGAACTTCTTTCTATCATGAATGACTGATGAGAGCCGGAGTTTTTGACAGTGGTATAGGCGGACTTACAGTTGTAAAAAGTCTGATTGAACACGGTCTGTTTGAAGAGATTATCTATTTTGGAGATACTGCAAGAGTTCCCTACGGTGTAAAAGACAAAAATACCATTATCCGCTACTCTTTGGAGGCAGTGGAGTTTTTTAAAAATTTTGATATAGATATCCTTATAGCCGCCTGTAACTCCGTAAGCGCTTTTGCGATAGAAGAGATGAGAGAAATAGCTCCTTTTAAAGTGGTAGGAGTGATAGAACCCGGAGTAAAAGCTTTAAAAAGCAAAATTTCTAACAAAAAAGCAAAGGTTTTGATACTCGGTACAAAAGCAACAATCTCAAGTAAAAAATATGAAAAACTTTTGAGACAAGAGGGATTTGACAACCTCACTTCCACAGCTCCTTCACTCTTTGTTCCGATAGTCGAAGAGGGACTTTTCAAAGGTGAGATACTAAAAGTAACGATGAAACACTACTTCAAAAAGATACAGGATCCAGATGCTGTGATACTAGGATGTACCCATTTTCCTTTGATAAAAGATGAGATTCAAAAATATTTCAAAAATACAACTCTCATCCATTCGGGAGATGCGATAGTGGAGTATCTGCACAAAAATTACGGTTATAAAGAGTTTTTTAAGGAAACAAAACTTAAACTTTTTGCATCGGAAAATCCCGACCATCTGAAAAATATAGCAAAAATTTGGTTATAATCGATATATGGGCATCTCTAAAAACCTGAAAGGAAAAGAAAAAATGTCACAAGTCTTAGCTCTAAAATACCGACCTTCAACTTTTGACAAACTGATAGGACAAGACAGCATCACCCAAACTCTGACGGCTGCTTTGGATCAAAAAAGGCTCTCTCATGCCTATCTCTTTTCGGGTCTGAGAGGAAGCGGCAAAACATCCACAGCAAGAATCCTCTCAAAATGTATGGTATGCGATCAGGGTCCTACATCAAAACCGTGTGAAGTTTGCGAAAACTGTCAAATGGCAAATGAAAACCGTCATATTGACATTATAGAGATGGATGCGGCAAGCAGCAGAAAGATAGATGATATAAGAGCTTTGATCGAACAGACCAAATACAAACCAAACAGTGCAAGATTTAAAATATTTATCATTGATGAGGTACACATGCTCACAAAAGAGGCATTTAACGCTCTTTTGAAAACTCTTGAAGAACCGCCCGAATATGTAAAATTTATCCTTGCAACAACCGATCCTCTAAAACTCCCAGCAACAATTCTCTCAAGAACACAACATTTCAGATTTAAAAAGATTTCAAAAAGAGATATAGTCAATCACCTAAGCCATATTTTAAATCTGGAAAATATCGAATATGAACAAGAAGCCCTAGAAATGCTCTCAAGAAGCGGAGAGGGTTCTTTGAGAGATACTTTGACGCTTTTGGATCAGGCGATTATTTATTCCAAAGGATTTATAGATGCAAAAAGTGTAGCTTCGATGATAGGTCTTTTGGATCCGCAGGTGATAGATGAGATATTTGATGCTATTTTGAAAAACAACAGAAGCAAGATTATAGAATTTGTGCAGGAACTTGAAAATTATGAGAGTGAAATTATCATTGACGAATTTATAGCATATCTAAAAGAGAGATTTTTTGAAGAGGATATCAGATTTTCCTCTCTTTTGACAGAAAGATTTTTTAGAATTTTAAGTGAAGCCAAAAATCTTCTATTTTTAAATGCAGACAGCGGATTTGTTTTGAGTCTGGTATTTTTCAAAATGCTTGAAGCTACAAATATAAAAACGATAGATGAGTTGATAAACTCTTTGGAAAAATCAACATCCCCGATAAAAGAGACAAAAAAAGCAATTCCAACACCTGTGCAAAAAATGCCTAAAAAAGAACTGGTCGATTGCGCAACCTTATATCAAAAACTTCTCAATTCCCTTTATGACAGAAACTTTGAAGTCGGAGAGTGTTTTAAAACAAAAGTTGAATTTGTAAGTTTTCAAAACAACGAACTCTCTCTTATCTCATGTGCCGATGAAAAGTGCAAAAAAACTCTCCGTCACGCATCAAGCGTTATAAAATTTCTGGTAAAAGATATTTTTGGTTTTGATACAAAAATAAAGATGCTCCCATGTGATAAAAAAGAGGAAGAGTTGGAAAAAGAGTTAAAGGAAAAAGAGAACAAAGCAAATGAAAACTCCTCTTCAATGATGGAAGATATCGAAACAAAAGATCCCTCCTCAAGCAGTTGTATAGCCTCTGACCTCTCCCAAACAAAGGAGCTAAACGGCAAAGATATCCTAAATGATCCTTTCATCCAAAAAGCAAAAGAACTTTTCAATCCTACAAGAATAGTTATCAAACAGAAGGTTTGATTTGTAAATTATCAGTTTTATTACTGTTTGTAACAAAACTGATAAAATTTTTATCGATTTTTACCTAATTAAAAGCAAAAAAACAATATATTTAATATTTTATTATCCAACTATATTCCGAAATTTTAGAGTTATTTACATCTAACATAATATTTATTAAATAAACATTAATATTACTAATTATAGTAATCGGTTAATAAATTCATATATATTTAAACTTTTTTTATATATAATAGAAGCAGAAGAGAAAAAAGGAGTCAAGATGTTAAAAAAAGGTCTTTTGGTGCTGATTATAAGCACTGTGATGCTGTTTGGAGGATGGATCATCAAAAAAGACGGTACGGCAACCGGCTTTTCATATATGTCAAATCAGGCTTTGGTTATAGAAAATGACAATGCAAAAGCTCATATAGTTTTTAGAGGAGACAAACTCTATCATCTGTATTATGATACCACATGGCATATAGAACAGATAAATGATGACGGAAATTACAGTTCTATTGCTATTGATCCTAACAATAAACTTTATGTAAGCTACAAAGACGAATCAGAAGGAAGAATCAAGATTGCTACTAACGCTTCGGGAAGCTGGGCAACGGAAACCACAAGTTCCTATGACGGAAACTATACGAAAATAGCTCTTTTTAACAATAATCCAAATTATACATATATAGTATTTTCCGATAACGGAAAGATAAAATACACTACAAACAGAAGCGGCAGCTGGAGTGATAAAATCTCGGATACCACAAGTGTAAATGATCTGGCAATTGCCATGGACTCTGATGAGAAAATTCATATCGTATATTGTAAATCCGGAGATTTAAACTATACAATAGCTGATTCAGCCGGTAATTTTTCCAAAAAACCCGGTATAGACAGTAGCAGTTGTCAATATCCGTCTATTGCACTTGATTCACAAAAACATCCTCATATCAGCTACTACGACTCAACAGATTTAAAATATGCAACTTTTGACGGAACCTCATGGAGTACTCCTTTAAGCGTAGATTCAACCGATGATGTCGGACAATATTCATCAATAGGAGTTGATTACAATGATAAAGCTTTCATAAGTTACTATGATGCTACTCATAAAACTTTGAAATTTGCTACAAATGAAACGGGAAGCTGGAATGATGCAACGGTAGATTTTGGAGACAGCAGTACTGATAATGTAGGAAAATATACTTCCATAAAAATTACTCCCAACGGATATGCCTGTATAAGTTATTTTGATGCGAACCAAACAAAAATCCGTTTTGCCTCAAAACTCGTTTCCATTCCAAAAGCTCCAACAGGTTTGGCAGCGACTGCCGAAGATAACGAAACTATAAAACTCTCATGGACGGATAATTCAGATAATGAAAGCGGTTTTAAAATATGGCGTAAAGAAGGAAGCGGTTCACTGAATCTCATAGAAACCACCAATCCAGATACTACCAGTTACAATGATACAGGATTGAGTGCTGATACCCAGTATCATTATGAAATAAACGCAACAAATGAAGTAGGAGATTCCCGTGGAATAAGTATTGACATAAAAACAAAAAAAACCATCCCAAAAGCTCCGAGTAATATAACCTTCAGTGATATTAATCAAACTTCGGTTGTAATTAAGTGGCAAGACAACTCTGACAATGAAGAAAATTTTCTTATTTACAGAAACAGTGATTTAAATTCAACAGAACCTGCCGGTACAACTACCAAAAAGATTACAGGACTTACACAAAATACAACCTATACATTTATAGTAAGTGCCAAAAACAACGGAGGGGAAAGCAACTCATCATCATATACCGTAACAACACTAAAAGACAAACCGGCTGCTCCAAGTAACATATCATGGGAACCACTAAGTTCGACTTCAATAAAA
>CAYVDJ010000045.1:0-27644 GCA_964450755.1 uncultured Campylobacterales bacterium
TTTATTTTGTTTTGATCAAATCCGCAGATCCATCTGCTTCCTATCAGTACGGCGGGAACGCCTCTGCATCCGTGTCTTTCGCAGTCTTTTGCTGCTGCCTGATCGCGGCTTATATCTATCTCTCTGAATTTGATGCCTTTGTTTTTAAAATAATTTTTTGCTTTTACACACCAGTGGCATCCGGGACCTGTGAAAAGTACCACTTTTTTTTGTCTTTTTCTGTTTTCACTCATCGTTTACCTCCTATCTGTTTGCAAAAGTTTCTATCGTTTTATTCCACATAAGTTTATATTTTCTTCTTGTAAATTCCAACTCTTTTTGAGTCTGTTTTAACTGTTCGGTTAAAGTTTCTATCGTTTTTCTATCTTCTTCATAGAGTTCCTGAAGAGATTTTAAGCTTTCTCTTAAAAGTTCATTTTCACCTTTTAGAGCCTCTATCGTTTCATCTTTTGCATTGATCGCCTGATCATGCATATCCATAATAGAGTTTATAATGTTTTCTATGGCATCTGAACCTACTAAAGTAGGAGCATTGAGAGAATTCATATCCAGTACGATTTGATTGACTTTGGGAATCAAAGAAGAGCTGCTTTTTGCTGTTTCTATATAGATTTTTCCGCTTTCCTCTTTTGAGATGAGAGAGCCTCTTTGCACCATATCTTTTACGGTGTCTTTTTCCAAATGGGAGATTTTGGCAAACTCTTCTAGTTCCATCCAGTGCATTTTAGAGCCTTACTTCTATCTCATGTGAATCGCTTTCCACTTTTTTTGCTTTCAGTATCCTGTCTTCTTGCAGTTTTACTTTTAGATCTTCATCTTCCAAAGCCAAAATCTGCATTGCCAGATATGCGCTGTTTACGGCACCGGCTTTTCCTATTGCAACAGTTGCCACAGGCATTCCGGAGGGCATCTGTACGGTTGAGAGCATTGCGTCCATTCCGTCCATTGCTCCGCCTTTCATCGGTACACCGATAACGGGTTTTATTGTCAGTGCCGCAACCGAACCTGCAAGGTGGGCAGCCATTCCCGCAGCGCAGATAAAAACTTCTGCCCCTTTTTCTTCGGAATGTTTGACATAATCATGTGTTCTTTCGGGACTTCTGTGTGCAGACGAGACAATAATCTCATACAATACGCCAAACTTTTCCAAAGTTTTGGCACACTCTTTCATGATCTCATAATCGCTCTTACTGCCTATTATTATAGAGATAAATTTCATAGCAACCTCTTTGTTTATTTTCTGAAAAAAGTAAAAGGAGGCAGTTTACAGGGCAGTTTAATCGGGTTTTCATTACCGCTGTGAACCGCGGTTAAAATTTTACCATTTTTTGTTTCAATTTTATTTAATTTAATAAAGTATTTACCGTTTTTGTTTAAAATAGACCCTGTTTCATTATCGCAAAGTGTTATTTCAAAATGGGAAGGATATACCAATTCATACTCAATTTTGGGTTCTACCTTGTCTTTTGCCAGAAAATAATCTCCGTTTTCCTGCACAAGGGCATATACCTGCATCTGACCGTCTGAAATGGAGCTGTCTAATTTTTGATCATTTAGTTTCTCATAAGGTCTGTGAATGAGATAACCGTCGCTAAACCCCCGATGTTTTGTTGTCAACAGCTCTTTATAATATTTATCTGCTTTAAATCTTTTGTTGTAAAAGTCATCTATCGCCTCTTTGTAGGTTTTAGTTGTAATTCCGGTATAGTAAGGGCTTTTTGTTCTCCCTTCTATCTTCAAAGAGTCTATGACTTTACTTTGAAGAATCTCATCTATATAAGAGGAGAGATTCAGATCTTTTGCGTTCATTATGAAGGTGCCGTTTTCGTTCTCTTCTATTTTCATCATAACGCCACTCTCTTCATTGTGGGCATAGAGGGTATAAGGAAATCGGCAGTCATTAGCACAGCTTCCTCTGTTTGGAACTCTTCCGCTTTGAAGAGAACTTATAAGACATCTTCCACTGTATGCAAAACACATGGAGCCGTGTACGAAAACTTCTATTTCCAAATCAGGAAGATGTTTTTTTATCTCTTTTAGATCTTTTAAACTTACCTCTCTTGCGGCTATGATCCTGCTTACACCCATTTCATAATAGACTTCGGCATCAAGATAGTTTAAAACATTTGCCTGTGTCGAGAGGTGAAGAGGGATATCAGAAGCTATGCTTTTGGAGAGTTTTATAACTCCCGGTGTTGAGACTATAAAGGCATCAGGATTTAACTCTCTCATCTTTTCTATATGTTTTGCCAAAAGATTCAATTGATTGTTAAAAGGAAATCCGTTTATCGTAACATATACTTTTTTGTTCAAAGAGTGGGCATACTCAATGCCCTCTTTAAAAGATTCGTAGGTAAACTCTTTGCCGGAGCGGATTCTGAGAGAAAAATGACTTACACCGCCATATACCGCATCCGCACCGAAATTCAGAGCTATTTTCAGTTTTTCCAGGTTTCCTGCCGGGGAGAGAAGTTCTGCTTTTTTCATTCTTAAATCTCCTTTTCACCAAAGCTTTGCCATGGTGAAAATCCTCTTTTATTTTCCCAAATTGGCGATAAGCGCCTCTATCTCCTCATTTGAAACCACATCTTCGGTTGATGAATCACCTTCGATATGAGTGGCTGAACCGACTCTTTTGTTATCGTCTATTTTACCTTCAAAAAGAGTGTTCATATATTTTGACAAAGCACGCATTACATTGATTACCCGTTCTATCTTTTGGCGGTGAATGTCCTGATACTGCATTATATCCATGATCATCATTATTTCATCACCACCTAACTGGGCATTTTCCTCAATTAATTTGATCGATTCTTTAGCATTTTCATTATTTTTTAAAGAGGAAGAAAAATGTTCTATTTCGGGAAATTTTTCAGATAGTATAGCAAAAATTTCTATGTTTTTGTCCAAAATGTCAGATAAATTTTGTGTCTCTTTTTCGACATTTGCCATAAAATCACTTATAAGCTCCAGTTTTTCAAAGATTTCGGTAGCTTTTATTTCCGAATCTTTTGTAACATCATCAAGTTGATCAACAACTTTATGCTCTTCTGTGGGGGGAGGAGGTGGCCATGTTTCATTTGGATTTACTTTATAGTTTTGTAAAAGTTCCTCTTTTTGATTTTTATTGTTTTGATTCTCTTCGCTGGTCTCTTCTATCAGATCCTGTAGAGTTTCATTGTCCTTTTCACTCTCCAAGTTATCCAAATCTTCGGCCATTAAAAGATCCAATTCTTCCTGGGTCATGTTCGCTCCTTTGTGTTTTTAAGAAAAAATGTATATAATTTACTAGTAATTTACTTTATATCGGAAATAAAGGAGATATATTTAGTTATGAAAGTAGATCTGCACAATCACACAAAGCTCTGTAATCATGCAGAAGGAGAAATGGAGGAGTATGTTCAAAAAGCGATAGAAATTAAAACCGAATATTTTGGATTTTCCGATCATGCTCCTATGGAGTTTGACAAAAGATACAGAATGAATATAAAAGATATGGATTTTTATGAAAATGAGGTGAAAAGATTAAGGGAAAAATATAAAGATAAAATAGAGATTTTTTTGGGATATGAGGTTGATTATATAAAAGGTTATATACAGGAGAGAGTTTTAAAAGCAAAAGTTGATTATCTGATAGGTTCTGTTCATTTTATAGAGGGATGGTGTTTTGACAATCCCGAATTTATAGGCAAATATAAAAACAAAGATATAGATAAAATCTGGCAGGATTATTTTGATGAGATAGAAAAGATGGCAAAAAGCGGTCTGTTTCAGATAGCAGGTCATCTTGATCTGATAAAAATTTTTAATTTTAAATCGAAAAAAGATGTGAGACTGATAGCAAAAGATGCCATAAAGGCTATCAGAAGGTCAAATATGAGTGTGGAGTTAAACAGTGCCGGTTTTAGAAAACCTGTAAAAGAGTGCTATCCGGGTGATAAATTATTGGAACTTATAAAAGAAAACGATATAACTATTACTTTTGGAAGTGATGCACACAAGAGAGAACAGGTTGGATACAAAACAAAAGAGCTTGAAAACAAGGCAAAAGAGTTTGGTTATGACAGATGTGCGCTGTTTAGAAACAAAGAGAGGGAAATGATTAATTTTTAATCACCTATCTATAAAATGTTTTATAAAAATTGTGGTACAATTTAGCGTTTAAATTTTATGTAGGAGTAATTATGGGAAAATTTGTAAACAATATTGATGAATTTTTTAAATATTGTGAAGAAAATGAGGTTCAATTTTTAGATCTTAGATTTACAGATATCAAAGGCGCATGGCATCATCTGACTTACAACTTAAAAGCAGTTGATGCGGATATGTTAGAACACGGTTTTCCTTTTGACGGATCTTCTATTGAGGCGTGGCAGCCGATAAATGAATCGGATATGCTTTTGAAACCTGATGTTCCGACTGCATTTTTAGATCCTTTTACCGCTGATCCTACTGTTATCGTTTTTTGTGATGTTTATGATATTTACAAAAATGAGCTTTATGAAAAGTGTCCAAGAAGTATAGCCAAAAAAGCTCTTAAATATCTAAAAGAGAGCGGTATCGGTGATGTAGCGTATTTTGGACCTGAGAATGAGTTTTTTATCTTTGATGATGTATTGATAAAAGATGAGCTTCACGAATCTCACTATAAAGTGGATTCAAGCGAGGGAGTTTGGAACGATAACAGAATTTATGACGAAGATTACAATACAGGTCACAGACCAAGAACAAAAGGCGGATATTTTCCTGTGCCTCCGACAGATTCAATGGTGGATCTAAGAGCTGAAATGATGCAGGTTCTTGAAGAGGTGGGTCTTGAAGTAATTCTCGGACACCATGAAGTTGCCCAGGCTCAAGGAGAGATTGGTGTAAAATTCGGTGATTTGATAGAAGCTGCCGATAATGTTCAAAAATACAAATATGTTGTTAAAATGGTAGCCCATCTAAACGGAAAAACTGCTACTTTTATGCCAAAACCTCTTTATGGAGATAACGGAAACGGTATGCATGTTCATCAGTCTATCTGGAAAGATGGAAAAAATCTTTTTGCAGGTGACGGATACGGAAATTTAAGTGAACTTGCCATTCATTATATCGGTGGTGTTTTAAAACATGCTCATGCAGTTGCTGCCTTTACAAATCCTTCTACAAACTCTTATAAGAGATTGATACCGGGATTTGAAGCGCCTTCTATTTTGACTTACTCTTCAAAGAACAGATCTGCAAGTTGCAGGATTCCTTACGGTGCGGGTGAAAAATCAGTAAGAACAGAATTTAGATTTCCTGACAGTTCATCTTGTCCTTATTTGGCATTTACTGCAATGATGTTGGCGGGACTTGACGGTATCAAAAATAAAATTGTACCGGTAGGTCCGATGGATGATGATCTTTTTGAATTGTCTCTTGATGAGATCAGAGAGAGAGGAATCCCTCAAATGCCTCATAAACTAAGAGAAGCATTGGAAGGTTTGATTTCTGATAATAAGTTTTTACAACCTGTTATGACTCCTGAATTTATAGATACTTTCCAACACTATAAATTTGAAACTCAGGTTTGGCCTGATGAGGCAAGACCGACTGCATACGAGTTTATGTCAACTTATTCTTGCTGATTTTATATCACAAAAGCCTTTTTGGCTTTTGTGATTTTCTTACCAGTCTATCTTTTTACTTCTTCTTACAGAAATTTTTTCATCAACCGTATGTCCGAGTTTTCCCTCTCCAGCCCAGTTTGTATTTGGATTTAAAAATTTTGCCGTAAAATCAATATATGGTATGGAAGGATTGATGGCATTATATTGCAGCCATCCAGAAGGTGTCAGTCTTATCTTGTCAAGAAACGGAGCATTTGGATTTGTCAGATTGATATCCTGTGTACCGTGATCAAATGAAGGATTTACCGTTATAGCAGTACTTCCGTCAAGTGAGACGGTATTTATGATCTGTCCGCATGAAGCGTTGTTATGATAGATGTTTTGATACCAGTTAAGCGTATCTATACTTGTATTTCCGTCTATATGATATTTTGTTTTGTTACAGTCTTTACAGTAAACTTCATAGTAGATTTTTGTATTGATTGGGTTTATCCCCTCTATACTATTTACGGTATTGATTCTTCCGTAATAAAATATTGTTTTTTGATTGGAGAGGACTTTTTTACCGCTTACATTGTCGCTGTCTGTTGCATTTATCTCTTTGATCTCCAAAGATGACGGCTCCAAAACAGTGGCATTGTTTTTTTGAAATGATATTTTATAGATTTTGTCGGCAATTCCCTGTGTAAAGTTACTGTCTTTTAGTGTGGTTGTAAAATTGTTATTTAATGACGGTGCATTGAACGAACCTGCCGGTATTATGACTCCGGAGAGGTTTTTGTCACTGTACTGAAGAGAGAGGGGTGAAGACTCTTCAGAATCTATATCAAATGTGATATTTAGATTTGTATTTTTTGCATAGCAGTTTTTATCATAGTTTTTTGTAATGGTATTTGCTTTGTTTTTGGCTTTTACGCTAAGAGAGAGTTTTGCTCCCATATTTGTCAGTTGATTTGAGTAGTATGTGAAACTTCTTCCCTCTTGTGAAAGACTCCATGAAACATCAAAGTGATCGGGAATAAATGAGATCGTTTTTGATGCAGCTGTTATTTTTCTAAGAGAAGAGTTTGTATCGTCACTGTCAACCAAAGCAAATTCGCTTCCGTCTATCTCTTTTATCTCTACTTTGATACTTCCTGCTTCATTATAGTTTGAACTGATACTCAGATTTCCGTCGCTGAATTTTAAAGCGGAGGCAAATGAGAGTGAACCTTTTAAGCAGGATGCTTTTGTCTCGTTATAATCGATCATAAATGAAGTGCCGTTTGTTTCATTGTAATCAGCAGCCGATAATGGCGTCGCATCTGCCGTTAAAGCACCAAAAGAGATTGTAAAGTTCTCTTTTGCTTTTATCGGAGTGGCTGAAGAGAGATCTATTTGGAATTTATCGGCTCTTACGGCAAAATTATCACTTGAGATAACTGCATTTCCCAAAGCGTCTGCCGTACATTCGTAACAGCCGTAGATGTGATCATAAGGCGGATTTCCCACTCCTTGTTTGGATGGAGTACATGGTTGTCCGTTGTTTACGATACATCTGTTATAAGCATTTTGTCCAAAAGCATTTTTATATTTGTTTGAACTGTTGACACATTGAGGCATTGCCTGAATGTTGCCGTTATTACTGCTATTTATAAGACACGAATCCATTATTTGATTGTAAAGATAATACAAATCAATATATTTCATTTTTATTTTTGCATTTCTGATAGCTCTGTTTATTTTGATACCGGTGTTTGTTGTTGCATGATTGTATCCGGGTAGCATTGTTGCCGTTATCGGTGTACCGGAAGCGTCTTTTAAAATAGTGCTTTTTGTTCCTTCCTGTAAAAAAAGCAAAATGGGCATGGAAGGGATTAGAGGATTTGTAGTATAAAAGTTTCCTACACTGTTTCCTGTCGGAAGATATACTATATCGAGAGTAAAAGGTTTGTTTACGATTTTGGTTTTTAATCCTTTTGCACTCTGATATGATCCGTTGTAACTGTCAATTGCATCAAAACTTCCGCTGTCATCATTTATAATTCTTCCCACTCCCTGAGAATCTTCTATCTCTACGGGAATCGTGGTTGAATTTACAGTTCTTGCATTTGTCAGATTGATAAAAAATCTTTTATCTCCTTCGGGAATATTGTTTCCGTGAACGGTAACGGTCAAATTGATATCTTTGATATTGTTTTGAAATGTCAAAGTTCCGCTTTTTGCATCATAATCACTTCCTGCCGTTGCCGTATCGTTTGCAGTGGCATAATCGACTTTGATTCCTCCGCTTGAACTTGGGGCAAAATTGCTCAATGAGACAGTAAATGAGATCGTTTTATCTTCTCCCTCATCGCCTTCGGTTACATTTGCATCGGATATTGTTATATTGTAATCATTTTGTTCTATATATATAAGATAATCTTCCACCTCACCGTCTATTGCCGTTCCTGATGGGGAGAGATTGGGTTCGGTGCTGAATCTGAATCTTGCATAACTCTCTCCGCTAGTGGCAAGGGAAGGTATAGTAATATTAAAATCGATTGTTTTGGAAGAGATATTTTTATCGGATAAGATTTTTTCTCCACTGTCTTCAAAATCTCCGTCACGGTTAAAATCTATCCATCCGCTTAGATATCCTCCTCCGGTTACGGAAGCCTGTATATCATAAGTGTTGTTTTTGTAAAGATGTTGAGCGTTTAATTCCACACCGTTTACTTTTATACCGTCTTCATCATCTTCACCGTGTGAATCGTCTCCCAAAGCATCATCACTGAAGTAGCTTGAGGGGTCGTGATCTGTTTTGGTGCCTATTTTGGTATTGTGCAAAATATAGTGTTTGGCTATACCGTAGTTACTTGGAGCATCGGAAAAATCGGTAAAAATAAATGATGCATTAGGACAGTTTGTACCGTCGTTTAACTGCGCTCTTTGGGAAGAAGACAAGAAAAACTTTTCTCCTGTATTTGGATCAAATTCAAAAAATCCTCCTCCGTAACTGTCATTTGCAAATACTCTGCCTTCATTATCGACAAATACCGCATCAAAAGAGTAGTTAATATGATTTTGTCCTATATGTGTTACATTTCCGTCCGGTATTGAAATTTTTGAAAATTTTCCGTTTGGAGGAATGGCATACAGATAATTTCCCTCTTTACTGAAAGCAAAATCATAAACGATCATATGTTCACTCATAGTGATGGTTTGTATCACTTTTCTTTGGGAGATGTCTATTTTATAGATATTTGGATCATCTTCGTTATATTTGCCTCCAACATAATAGTATCCGTTTTTATCAAAAGTTCCGCTGTAAAGCTGGTATGAAGGAAGCCCCTGCACATTTCCGAGAGAATCTACCGTTCCATTTGAATCTATTTTCAAAAGTTCTCTGCCATAAAGTCCATAGATAAAATTATCTTTAGGATTATAACCTATTGCATTATATGTTTTATTATAATAATTTCCTATCAGATTGAAGGAAAAAGGAGTTGTTGATGTGTCGATACTGTGAAACCATATCTTGCTTCCGTCAGGCTCTCCGCTTCCCCTTTTTATGCTGCTTGAGATATACATTGTGTTATCACATGTAAAAGGAGTTTGACACTCCATTGCCCCTCTTGCTTCTCCGCTTTGATAATCTTTTCCGTCTTTTTCATAGTTGTAAATAGTTTGAATTTGTGTTGTATTTAATGCTTTATCAAAAATTTTTAACTCATCCATTTTTCCTTCAAAATCCTGACTTGAGTTAAATCCTCCGTTTATAGTGTCTTGATCCTGACCCAAAACCAAACCGTTTTCAACCAGTGTTACGGCGCCTGTTGGCATATTTACACATCCTGACTGATTTCCGTCTATATAGATGCAGTTTTGCGCTCCCTCTCTTGTCCAGACAAGCTGATGCCAATTATCATCGGCAATATCGGGTATCGTGATACTTTTACTCTGATCATTTAGGATTATCGGAGAAAATGTTGTCGAGTTTGAAAGCCACATCAAAATCGATTCGTAATTAGAGTTGTTTTTTGTTCCGGATACTATTGCCTGATTTCCTGTATTTGAAGTTTTGATCCAGACAGATATTGTAAAATCTTCTATACCGTTTAGAGCATTATAATCCAAAGAGATATAATCATCAGTGCCGTTAGCACTAAAATCGGCACTTCTGCCCAGTTTTGCCAAACTTGAGGTACTCATTTCATATCCGATTCCGTCATAAGAGTTTGAAGAAGTGTCTTTTACCTCGTTGGCAGTTGAGTTGTAGGAACACTCATCAAACCGGTATTCGGCTTTCAAAGAAGCAGAAAGATTCATATCGTCGTTTATGATTGTTCCTATTGCTTCACTGTCTGAAAATACGGCATTTGAAGATATATCGGATAAAATTACCTTAAAAGTTTCATCATCTTCCACTTTTGTATCTCCGTAAATCAAAATAGAGACTGTATAAGATGTTGTAGAACCTTCTAATGTTATGGTTTTGGAACTTGCCGCTTCATAGTCTTTATCACTTGTTTTTGCCGTAATATCCTGAGTTTCATATTTAAATGATACACCTTCTTCTCCTGGTTCTTTACTGAGAGTAACTGTAAAGTTTAGATTTTTTTCTTTATCATTTCCTTCCGTTATATTTGCATCGGATATTGAAACGGATATTTTTTCATCTTTCATACAGCCGTATTCAGAAGTGTTATTATTGGTATCTGTTGCGGTTGCGGTTAATAAATCCCCGTTATGATAACTTACTCCCTGCGGGATGGATAGATTACAGCTGAATGTTCCGTTTGAGGAACTTTGGCATGTTCCTATATACCATTTGCCTTTTCCGTGAGGTACCAAAGTGCCGTCTCCTTCTTCTACTTCACCATTGCTGTTTCCGTCATCTTCTGCTTTATAAATCTCTATCGTATGGGTACCGCTTATTTTTTGGGTTGATTTTCCCACATATCCCTCTATATGCAGACCTCCTTCTTCCATCATTGAGGTTGATGTTATGACAGGATAGTCCATTCCTTTATTTGGTTTGCTAAGAGAGGTTGTACCGTTATTGGGATTGACACCGTCTCCGTTTATATTTCCGCTTGAGTGTGTCTGATCTATATCGATAGACAATCCCTGATTGTTGTAAAAAGAGTTTTTGGATATCAAGTTTCCTTTTCCCGATGCTATAACAACACCGGCTCCGGGATGATCTTTTATGATGTTGTATCTTACGATATTGTTGTTTCCGTATATTCTTATTCCGCCGTTTTCTCCACCGTTTGCAGGATTTGAATTTCCCTGACCGTTGGCTCTTATCGTATTGTTTTCTATAAGAACAGAGCTGTCTGCTCCCCATCCTTCTATTCCGTAAGCTTCGGCATATTCGATTCTGTTCTTTTTGATGGTGATCGTATCACCGTTACTGTCTTCATAGGTGATACCGTCTCCGTAAGGTTCATAGGCAGGATAATAAAGATAGTTATATGTAATATCACAGTGACTTGATGCCCAGATACCTGTATAGTGGATATGGGCTATGTAGTTTTTGGTTATAAGAGCATAATTGCTTTTATGATAAACAGCGTTATTGACTCTGTTTCCTGCTCCCGGATCGTTTCCGTTTGCGCGGGGACCTATAAAGTTTTGTTCTACTTTGTTGTTATCTCCCGAAGCTATCAAAACAGCCGGACTTTTATCATCATTTTCATTGTTGTTTTTAGCGGCATTATAGAGGGCTATATTTTTTATATTGTTATTTGAAGATTTTATGACAAGTACACCTTTTGTTACTCCATTGCCTCCGGCTGAAGCAAATTTGTCATTTGCGTTTATTTCAAATTCGGGTTTGTTAAAAGAAGGCAAAAGGGTTTCGTCTCCGCTGTCTTCCACACCGTCGTTTCCTGTACCTACTTTTCCTACTCCGCCACCTTCTCCTCCTATACTTCCTGAATTGTCATCTCTTACAGTGGTACCGTCATTTAGACTGTATGCCGTACCGTCTATAATCGTATAGTTGTCTTTTATAGTCGGCAGTGAAGAGTTCAAAAAGACACTCCACCATGAAGAAGAGGCGTTTTTTGCAACAGAAGGAACAAATCTCATGTGATTTGCCCCGCTTATGGCATTTGCATTTTTGATAAATTGTCTGAAACTTCCCTGTAAATTGCTTGAATCGTTGATATTTGTTACAACATTGAAACTAAATCCGAAATTTACATCGGTAACATTTTGATCCGTTATCTCTACTTTTGCCACATGTTCTATTTTCCCGAAATTTGAATAATCGTCCGACAAAGTTCCTCTGTTTCCTCCATAACAGCTTCCGGCATCTGTTCTTGTATATGTTCCGCCGGAACCGTCTGCACAAAATCCGCCTTTTGGCGCATAGGTTTGTTCCGCCCATACATCATCTATCGTATAACCGCTGTTAAATCCGGAAGACGGAGATATGGTATTGGCAACTACTGAAACAAAATATGTTCCGCTGTTTTGTATGGAGAAGTTGTATTTTCCGCCGTTTGCGGTTTTTTTGAAAGTTATAAATGTGTCTTGACTGTCAAGGTATCCGTTCCCGTTGTCCTGGAAAAGTTTTACTTTTGCATTATCTACCGGTTGCATATTTTGATGATCACCGAGGACATCTTCATAAATCGTACCTGATATCTCTTTTGAAGAGGCTATATCATCATTTATAATTGTTCCTGTGGCATTGGAATCCGGTATAACAACATTTGTAGGATTTGACAAAGTAACGGCAAATGTTTCATTGTCTTCCAAATCGGTATCGCCTTTGACAGTTATGGAAATGGTTGCGCTGTCATTTCCTGATGATATATTCAAATTTCCGCTTTTGGCAAAATAGTCACTTCCTGCGGTTGCGGTTATATCACTTGTAGCATAATGAAAACTTACACTCTCTCCTGAAGGTACGGATCTGTTTAGTTGTACTGTGAAGTTCATCGTTTTTGTACCGCTGTTGCCTTCTGTAACATTTGCATCTTCTATTGTGGCTATCAGGTTTATATCTCCTCCGTTACAGGAGATTGCTTCAAAGTCGCCTGAAACGGAGTCATAATTGACTGCTTCGGTTAATGCTCCTGTGGAAGGATTTATCTTATAGATTCTGTGATTTGAGCTGAGTTCATTTTCTATATAGAGATTTCCGTCTGCCGCATAGGCAAGACCTTCGGCATCCACTATGGAAGCGGTATCGGTTAGATATGTTGTATGTCCTGTTGAGAGATCTATACGATAAAGTTCGGGAGTATCACTGTCATAGTCATAATCATCTGTTCCGTAAGCTTCGCCGGTAGAAGGATTTATGGCGATACTGTCTATACTTGTCGTATCTCCGGTTATGCTTTTGGGGTAACCGCTTTTTATACTCCAGTTGTCATTTGGATCAAATGCATAGAGTTTTGAATGATACTCTTTTGCTATGACATATAGAGTTTCTTCTCCTGATGAAGGATCTATATAAAATTCCGCTCCTTCTACACTGTAAGGAAGAAGTTCCGATTTTATCTTTGTAACACTTCCGTTGTTTGGATCTATCTGATAAAGATCAGAAGGATCACTGTCTGAATCATTATCACTTTTAAAAGCATAAACTTTTCCGTCTGTTGCCCTGTAAGCGCTTCCTTCTCCGTTAAATTCTTTTGAAAGAGAGATACTTTGTGGAGTAGGCAAAGGAGAAGCTCCGGGATTTGGATAAAAGGTTATAAGTTTTTGTCTGTCGTCTGGCAGTGCGTAACAGATACCGGTTGTACCTGCCGAATCGTCATCTTTGATCGTACCTGTTGCTTCATCATCAGCGAATGTGGCATTTGTAGGATTGGTCAGTTTTATCTTGAATGTTTCATCACCTTCAACATCTGTATCACCTTTGATTTTTATTTTGACAGTAGCGCTTGTATCACCTGCATTCATTGTAACAGAAGAGTTTTTATAGGTAAAATCAACTCCACTTGTTGCGCTTCCCGTATCTATCGTTTCATAATCAAAAGTTACCGTTTTACCGGAAGGAATTGCTATATCGGAAGTAATATTAAATGTTATCTCTTTTTCTCCGCTGTCTCCTTCTGTAATATCTGCATCTGAGATTGTGATTTTGGGAGTACCGTATTCCCATCCGTTTCCATAGATTTTTAAATTGTCTATCTCATGATAGTTACAACCTCCCCCCGTTCCGGAAGAAAAAGCCAGACGAAAGTTTTTTGGTTTTGTACCCTGATGATATTTTGATGCCATAGCATCAAAACTGTCTATAAGAGTGTACCATTTGTCTTTGTATCTTTTTAATTCTATATAGAGGTGATTATCTTTGGTACTGTCAACTGTGAGTCTGTATTTACCGCTTTTATATAATTTCTTTTTTTGGGAATCACTTTTTTTATAGATATATCTTGCAAGTCTTGGAGATATGTTTTTTTTGTATGCCAAAAGTCTGTAACCGCTGTTTGTACTTCCTCTTATCCCCACACTGTTTGGTTTTTCATTGTGTTGTAAATCATTTTTTGAATCGGTATGACCGTTTATATCTTTTCTTCCCTCATCATTTACGGTAAATGATCCAAATTCGTCAAGACCTATACCAAGCCATGCTTTTTGAAAACCGAATTGATATTCATGAGAACCGTCAACCATCTCTATATATCCGTCGGCATATCCCAAAGAGCCTCCACTTGCTCCTACTGTTGGGTTCATTCCGACTGATGAATCAAAAAGGATGATTGATAATCCGTCAGCTCCCCATTTTCCGGCACTTTTATCCCTATAATCATTACCGTCTTCACATCCTCCGTATGCATAATAATCAAATTCCAGAGTGAATTTGTTGTTTTTTGTAGGAAATTCCCAATCAAGCGTAACGGCAGTTGAGAGATCATGTTTTCTGTTAGTCAGTCGTAATCTTTTATTTACTACTTTTGGAGTAAATCCTCCTTTGGCTTTGAGTGTTCTGTATTTTGAAGAGAGACCTTTGTCGAAATTATCGCTGAATATCGGTGTATCTGCAAAGATATCAGGAGTTAAAATCAAAAGAAAAATTAATGAAAAAAGATATTTAAAATTTGGCATATTTTATCCTCTGTCAGGTTTAAAAAGGTGCATACGGTATGCACCTTACGCATTATCTGTAAATCGGTTTTATAGAGGATTTTTTAAGTTATTGCCATACTCCCTGTATCCTATATCCGCAGTAGGGGCATGTTCCGCCAATATCAAGTTTATTTATAACAAATTGTCCTAGATGTCCTCGTCTGTCTATAACTATTTCATTGCATTTTGGACAGTAGGTTGACTCATGTATTTTATCATTTATATTTCCTACATACACATAGTAAAGTCCGGCTTCTTTTCCTGCCTCATAAGCTCTTGTCAATGTTGAAGGGGGAGTGGGAGGAGTGTCTTTCATCTTGTATTGGGGATAAAAAGCCGAAACATGCCAAGGTATTGATTTGTCGATATCGGCTATGAATTGTGCCATCTTTTTTATCTCTTCATCCGAATCATTGTGAGAGGGGATCAAAAGAGTTGTTATCTCTATCCATATTCCTTTGCTGTGGGCATATTTGATACACTCAAGTACCGGTTTTAGTCTTGCAGCGCAAATATCCTGATAAAATTTGTCGTTAAATGATTTTAGATCTATATTCATAGCATCAAGATAGGGTGCTATCGTGTCTATGGCTTTGTGGGTTTCATATCCGCTTGTAACAAAAATATTTTTCAGTCCTTTCTGATGAGCCAGTTTTGCCGTATCGTATGCGTATTCAAAAAAGACCGCAGGTTCATTATAAGTATAAGCAATTGACGGAGAGTCGTACTCTTTTGCAGTTTCCACTATCTTTTGCGGTGGTAAATTTGTACCTGCCACTCTAAAGTTATGTTCTTTTGGATATTGGGATATATCGGCATTTTGACAAAATTTACAGGAAAAATTGCATCCTACGGTTCCTACCGATAAAACTTTTGAAGAGGGTAGAAAGTGAAAGAGTGGTTTTTTCTCTATCGGATCGATATTGAAAGCGGCTGCCAAAGAGTATGTTAAAAGTCGAAGTTTGGAATTTTCTACTTTTCGTACTCCGCAGATACCGTATTCTCCCTCTTTTAATTTACATCTTTGAGAGCATGCTTCACAAAGTATCCTTCCATCATCAAGTTTTTTTGATAACCATGCAACAGCTGACATAAATCCCTCCTTTTTAGCTAATTTTTTTAATATTATAGCACTATTAAATAAATGATTAATGGTAATTATGTTTTAATTATCTACTTTATTGATCTTAGGAGATAAATTTGTCCAAAAAAGCGCTGTTGTTACTCAATATGGGGGGTCCTCATAATTTGGAGGAAGTGGAAACCTTTTTAAAGAATATGTTTAATGATCAAAGAATTCTTACTATGCCCTCTTTTTTTAGAAAAATAATAGGAGCCATGATCGTACAAAGCAGGAAAAAAGAGGCGAGGAAGAATTATGAGGCTATCGGAGGTAAATCACCTATTATTGAACATTCCAAAGAACTTACGGAAAAGATTTCAAATCATTTAAAAGATATTGAGATATATTATGTTATGCGCTATACACCTCCTTACTCTTTTGATATTTTGAAAAATTTGCAAAAAAATGCAGTGGAAGAGATATTTTTACTTCCTTTGTATCCTCACTTTTCCACAACAACAACGGCTTCATCTTTTGACGATATAAATGACTCTTTGAAAGCTTTAAACTATAATCCGAAAGTGAAAAAAATTACAAGTTTTTATGATCATATCGGTTATAATATTGCTGTTGTAGAGAAAATAAAAGAGGTTTTGAAAGGTAAAAAGTCAGAAGAGTTTGATCTTGTTTTTTCTGCTCACGGGATTCCACAAAAGATGATAGAAGAGGGTGATCCCTATCAAACCCAGATAGAGAGAAATGTAAGGATACTAAAAGGGCTTTTGATAAAATCCAATATAAAATTTAACAATATCCATTTGGCATATCAGTCAAAAGTGGGACCGCTTAAATGGCTCTCTCCTTCATTACAGGAGAAATTAAAGGAGATAGAGAATAAAAAAGTTGTTATCTATCCGATATCTTTTACTTTGGACAACTCCGAAACCGATTTTGAGCTTTCGATAGAGTATAAAGAGAAAGCCAAAGAGATGGGATTTGAAGAGTATATTGTAAGCAGATGTGTAAATAACAGTGACCTTTTTGTCAAAAGTCTGATAGATATTTATAAAAATACTTAAAACTTATGGAAATTATATTTTTAGGCACATCAGCCGGTAAACCGACACTTGAGAGAAATGTTTCCGGTATTGCTCTTAGGATAGAGCAGTCTTCATGGTGGTATCTTTTTGACTGTGGTGAAGCCACTCAGCACAGGATCATGCAAAGCAGCCTCTCTATGGGAAAACTTAAAAAGATTTTTATAACCCATTTTCACGGAGATCACTTTTTTGGACTGCCCGGACTTTTGAGTACGAGAAAGATGGACTGTATAACGACACCTTTGGAGATTTATGCTCCAAAAGGGATAAAGAAATTTATGTCTGTTGTAAAAGAAGTTGCAAAGATGAATCTCTCTTTTGACCTTAAAATTATCGAGATAGAGGAGGGGGCAAAATATGAAGATGAGATTTTTGAGATAGAGGTTGTAAAGCTTGATCACAGTATCGAAAGTTATGCCTATGTTTTAAAAGAGCGTCCAAAAAGTGCAAAACTGAATGAAGAAGCATTAAGAGAGTTTGGTTTAAAACCTTCCAAACTTTACGGAGAGTTGAAAAAGGGTAAAAAGGTTGTTTTGGAAGACGGCAGAGTGATAGACGGCAAAGACTATCTTCTTGATCCGACAGAGGGCAGAGTGATCATCATAGCCGGAGACAATGCCGATCCCTCTTTGTTGGAAAGGTGGATGAAAAAGGCTGATCTTTTGATACATGAGAGTACTTTTACCCAAGATGTTTTTGATAATCTTCCTGTAAAACTAAAACATACTACTGCCAAATCTTTGGGTTTTTGGGCGCAAAAAGCCAAAGTCAAAAACCTGATAGCCACTCATATAAGTGCCAGATACTCTCCTTTTAAAAGTGACAAAGAACTTAGTATCTTTGATATGGAGAGAGAGTTAAAAGAGTATTTTAAAGGAAAGGTTTTTATAGCCAAAGATCTTGATACTTTTTATCTAAACAGAGATAAAGAGCTTATGCTTTTGAAGTGATATAAAATCCTGTAACGGAAGTACGATTTTGTTATAGGATATGACAAAATCGTACTTATTTAAGATTATTTTTTCAAATACAAAACACCAAGAGGCGGCAGTGTGAGATTGAGTGAATACTCTTTGCCGTGCATTGGTATTTTATCCGCTTTTTTGCCTCCCATGTTTCCGATATTTCTTCCGCCGTAGGCTGATGAATCGGAGTTGAATATCTCCTTGTACATTCCCTCTTCATTAACGCCGACTTTGTAATCAATCCTTTCTACGGGAGAGAAATTGCAAACGATTACGATACTCTCTTTATCACTTTTTCTCATGAAACTTATTATATTGTTTTGATGATCGGTATAATCTATCCATTCAAAGCCTTTTCTGTCTATATCATACAGATACAGAGCCTCTTCATCCTGATAGAGTCTGTTTAGATCTTTTATCAGTTTTTGGACTCCTCTGTGAAGGGGATAATCCAAAACATTCCAGTCAAGACTCTGTTTATAGTTCCATTCGGCAAACTGTGCGATTTCACCGCCCATAAAAAGAAGTTTTTTGCCCGGATGTGCGGTCATATAGGCAAACAAAGCTCTTAGATTTGCAAATTTGTCATCATAAAGTCCCGGCATTTTGTTGATGAGAGAGCCTTTCATGTGAACTACTTCATCATGACTCAGTGGCAGCAAAAAGTTTTCGTCAAACGCATACCAGATCGTAAAAGTGAGTCTGTCATGGTGAAACTGTCTGTAAATGGGGTCTTTTTTGAAGTAGCTTAGTGTATCGTGCATCCAGCCCATATTCCATTTAAATTCAAAACCGAGTCCGCCCATGTAGGGAGGTTTTGTTACCATAGGCCATGCAGTTGACTCTTCGGCGATACTGACTATATCGTTAAATTTTGTGTACATGGATGTATTTAACTCTTTTAGAAACTCTATCGCTTCAAGATTTTCATTGCCACCGTATTTGTTGGGTATCCACTCTCCCTCTTTTCTTGCGTAGTTTAGATAGAGCATTGAAGCTACCGCATCGACTCTTATCCCGTCGATATGATATTTTTCCAGCCAAAACAGAGCATTGCTTATAAGAAATGCTTTAACTTCGTTTCTGCCGTAGTTAAAGATAATGCTGCCCCATTCGGGATGATAACCCTGTCTTGGGTCTTCATGTTCATAAAGTGCGGTTCCGTCAAAATTGATAAGACCGTGCATATCCACCGCAAAGTGAGAAGGCACCCAGTCCATGATAACACCTATGCCGTTTTTGTGCATCGTATCTACAAAATACATAAAATCTTCAGGTTCTCCAAATCTTGCAGTCGGTGCATAATATCCCGTTACCTGATAACCCCATGAACCCTCAAACGGATGTTCGGTAACAGGCAGAAGTTCTACATGGGTATAGTTCATCTCTTTTAGATACTCTGCAAGTTCATCTGCCAGTTCTCTGTAGGTCAGATATCTGTTTTTCTCTTCTACTTTTCTTCGCCATGATCCAAGATGAACTTCATAGATGGATATAGGGGCATTTAGGGCATTGTGTTTATGCCTCTTTTTCATCCATTTCTCATCTTTCCATCGATAATTTTCTATATTCCATATTCTTGTGGCGGATTTTGGAGGAGTTTCCCAGTAAAAGCCGTAAGGATCGCTTTTGTCATGAACGATATTGTGAAATTTTGATCTTATGTGGTATTTGTAGGTAAGTCCCTGTTTTACTCCCTCTATGAATCCTTCCCAGATGCCTGATTCATCTTCCCGCAGTTTCAAAGGATGAGAGTCGGTATCGTAGTTGTTGAAATCTCCTCTTACACTGACACTTTTGGCGTTAGGTGCCCATACGGAAAAATAGACTCCCTCTTTATTGTCGTTTTTTACGATATGGGCTCCGAATTTTTTATAAAGCTCCGTATGTTTTCCCTCTTTGAAAAGATAGATGTCATAGTCGGTAAAGAGGCTGAAATCGTGATGGATTGGATATTTCATTATTTTTCCTTATTGATATTTTTTACATTTTCTTTTGGCTATGGCAAGGCGGTAAATATCCTCATAGGCTTTGGCTGAACTTTCCCAGTCAAATCTCTTTGCCATGGCATTTTGTATGAGGGTATCTATCGCATCTTTATCGTTATACCATGTATCTATTGCCCACTTGACAGTTCCCAAAAGCGCTCTGCCACTTGCTTCATAAAATTTAAATCCCGTTCCGCTTTTGCTGTATGGATCATAATTTTCTATCGTATCATCAAGTCCTCCTACGGCTCTTACTATCGGTAGAGTTCCGTATCTGAGACTGTATATTTGGTTGAGTCCGCAAGGCTCGAACAAAGAGGGCATCAGAAAAAAGTCGCTACCGGCTTCTATCTTGTGGGAAAGAGCGTTGTCATATCCTATATGACAGGCAAATTTGTCTCTTTTCCAGTGTGCCACATGGTTAAACATATCTTCAGCCCAGCTTTCACCGCTTCCAAGCAGTACGATTTGAATATCCATCTCAAGCATACTCCAGATACTTTCGGCCAACAGTCCTATGCCTTTTTGTTCTGCCAGTCTTCCTACAAGTCCTATAACAGGAACATCATCTCTTTGGGGAAGTCCGAAATGTTTTTGAAGTTCTCTTTTACATACTTTTTTACCGCTTAGATCATCGGCATCATAATTTTGGGCGATAAATTTATCAACGGCAGGAGACCACTCGTCATAATCGACACCGTTTAAAATACCGAAAAGTTTGTCATTGTGAGATTGTATGATATGTTCAAGTCCCCAGCCAAATTCTGAAGTTTGGATTTCGTGCGCATATCTTTTGCTGACCGTAGTTAAAATATCACAATTTGCAATACCTCCTTTTAGGAGATTGACTCCGTCAAACTCTTCAAGCTCCTGCGGGGTGAAATGTTCCCATCCCACTCCCATTACATCCATCAGACCTTTATAAAATTTGCCTTGATGTTGAAGATTGTGAATTGTTAAAATACTTGCCGTATCTTCAAAATCACTGTCCCAAAGATAGCTGGTGTTTAAGAAAAGAGGAATTGCTGCCGTATGCCAGTCGTTTGCGTGTATGACATCGGGTTTGAAACGAAGTTTTTTGGCAGTTTGCATTGCAGCTTTGCTTAGAAAAACATATCTGTTGTCATTATCGCCGTATGACAGATTGTTTTCGTCATAGAGTCCGGATCTTCCGAAAAATCCTTCATATTCTATAAAATAGACAGGAACATTGCATCCGGGTATTTTACCCTCAAATACCATACACCAAAGCTCACCCATTACCCCCATGGGAACACCAAGAGCGCCTTCAAGAGGTTTTAGGTTGTATTTTTCTTTATCGACTATATAGTAACGAGGCATAACAACGATAACATTGTGTCCAAGTTTCTCCAAAGCTTTGGGCAATGCTCCCGCCACATCCGCAAGACCTCCCGTTTTGGCAAAAGGAACAACCTCGGAAGCCACCAACATAATATTCAATTTATTACTCATCTTAATAAAACCTTTTGATATATTTAATTATTTAAATTTTAGCATAATTTTTATGTGAAGGAGCTTTAACAAAAAGAAATAACAATTCATCTGTATCGGAGGTACGACTGAAAAGCCGTACTTTCCGGTTCTATTTTATTTTGAATGTCTCAAGAACCCGTGGTCCGTCGGGGGTTTTTTGTACCATGACAGGATATATGTCTTCTATGTTGTTATCTATCTCTATAACAAGAGAGAGTATCGTTCCGTAAGGTGCGCCGAGATCGGGATAGAGAGTTCTTGTTTTTATCAGGGTTGTTGCATTTGCGGGTAGTGTGTATGTGGTTGTATAGAGATTTGCGCTTTTTGAATAGGCTTTTATCGTTGCCGTAACCACTTTGGAAGAGATGTTTAGAAACTGTATAAATGCTCTGTAACTGCTGTGTTTGGCAGATGAATCTTTATAAATGTGCGGGATGATGATCTTGCCTTCTCCCTTTATACTTTCATCATTTTTATATACGGGCATAACCCTTTGACCGCTTGGTGATTTTTGAACTATTTGAGTGAAGATTTTGTTTGGATCCAGCGGTTTGTCTGCACAGGAGTACAAAAGAGTGATTCCAAATGATTCCAAAAGATTGGTTCCTTCCAAAGAGGCTTTGGATCGTATATCTTTTGCATAAATTACTGTTGAGTGGTTTTGTTTTAGATCTTTGTAGAGATCAAAGGGAGAATTGACATAATTTCCTTTTGAATCGTAAACGAGCGCTTTTATATTTACAGAGCATGAATCTATATTGAAAACTTTTATATATGTTCTGTAAGTTGAGGATGTATTCATATAGGGAGATGTATATCGCAAATAATCATTGCCTGAACTTTCTACACTGCTCATATAAATATCTTCATTGTTTATTCCCGCTCTTTCATCAACCCATACGATTTTGCCGTCATAGATTTTTGCAAATGTCTGATCGGCTTTGTTGGTTGTAACCTGAACTGTTTTTTTGGTTTGTATATCATACAAAAAGATATCCCAGTTTCCGTTTTTGTTTGAATACCATACTATTTTGTTTCCGTAAATTTTGGGATTTCTCTCATCAAAAGAGTCATTTGTGATTTGGGTTGTCTTTTTTGTCTGTATATCGTACAAAAATATGTTACAGCCTGTTTCAGTGCAGTTTTGCCATACGATTTTATCTTCCCAGATGTCAGGGTGTGCCTGATTTGCAGAGGCTATCTTCAAAGTGGTTTCGGTTGAGAGATCGTACAGATATAGAGAATTTCCGTCATCCCATACAACTTTGTTTTTATAAACAGAGGGATTTTCATTCCAGTTTTGGGATGATTTTGGGATGATTTGGGTGATTGTTTTTTGGTCGGTATCAAACAGATAGATAGCCGAATCCTCCGCCCAAACAAGATGATTTTCATAAAGAGAATATCCGTTTACCATTTTGGATGTTATGAGTGTCTTTTCTTTCGTAACTAGATCATACATATAAAGAGCATATTTGTTTTTTTCGTTACTTTCATAAACTATTGTATCTCTGTAAATGATTGGATTTCCCTGATAATCGGTGTCGGTTGTGATCTGAGTCTCTTCGCCTGTGCTTGTATCATAAAGATAAATATCAAAATTCTGGTTTCTGTAATCTTGATATACTATTTTGTCTTTATAGATATCGGGTGAGTTTTGATTGGTGTTGTTTGTTGTGATTTGGGTGATGTTTTGTGCAAAAACAGGATATATAAATAAAAATATTATACCGATAATTTTTATCATAATCTGTCTCCTTTTTATAAAATAATTTTTTCCTGATAGAGATATCCTCTTATTTTTGGAGGAATCTTTGCTGTTCTGCATTTTTCTTTAAAATTTTTATCCATTGTTGTTTTTATATAGGGTGCTATAAAAATTTTGTCTTTTGTTATGCAAACAGCCATTTTGTGTGAAACGACGGACTCTTTTTGATTTAAAAGCTCTCTTCTTGAAGCGTTTGAGAGCAGAATGGAATTTGCTTTTAGTATCTCGTCTATCTCTCTTATATTTTCGGTATCATCGTCTTTTTTTTCCAAAATATAAAGCTCTTTTTCTTTATATAGGATTTTTGGCTGATAGAGTCTGCTTTTGTCGCTGTTTAGATATTCAAAGCTTTTTATAATTCCGTTTTTATAAAGTCTCAAAAATGGTTCCGCAAAATTTTTTCTTATAAAGTTTCTTTTGTATTTTTCATCTTTATTGCTTTTATCTATAAAGTATTTTATCTTATTTCTCTTTAAAAAATCCTCTAACTCCTCTTTTGTTACATTTGCAAGAGGTCTGAAAAGTGTGTAATCCTCTCTCTCTTTTATCTCGTCAAATCCCAAAAGCTCTACAACTCCCGCGCCTTTTGAAAGTTGCATCAAAAACCATTCAAATCTGTCATTTAGCTGGTGGGCGGTTATGAGAGAGTTATAACCCTCTTTTTTGATGATCTCTTTGAAAAAATCATATCTTGTAATTCTTGCATTGTGTTCAAAATTTTTGTCTTTTAGTTTTACTCTTTTGATAAATGCCTTTTTGTCAAACCTTTTTGCCAAAGAGAGGGCGTAGCTCTCCTCTTCATAGGAAGTTGTACGAGTTTGGTAGTTTACCAAAGCTATATCAAACTCTATCCCATGGCTTTTTAGGATAAAAAACAAGGCAGAAGAATCAACTCCTGCCGAAAAAGCAAGAAGATTTTTTCTGTTTTTCAAAAGGCTGAGAGTTTTAGAGGATAGTTTGGGTAACTGTTGCAAGTAGTTTGTCTCCGGCTATATCGGTGATAAGAGCTTTGTATATCCTGCCTGTTTGGATCTGTTCTTCTATCTGGGAGTCATTGATCAATATCTCTCCGTCTATCTCTTCAGCCCACTCTGTTTTTTTGGCTCCGATTAGATATTCGTGTTCGCTGCTTTCTCCTTTTGCGATGATAAGAACCTCTTTGTTCAGATCCTTTTTCAGACTTTTTTGGAATTTTCTCTCTACTGTTTTATTTAGGATTTCTATCCTTTTTTCTATCGTATCTTTGTCTATCTTCTCTTTCATTTCATAGGCTTTTGTTCCCTCTTCATCAGAATAGGCAAAGATATTTACTCTGTCAAAATCAAAATCTTCCAAAAACTCACAAAGTTCTTTGAAATCCTCTTCACTCTCTTTTGGATGACCTACGATTACACTTGTTCTCAAAAATGAATTTTCACTCTCTCTCATCTTTGTCAGTTGATGGATAATCGTCTCTTTTAATGCTCCTCTTTTCATGATTTTTAGCATTTTGTCGCTTATGTGCTGGATAGGCATATCAAAGTAGTTGTGAAAGATCTTTGAAGAGATGATTTTGTCGATCAGTTGATCGCTTAGGGTTGTCGGGTAGAGATAGAGTATCCTTGCGCTTTTTACTCCCTCTGTCTTTTCTATCTCATCTATCAGATCAACAAGTCCATCTTTGATATTGAAATCTCTCAGATAAGAACTGCTGTCTTGTGAGATGAAACTAAAATCATAAAAACCTTTTTTGGTTAATTTTTCAACCTCTTTTACGATCTCTTTTAGTTCTCTTGATTTTAGAGTTCCTTTGAAAGAGGGAATAGCGCAAAAACTGCATTTTTGATTGCATCCTTCGCTCAGTTTTATATAAGCGTGATAGTTTGAGCCGGTGATCACTCTCTCTTCATCTTTTATAAGATAGGTTTCAGGACTAAAAGAGCTTTTTTTGGCTTTTATGATTTCATCTATCCTGTCATAGTCTCCTACACCTGTGAAGATATCCACCTCTTTTAGCTCTTTTTGAAGCTCCTCTTTGTATCGTTCACTCAAACAGCCGCTCATAACCAAAAGAGAATCTTTTTTTCTCTGCTGATGCAGGTTTAAGATACTCTCCAAACTCTCCTCTTTTGCCGCATCTATAAAACCGCATGTATTTACGATGATAACATCGGCATCTTCTGGTTCATTTGTCAATTGGTAATCTTTCAGTTTTCCAAGCATCACTTCACTGTCCACAAGATTTTTGGTACAGCCAAGAGATACCAAATGTAATTTTTTATTCATATTTTATACCCATATATTATCGATAAGTCTTGTATCACCCACATATCCGGCTATCAAAATGATACTCTCTCCTATCTTTATCTCATCTGTTTTGTTGAAATCTCTGTCAGTGATCTCCACATACTCTATTCTGATCTCTTTTAATACATCCATCATATACTCTTTTATCTTTTTTGCATCTCTTTGACCGCTGATGATGAGATTTGAAGCTCTTTTTAAAGCTCTTGAGATCAAAAGAGCCTGATTTCTCTCTGTCGGGGAGAGATAGACATTTCTACTGCTCATAGCCAAACCGTTCTCTTCTCTGATAATATCGCAGGGAACTATCTCTATATCCAAAAAAAGCTCTCTTTTCATCTTCTCTATCAGATAGAGTTGTTGTGCATCTTTTTTACCAAAATATGCTTTTGTCGGTGAAGTGATATTAAAAAGTTTCAAAACAACTCTCAAAACACCGTCAAAATGTCCGGGTCTGTGGTAGCCTTCTAGGATATATCCTTTTATCTTCGGTGCATTTATCAAAACTTCATCGCTGTTTATATAGATATCCTCTTTTGTCGGTAAAAAAAGTATATCTACTCCCGCAAGTTCGCATATTTTGCTGTCGGCTTCTATCTTTTTTGGATATTTGTCAAAATCCTCTCCCTCCAAAAACTGGGTGGGATTTACAAAGATCGAAACAATGGTGTGATCGTTTTCCTGAACGGATCTTTTTATCAGTGAGATATGACCGTTGTGAAGCGCCCCCATCGTGGGAACAAAACCCACACTTCCTTTTAAAGTTTTTTTATAATTAATCAAATCATCTGGTTTAGAAAATATTTCCATTTTAAGTCTCTTTTTAGTATGATAACAAAGTTTTATAGAATAATTTAATATTATAGCAGATTTAGGAGAAAAATTGGATAGTTATGAATATAGTGAGCTTTTGAAGAAGCTTGATATCAAGATAGACAATATTGCAAAGATCATAAAACCGGACGATTTAAAAAAGAGGTTAAATGAGATAGAAGAGATAGAACAAAAGCCTGATTTTTGGAATGATGCAAAAGAAGCTGCCAAAATTCAGCAGGAAAAAAACAAGATAAACTCTATCCTTCAAAGATATCAGAAAGCAAAAAGTGCCATAGAAGATGCAAAAGAGCTTTTTGAGATGGCCTCAGGTGAAAATGACGAAGAGACTTTGGATGAGCTTTTCAAAGAGGCGGAAGGGTTGGAAGAGATCATCACAAAGCTTGAGATCGCGATGATGTTAAGCGGTGAAGATGACTCAAAAAATGCCATCGTCTCCATACATCCGGGAGCCGGAGGCACCGAATCGCAGGATTGGGCAAGTATGCTTTATCGTATGTATCTAAGATGGGCAGAGAGAGAAGGTTTTAAAGTGGAGGAGCTTGATTTTCAAGAGGGTGAAGAAGCGGGGATCAAAGATGTCAGTTTTATCGTCAAAGGTGAAAATGCCTACGGTTATCTAAAAGCCGAAAACGGTATTCATCGTCTTGTTCGTATAAGTCCTTTTGATTCAAATGCCAGAAGGCACACCTCTTTTGCCTCCGTGATGGTCTCTCCGGAAGTTGATGATGATATCGATATCGTCATAGAGGATAAAGAGATCAGAGTTGATACATATCGGGCGAGTGGTGCGGGTGGACAGCATGTCAATAAAACAGATTCGGCTATAAGGATAACACATATCCCAACCGGTATAGTTGTGCAGTGTCAAAATGACAGAAGTCAGCATAAAAATCGCGCAAATGCGATGAAAATGTTAAAGTCAAGGCTTTATGAACTCGAACTTGAAAAGCAAAAAGCCGAAAAAGAGGGAGTTGCAAAAAGCGAAATAGGGTGGGGGCATCAGATAAGAAGTTATGTATTGGCCCCTTATCAGCAGATAAAGGATACAAGAAGCAATCAGGCATATTCAAATGTAGATGCCATCTTGGACGGAGATATAACAAAGGTGATAGAAGATGTTCTGATCGCCGAACAGGAAAAATAGGAAAGGATAAAAATGGTAAATGTTTTAGATGAAACTTTATTGGTACAGTTTGGTTACAGACAGAGTGAAAATGCAAAAACACAACTCAAAAGAGTTATCAAAAACACAAAAGGTTTTGAGCATATAGGAAAACATCTACTTGCCCTAAATGACAATCTGAAACCTTTTGATTCTTATGTTACCCTCTCAAGTACTCATGACTATTTTAAGATAAAAAACGAAGGCAAGGATGAAGAGGAGATAGAAAAAGTAAATACTCTCATAAAAAAATGGGCTGACAAATACAAAGTAAAACTTCAAAAAGTAGAAGGGAAAGAGACTTACTATATCATAGGAGTTTTGTAAAAAAAC
>CAYVDJ010000046.1:0-6408 GCA_964450755.1 uncultured Campylobacterales bacterium
ATCATAAAGCTTTACACTCTTATCCAAAGATGCGGAAGCCAAAAATTTTCCGTCACCGCTTATCGCTACGCCGGTAACCCCACTGCTGTGATCATCAAAAGATTTGATTAGCTTCATACTCTTTAGATCATAAAGCTTTACACTCTTATCCAAAGATGCGGAAGCCAAAAATTTTCCGTTACCGCTTATCGCTACGCCGGTAACATCATCACTGTGATCATCAAAAGATTTGATTAGATTCATACTCTTTAGGTCATAAAGCTTTACACTATTATCATTAGATGCGGAAGCCAAAAATTTTCCATCACCGCTTATCGCTACGCTGTTAACCTCATAGCTGTGAGCAGTAGAAACCATAGAGTGAAAATTACCGGTTTTTTTGAAAGAGGGGCGAGAAGGAGTAGCCGAGACAAAAAGGTCTTTGTGGATTTTATCAAATTTACAGCGAAAAAGTTTTGAGTATTTAACCTCACTCTCTTTAAAATCACAGTTTAAAAGGGTTGAGTTTCTGACAAACCACGCTTTTAAAGAGGAGTTTTTAAAAACAGCATTATCAAGTTTCATATCCTGCCAGAGAGAGTCATGGATGCTACAGTTTATAAAAGAGCATCCTGAAAAATCGATATATCCAAATTGGCTTTGGCTAAAGTTTGAGTTTTCAAAAACGGAGTTTTTCAAATCTATCGGATTTTTTTCATCTCCTGTAACAGTACTTTGTGAAAAATCGATATCTTTTAGATAAAAAGGCTTTTCTAAAGGGATATCAAACTCCGATTTGTAAGCTGTCAAATATATCTCAAAAGCCAGTATTTTTTCAGAGAGTTTTTGAAAATTTCGCATCATATTTTCTCTGTCCGTTTCGTCTTCCTCACTTTGCCACAGATGTATGAAAAACCTCATCGTCTCGATGGAGGGGATATCCATATCAAATTTTTCCAACTCTCCCTCTTTCAAAGCCTCCGTCAGATACCACGCCAAAAAGAATTCCTGCAAAGAGGTATGGGCGAATGAAAAGCTTTTTATTCCCGGTCTTGTTATGAAAGTAGCGCCTCTTAGATCACTTTTTAGTTTCTCCATACTTGATCTGTCATAATTTTTGATTATCAAAGGATGCTCTTCAAACCATTTGTGAAGTTTCTCATAAGGAAGTTCTCTCCTTTTCTCTCTCCACAGATGAGCTGCGAGATCTCTCATCAAAGCTTTTTTGTGCGCTTCGTCTATCGAGTGTTTGCCGACATCTCTCTCTATCCAATCCTCTATGATATTTAGATAGATATCAGCCGAATTTATCCTCTTTTTGTCTTTTTTCATCTTTTCTAGCCTCTCCAACTGGGAGGTGATGAGTTTGAGCAGATAGGGTCTTTTTGTCAACTCCTCAAGATTATGAATGGAGAGGACGATATCTTTGTAATGGTTGAAATCTATCTCTGCTTTTTTGCAATACTCCTCTATCTGATCCCATGAAAAAGGTAAAAGTACCATCGATTCAAACTCTTTTTTCTCCTCTTTGCTTCTATCGTTTGCAAACATTGAAAACTGCTCTTTGATGGTTCTAAAATAGTTCGTTCTACAGGAGAAAAGGATTTTGTTATTTTTGTGATTGTGGGTAACTCCTTTTAGTTTGCTGATAAAATCGATCTCTCTCTTTTTGGCGTTTAGGTGTACGAAAACCTCATCCAAACCGTCAAAAATCACAAATGCTTTACCTTTTTCTATGAGTTCAAAGATGTTTTCTACAGAATTTGTTACTTTCAGAGAATTTTCAGAACTCTCTATCACTGTTTTTAAAACTCTCTCAAGGGTAAACTCTGCATCTATGGAGTTTGAGTTTGCAAAGTGTCTTAGATCCAGATATACAGGAGAGAGATCGGAGTTTTTTTGCGTTAACAGTTCACGGGCTACTTTCATACATACCCATGTTTTACCTGCTCCCGCTTCTCCCAAAAGAGCAAAAAACGGTTTGCTTTTTGGATCGCTTTGCCACCTTTTGATATAATCAACCACATCCGTTTTGTTGCTTTTGTCATGGATATATTCATCTTCTTTTATCGCTTCGGGATCGGCTATGACTCCTTTGTTCGTTACGAAAAATTTATCTATATCAACCGTTGTGTCGTGGTTGGGATTGTTTTTCTCATAACTTGCTATCAGAGAATTTAGCGTATCTTTGACGGCGGTAAGTTGTTTATCCGTATTCTCTTGCTTTTGGCTTTTTTTGGTAACATTGATGATATCAAGAGCCAGTTTTTGGGCAAACTCTCTTTTGTTTTTACATCTTGCATAGCCTGTTTTGTCTTTGTAGGAGAAGATTACTTTTTCACCGATACCATAAATCTTGGGATCAAGATAATAAATGGAAGCTATGAAAAGAATCTCTTTCTTTTCAAGATAGGGTTTTTCGTATCTTTTGATAAAATCACTTGCCAGAAAATTTTCACTCATCATAAAAAGTCCAAAATCACAACTGTTTATGGCTTTTGATATCTCCCCTTTTATATCTTCTCCGCATAAAAGTTTCTGTTCATCTTTCCAAAATGAAAATGTATATTCAGAAGATATCGTTTTTAGAAATACCTCCAGCCTCTCTATCAGATCACTTACCTCTTTTTGATCTTTTCTGGCATAAGAGACAAAAATGGTTTTTTTGAAAGGATCTTTTGCATAAAGAGTAACATTTCTCTCTTCCCTAAAAGAGTTCGTACTTTTTATATTGAACTCTTTTATCTCCTGCGAAACGGTATCTGAAACAGTTTTCTTTATCATCTTTGAGATGATATTTTGGATCAATTTTTTTATCATCTTTTTTCCTAATTTATCTATTTCTGCCGGAAGTACGACTTCAGTCGTACCTTAAGAGAAGCTGAAGCATCGCTTTCAAAAACAAATATCTGTTTTATGCTATATTTGTATAAACCGCCTGTACATCTTCGTCATCTTCCAATTTGTCTATCAGTGTTTCAACTTCCTGCATCTGTTCTTCGTTTAGCTGTACGGTTGTATTTGGTATCCTCTCCAAGCGGGATTTTTTGGGTTCTATATTCATCTCTTCCAAAGCTTTTGACAATGTTCCAAAACTCTCATAAGAGCCGTAAAGCGTTACAGTTGAGTCTTCTTCGATCTCCAACTCTTCCAAACCGTGATCGATTAGTTCAAGTTCAAGCTCTTCTATATCCATATCGGGAGTTTTTTGGATGTTAAAAACCGCTTTTCTTGTAAACATAAAATCAAGAGATCCGTTTTTCAGCGCTTCTGCTTTGTTGCGTGTCAGGATAGCTCTTAGGTTTGCTATCGTTCTGGTTGGATTGTCGGTTGCGCACTCTATAAAAAGAAGAGTTCCGTAAGGTCCTTTGGCTTCGTAACTTACCTCTTGGATGAGTTTGGCATCTTTGCCAGATGCTCTTTTGATAGCTGCTTCGATATTGTCTTTTGGCATATTCTGCGCTTTGGCGTTTAGGATCGCTGTACGCAGTTTTGGATTCATATCCGGATCCTCTCCTCCCTCTTTTGCCGCCATTGTGATAACTCTGCCGAGTTTTGGAAATATCTTGGACATTTTCCCCCATCTTTTCTCTTTCGCCGCACGGCGATATTCAAATGCTCTACCCATTTTTTTCCTTCATAAGATTTGGAATATTATAGCCAATTATCACTTTTTGCTATTTTAATCATAAAATTAGGATATAATTACTCCGAAATAAACAAAGAGGAAGATTTTATGAAGAAAAAATATTTATCCGTATCGCTGTTATCAATCGCTCTTTTTTTTGCTTCCTGCGCAAAAGAGGATGATATAAAAGAAAAAGAAAAAATATCCGATGAAACTGCAATTTTGCCAAAAGACTCTCTCTCTTTAAAAAAGGAGTATGCAAGGATAGATACCATAGAGTATCTTGAAGAGTATATTCAAAAAGTTATAAGAGATGGTTCATCGGGGCATAACTATCCGGGAGGAGAGATGCAGTCTGGTTTGGTTGATGAAAAAACGGCAAAACTGATATCCTATTTCGTAACGGAGTTGTCCGGCAAAAAAAGTTCCCACCACCAAGAGGCACAAAAAGCCCAGATGTTTTATACAAGCAACTGTGGAGGATGTCATGGAGATGACGGCAAAGGGCTAAACGGAACATATCCTGATCTTACCAAAGAGAGATTTTTCGGTATAGAAGAGAGGATAAAGCAACTGAAAGCTTTGCTTTCAAAGGAGTAAGCCGACACGAAAGTATCGGCTTTTTTCTCATTCAGCGATGATATGAAATTCTACTCTTCGATTTTCCTGAATATCCTGTGAATCACCTTTTGTTACAAGAGGTTTGCTGTCTCCATACCCTTTGGCAGTCAATCTTGAAGAATCGATATTTTGTTTGATCAACTCCTCTTTGACACTGTCTGCTCTTTGCTGGGATAATTTTTGATTGAACTCTTTATTACCGGCTGAGTCGGTATGTCCTGCTATCTCCACTTTTATATTGGGATATTTTTTCAAAACTTCGGCAATTTTTACTATGATGGCTTCTCCGTTTGGAGTTATAACCGCACTTGCTGTTTCAAATTCGATCTTATTGAGTCGCAGGATATCTTTTATCTCAAGTTCTATCTCTTTTGACTTTTGTGAAATCTCCGGCTGAGGTGCTTTTTCTTCTGTTTGGGCTGATGGAGTCTCTTCTTTTGGTGATTCTTCTTTTGTAGTCGTTTCCTCTTTTACAGGTTCCTCTTTCACACTCTCTTCCTCTTTTACCGGCTCTTTTACAGCCTCTTCCTGTTTCACCGGTTCTTCCGTTGCAGCCTCTTCCTGTTTTACCGGTTCTTCAACCGCTTTACTCTTCTCATCTGCATTTACCGCTTTTTCTTCTGTTTGAGTACTCTCTTCTTCGACGCTTTTAGCCTCCTCTTTGGCAGCAGTATCCAAAGAAGCAGATTTGTTTGGTGCCTCTTCTTTAGCCTCTTCATGGCTGTTTGTTACAAGATTTTGAGTATGTGATACTTCACCGGAATTTAGCGTAGATGAGATTTTGTTAGAATCCCCCGTAGCAACTGATTTGGTTCTGCTGCTGATAAAATAGAGCATACCCAAAAACAACAATAGACAGATCAAGATACAGATAATCTTTTTTCTTGACATCTTCATTCCTCCTCTTTTTGTTTTTAAAGTTAAATTTATTATACCCTTTTTACTAAAATAAAATATTAATATAAAAAATAATTTATTTATTTAAAGATTTTTCAGATACCCTGTTTTCTCCCAATCATAGTATAATTTCATAAAACTATCTGTAAAGGATCAAAGATGAAAATAGCCATAGTCGGAGCCGGGGGAGTGGGAGGATATACAGGTGCAAAACTTTTAAAAACAGGAAAAAACCATGTAGGATTTATAGCAAGAGGAGAACACCTAAAAGCCATCCGAAAAAAAGGTTTGACGATAATAGATGAAGATGAAATTTTCAATGTAACACCTGATTTTATAACGGATAATCCGACAGATGAAGGTTTTTTTGATCTTGTCATCTTTTGCGTAAAATCATACGATCTAAAAAATGCCGCCTCTTTGATAAAAAACAACATAACCGATAAAACATATCTTATGCCCATCCTAAACGGAGTGGATCATGATCTGAAATTAAAAGAGATATACCCGAAAAATCCCATACTAAACAGCTCCGTTTATATCCTATCCAATATAAAAGAACCCGGAGTGATAAAAAAGTACGGCAATACTTTCTTTTTGGTTTTTGGAAGCAGATTTGTCAAAAAAGAGAATCTGCAAAAGCTAAAAAAACTCTTTGATGAAGCCGGTTTGAAAAACAAACTGACAGACAATATCGAATTTGAAACATGGAAAAAATATCTTTTTATAAGCTCTTTTGCCGTTATGACATCTTTTTACAAAAAACCTGTGGGATGGATCATACAGGAGAAAAAAGAGCAATTAAACAAGCTTTTAAATGAAATAGTTTCAGTGGCAAATAAAAAGGGAATCTCTTTGGATGAGAGAAATATACAAAGCGTACTGAAACAGGCTCAAAATATTCCCTACAAATCAAAAACCTCAATGCAGATCGATTTTGAAAAAGGCAAACAGAACGAACTTGAAGCACTGTGCGGTTACATCATCAACGAAGCCGAAAAAGAGAATGTTTCAGTACCTTTGATGAAGAGATATTATGAGAGTTTAATCCTCAATACTTAATACTGTGCGTAGCCGTTTTTTTAAATATCTCTTTTGCCTCATTGGAAAAATCGCCTTTTTCATGAGTTATCAAAGGAGGCAGTATCTGAGTAAGCGCTTTTGAGTTTTTTCGGGCGCATATCATTATCAGATTTGCATTTTTGTTTTGATTTGGATGGACAAATCTTATAAATTCTGCTTTGAGAGAATTTTTTTCCAAAAAAAAGAGGATTTTGCCCAAC
>CAYVDJ010000047.1:0-32635 GCA_964450755.1 uncultured Campylobacterales bacterium
GTAAAGAGTAGGGGATATTTTTAAGTTTTTATGATAAAATTCTCTCAATTTATAGAGGGAGAATTTTATGAAGATAGTTTTGTATATCCATATTTTATCGGCAACGGCTTGGATTGGGGGGTCTCTTTTGCTTTTTGCTCTTGGGATACTGCTTAGAGACAGGGATGCCCAAAAGAGTGTCTATTATTATTTGGGACCTATTTATGGTTATTTTGAGACATTTTGGCTGGTGCTTTTGTGGATTACGGGTATGAGTATGTTTATGCATTTTGGTTTTTTGGATGTTTTTGAACATGCAAAAGGAACTGAACTTTATACTTTGATGAAAACAAAACTTTTTATGATCGTAACTATAACTTTGCTTACGGCGCTTCATATGTTTATCGCTTTTAAAACACACAATCAGGAGAGATCCAAAATAGAACAGTTTTTTTCAAGAGGAAGTTCCATGCTTATATTTGTTTTGAATCTTTTTATTCTATGGTATGCAATCGGTATAAGAAACATTCTCTCATAAAATATAAAATAACTTTATAAATTTCCGATATTGCTCAATAAAGCAAAGGAAATTTATAATGTCTATTCAGTTTAAAAAAATTGTTTCCAAATTTTTTATTTTTTTATCTCTCTTTTTCTATGTAAATAACCTTTATGCATATCAGACAAGAGAGAACAGTATCAACTCTTTTTTGACTCTTCTTTATCAGGATATTTTAGGCAGAAATGCCGACGAAGAGGGGATAAAGTACTGGCAAAACGCTCTTTATACAGACAATAAAACCGCTACGGATGTAACCCGCTACTTTTTTACAAGCAGTGAGTTGGAGAAACAGGGGTTGAGTGATGATGAGTTTATCAAAAGAGTTTATAAAACACTTTTGGACAGAAAACCCGATAAAGAGGGTTATAACTACTGGATGGATATGCTTCAAAACAAAAAGATTCCAAGACTGCAACTTTTTTACCGGTTTGTTTTTTCAAAAGAATTTGAAGAGTTTACTTTGAATCACGGCATAATGCCTTATGATAAAAAAGATCTCACAGTCGCTTTTTTGGAGAGATTTTATAATCTTATTTTGGAGAGAAACTCTGACGGATTCGGTTTGGATTACTGGTATGAAGAGTTACGAAGCAAAAAGAAAACTCCCCAAAGAATTGCAAAAGATTTTTTTTATTCAAAAGAACTTTTAAAAAGAGAACTTTCCGACAAAAAGTTTATAGAGATATCTTATAGAACTCTTTTAAACAGAGAGCCGGAAAAAGAGGGGTTTGAGTACTGGTTGGACAAACTTCAAAACGGTTACGGCAGAGATGATTTGTTGGATGATTTTTTGGCGTCAAATGAGTTCAAAGAGATAACCGACAGATTTTTAAAAAAAGATATTCCGGTTTTAAAAGACATCTATCCTCCCTCTTTTTCTCTTCCGTCGGTTATCGTGATAGATGACAATCAGACTTTTATAACAAAACTTGAAGCTTTGGATCACTCTTTGCCCATAGAGTTTGGGATAGAGGACACAGCGGATAAAGAGTTTTTCAAGATAGTACAAAATGAGCTTTATCTGAAAAATCCGCTCTTTTTCAGAACTCCCAAAGACAATGACAAAGATAATGTCTATGAGGTTTCAATCAGCGCAAAAGATTCCAATAACAATAAAATCATACAAAATACCAAGATAAAAGTATGTCCCGATAAAATGTCTCAGATCGCCTGTAAAGCGGGGATTTATCAGTTGTCTTCTTTTGGTATCGGTGATAAGGCTTATGCTTTGACAAAAAGAGGGGATTTTGTTTTTGTTGTTGATCGTTATACGGGTTTGAAAATAGTTGATGTGAAAGATCCATCTCATCCTGTTCTTGAGAGTTCTTTGAAAATAGACGATTTTTTAATGGATATAACTTTATACAAAGATTATCTTTTTATCGCAGGTGGGAAAGAGGGGATAAAAGTTGTTGATATCAGTGATATAAAAAATCCCAAACTTATAGGAACTGATGATAAAAGTGACGGCAGTTTGAGAGTATATGTGTATGAAAATTATCTCTTTTCGGTTAACAGTTCAAATTCGATAGATATATATGATATCACAGATCCGAAAAATCCTCTTTTTTTAAATTCGATAGATACCGATATCACCGCTTCAAGTGTCTTTGTAAAGGATGATTTGGCTTATATAACCGTTGAGGAGGAAGGACTTTTTGTATATGATATAAGTGATGTTTCAAAACCTCTTTATTTGGGAAATTTTAAAACCTATGCCAATGCAAAAGATGTTGTTGTTTATAAAAACAATGCATATATTGCCTGTTTTAACGAGGGTATAAAAATAGTTGATGTAAAAGATCCCAAAAATTTGAAGCTTGTAAAGTCTGTAAAGTTGGACAGCAGAGTATTGAGAGTTGCTATCAGGAATGATTATCTTTTTGCCGCCGATCTTTATGCCGGTTTGAAAGTGATAGATATACTGGATCCGAAAAATGCAAAAATAAGCGGAATTTTTTCCACTTATAAAGCAGATGATCTTTTTATAGATGAAAAGTATGCCTATATAGCAGATGATGAGGAAGGTTTGAAAATTCTGGATATATCAAATCCTGTTATAAAAGGCATAGTTTCGGATATGAGTATAGAAAAAGGAGCATATAGGATAGCTGTCGGCAAAGAGAGGGCTTTTGTAGCGGATTTTAATAAGAATCTTCAAATTATAGATATAAACAGTTCAATAAAACCTCTGCTTGTCGGCAGTCTCTATTTACAGTTAAATGATCTAAAAGACATACCTAAAATAGGTGTAAATGAGAAAACCGATATCTCACTGCTTTCCGAGACGATAAGAGAGGAAGATTATATAAATGATATAAAGGTTGAAGGCAATTATCTCTTTTTGGCAAACGGAAGCAAAGGTGTCAAGATAATAGATATATCTGACAAAAACAAAACCAAAGTCATAAGTTCTCTCAGTACGGAAAGTTCGGTATCTTCTCTTTTTAAAGAGGGAAATTATCTTTATATAGGCAACAGTGAGGGTATCTTGAATATAACTGATATATCAAATCCAAACAGTCCCAAAATCATCTCTTCGTATAAGCTTGATATAAAACCGGATCATATAGTGGCAAATGGAAATATCGTATATGTCGCAAGTTTGGATTCTACGATGAAGATAATAGATGTAAAAGATCCTAAAAAGCCAAAATTTATCTCATCTTTCAGAGTGGAAAACGAGATATATAACATGGATTTGAAAGGTGATCATCTTTTTGTAGCAAACGGGAAAGGCGGAGTGAAGATAGTGGATATAAAGGATCCTAAAAATTTGAAAATCATCTCATCTTTTTCTACAAAAGTTTATGTTCATGATCTGAAAATAGTCGGAGATGAACTTTTTTTGGCTGATCTGTATAACGGTTTGATAGAGATAGATATAAGTAATCTGAAAAAACCTGAAATTGTTGCAAATATTCCTTTGTACGGCATTCTTGGAGTAGATGTAAATGGTGATTTTGCCTATACGGCAGATTTTAATAAAGGCTTTCATATCATAGATCTAAAAGAGGCTAAAGAGATATATAAAATAACAAATAAATAATATAGAATAATTATTGCCTGATTAATTTTACAGAAATTAAAATATTGATATAATTTTCCGATATTATTATATAATAAAAATAATTGAACAACAAAGGGCAAAAATGAAATTAAAAAGTATAGTTTTGATTTTACTTTTATCTATCTTAGGAAATCTTTTTGCACAAAATGATATAAAATTAAAAAAGACAACCTCCTTTGGCGGAACTTTGAAAAACATAACTTCTAAAGATAATAATATTTTTATATCTACAACAGACGGATTAAAAATTTTTGATGTTACAGATAAAAAGAATGTTAAGTTGATATCATATATAAATAATATCGGTGTAAGTGCCAAAATGGATATAAAAGGAAATTATCTCTATTTGACAAGTCGCTCAAATGGTCTTATAGTAGTTAATATATCCAATGTTTCAAAACCTTTTATTGAGGGTAAAACCTATTTTTTACAAACCAGCAGTGTAAATGATAAAGCAGAAGCAAATGATGTAAGAATAGACGGAGATTATGCTTATATAGCCGTTGGTAAAAAAGGCTTGGCGGTAGTTGATGTCAGTTCTGCCAAAACACCAAAAATATTAAATTATTTTCAGATAAACGGATATACTACGGCATTGGATATTCAAAACAGTTATGCTTATGTGGTTTCTACTCTTGACGGGCTTGATATAGTGGATATTTCCAATCCCAACAAATTGATCTCTATTGCCCATCTGGCAATGGACGGACAATGCAATGATATAAAAGTTGATAAAAACTATGCTTATATAGCAAACAGTAAAGGTTTGCAGATAGTAGATATTTCAGATCCGAATAATCCCACATTGGTAGGAACTTTTGATACAAACGGCTACTGTCTGGCTGTGGATATAAAAGGAGATTATGCATATATTGCTAACGGTACCGATATACAGGTTGTTGATATAACAAATAAAAAATCTCCTACTTTGGTGGACAGTATGTCTCAGTCAAACAGGAACTGTTATGATATAAAAGTAAATGAAGATTTTATTTATCTGTTGAATAATAAAGAGCCTTGTGTTATCGATATCTCCGAACCTTATGATATAAAACATGTCTCTTATTTTGATATGGCTTCTTTGGTAAAGAAGATAAAAATAGTGGATAAAAAAGCTTATATCGCAAATGATTATAACGGTATTCAGATAGCTGATATTTCTGATATTGACAATATCAAGTTGTTGGGGGAATATTATCAAAACGGTATTGCAAATGATGTGGTTGTAAAAGATTCTACTCTTTTTGTTGCCAATAATCATAAAGGGCTTCTTATCCTTGATGTTTCAAACTCCAAAAATCCGAGTTTGATAAGTTCTGTCGATACCGGTGGTATCGCCAAAGCCATAGCATTGAAAGATTGTTGCGTATTTGTGGCCAACGGCAGTGCCGGTTTGAGTATAGTTAATGTAGAAGATCCTTCCAACCCCTCTGTCAGAGGAACTTTGGATGCCGGAGGAAATGCAAATGATGTGGTATTAAAAGGCAATTATGCATTTATAGCAGACGGTTATAACGGTCTTGTTATAATAGATGTTTCAAACAGAGACAACCCTCAAAAAATTTCTCAGATAAAACTAAAAGATTTTTCTTACAGTGTCAAAGTGGAAGGTAATTATGCCTATATTGCAGACGGAGATGAAGGTCTTCATGTAGTTGATATAAGCGATGTTAATAATCCAAAAAGTATCGGAAGTATTGATACGGACGGTCAGGCCAAAGATGTGCAGGTATGGAACGGTTTTGCTTTTGTATCGGATGATGACAAAGGAGTGAAAGTTATAGATATTTCAGATCCCAAAAATATGAGTATAGTTGAAAAAATTACCATTAATGGCAAGAGTTTGCATACATATATAGATGATAACAAACTTTTTTTGTCAAATTTTTCAAACGGAGTATCGATTTTTACAATCATTCAGGTTCCTGATGCTGTTTTAAATCTCGCTGCAAAAGATATCAAAGATGATCAATTGACTCTTTTATGGGATATGCCTGTGGAGAGTGAGATAAAGCCCATAGAGAAGATAAAAATTTTTAGAGACGGTACTCTTGTAAAAACTCTTGATAAAAATCAGATAACTTTTACGGATAAAAATCTTCAAAGCGATACTTCATATACCTATGAGATAAAAACATCAAATGAGGTGGGAGATTCCAAATCCAAAAAAATAGATGTAAAAACCATAAAAGCCATTCCGGCTCCGCCCACTTCTCTCTCTGCCAAAAATATCACTGATAATTCTGTAGAACTTTACTGGCATGACAACAGTGATGTTGAAGAGGGATTTAAAATCTTTAGAAATTCCAAGTTGATTAAAACAACAAAAGCAAATGTTGTCAATTTTAATGACAGTGGATTGGAAAGCGGAGTTTCCTATGCGTATGAGGTAAAGGCTTTTAATGAAAGCGGAAATTCTTCAAGTGATGTGATAACTATAAAAACATTGCAGTCTGTTCCGGCATCTGCTAGTGATTTCAAGGCTGATAAGATAAAGAGCAATTTTGTAACACTCAGTTGGAAAGACAATTCCGATAACGAAGATGGTTTCAGGATAGAAAGAGACGGTATGGTTATAGGATATCTTTCTGAAAATATGACATCTTTTACGGATAGGACGGTAGAATCTGCAAAGACATATAAATATACTCTAAAAGCAATCAATAAAGCGGGAGAGAGTGAGGGTGTTTCCATAGAAATCAAAACTTTGGATACGATTCCTACTCCTCCGACCGCTTTGGAAGCTGTTATTATCAATGACAGTACTATAAAACTGGTATGGAATGATAATTCTGAAAATGAAAATGGTTTTAAGATATATAAAAATGACAAACTTCTTACTACAACTTCTGTTGATGTAAATTTCTATATAGATAAAGATGTAACAACTGATATCTTATATACATATCTGGTTCAGGCTGTAAATTCACAAGGCAGTTCGGCTTATGACAAAGTGAAGGTAAAAATCACAAAGACGGTGCCTTTGCCTGTAACGGATTTTGTTGCTATACCTTTTAGTGAAAGTATAATAAATCTAAGTTGGAGCGATAACAGCGACAATGAAGAGGGTTTTGAAATATACAGAGATGACACTCTCATATATAAGGCAAAAGCCGATGAAACATCTTATACAGATAAAGAGTTAAAACCAAATACTTTATATAGATATACGATAAGAGCAGTTAATGAACAGGGTGCTTCCATCTTTGCATCTGCCAAAGCCATGACTTTTGATATAGACAAAAATGTGCCAAATCCTCCTGTTGATTTCAGGGTAAATCCTTTGAGTGCAAAAGTTGTCAAACTGCAATGGAAAGACAATTCGGATAACGAAAGGGGATATAAAATATACAGAGACGGAAAACTGATAGCAACTTTGGATAATCAGCACACATCTTTTATAGATAAAGAGCTTGAAGCAGATACGAATTATGTATATAAAATAGTGGCTGTAAATTCAAAAGGGGCATCCAAACCTGTTTTGGCAAAAGTAAAAACCAAAAAAGATCCTCTCTCCAAACCAAACGCGCCTTCCGATTTTACGGCTGTTGCAAACGGTGATAAAGAGGTTGAATTAAGATGGAGCGACAACAGTGATAATGAAGAGGGTTTTGAGATATACAGAGACAAAAAACTGATATATACCGCATTACCCGATGACAAAATGTTTTTAGATACTCATTTAATGCCCGGAACACTCTATGAATATGAGATAAAAGCGATTAATGATATCGGATCTTCCACATCTGTAAAAGCTCAGGCAACAACTTTGGATAGAGATACGATGATAATCCCTCCTACAAATCTTTTTGGAGAAGTGCAAAGTGACAAGTATATTATTTTAAGATGGAGCGACAACAGTGATAATGAAGATGGATTTAAAATTTATAGGGATAATGAGCTGATTTACACGACTAAAGCCAATAAAACCCAATATGTCGATATCGATGTTGAAACAAACAGATATTATACATATATGGTTAAAGCTACGAATAAAGATGGAGATTCTATAAGTGACAGTGTAAAAGTCTCCATTTATGTTAAAATAATTCAAAACCCTCCCCAGCCTCCTACAAATCTGTTTGCCAAGGTAAAGGATAATAAAGAGATTGTTCTTACATGGAGTGATAACAGTGACGACGAAGAGGGATTTAAAATCTTTAGAAATGACAAATTGATTCATACTGTTGAAGCCAATGTAACAACTTATACGGATAAAAATCTGGAAGATAATGTAACCATATATACTTATATAGTAAAAGCGACAAATAAAAACGGTGATTCCATGGGTGACAGCATAAAAGCTCAGATTTCAGATTACAGTCAGGATATACCGGCTTCTCCTTTGGCATTTAAAGCAGAACCAAAAGGTGTTTTAAATGTAAAACTAAGCTGGACGGACAGTGACAAAAATGATAAAAAGTATAAAATATACAGAAACAAAGAACTTATTTATACGGCGGATAGAAATGAGAGCAGCTATGTTGATACTACAGCGGAGCCGGATACAGAATATATTTACAGTATAGTGGCATTCAACGAAAACGGAAATGCTGCTCCTTTGGAAGCAAAGATAAAATTATCTATCAATCAGATTCAAACATTTGTTTATAATCTCTATAAAAAAGTTTTGGAAAGAAAACCGGATGATGAGGGTCTTTTATACTGGGAGAACGAGCTTAAAAGCAAGAACAAAACAGCTCTTTATGTAGTCAAACAGTTTATAAAACTGCCGGAATTTGGTTCTAAAAATATAGACAGTAAAAAGTATGTAGAGATTTTGTATAAAACATTTTTCAACAGAATCCCTGAAAAAAGCGGTCTTGATTACTGGAAGGAGATACTTGACAAAAACAGCTATCCAAAAGATATACTTTTTTATAAATTTGCTTTTTCAAATGAATTTAAAGATATATGTGAAAAATACGGTATTAACAATTATACGGATAAAGAGAAAGCGGAACTTTTTATAGAAAGGCTTTATCAGCTGGTTTTGAAAAGACCTTCAGATCGTGAAAGTCTGGATTATTGGTCATCTTTGGTTTTGGATAAGATAGAAACTCCAAAAAATATTGCCAAATCATTTTTTGATTCGGATGAATTTAAAAAGAAAAAGATTTCCGATGAAGAGATTATAACCATTGTTTACCGGGCGCTTTTGGATAGAGAACCCGATAAAGAGGGTATAGATTATTGGAAAAAGAAACTTGAAAGTGGAATGAAAATGGATAAGATGTTAGATATTTTTCTAAATTCCGAAGAATTTTCTACTCTGGTAAAAAAGGGATTTGTAAACGAACTTTAAAATATTCAAGGCATTTAAGCTTAAGTGCCTTGAATTATTATATATTAAAATTATTTGCTTTTTTTTGGAAGAAATTCGGTATATATTATTTAACCTTAAAATATACATTTAAATAGCTGTATTTATTTTAAATATATATTAAATTATTTTTATTAAAAATATTTACAATGATTTTTTTTGTTTTTTAATAAAACTTTTGCTTTTTTTAAGATATAATTAGATTGTGATCTTCTCTATATAAAGGAACAAAATGGTTGGAAGTGTTCTTAAATGGTTAGTGGTGCTTTTTGTAGCTTTTTCCACAGGTTTTAGCGACGCAAAAATCGCTCTGAATAAAATAGGTGCATTTGGCGGAATATATAATGATATCCGAAGTGAAGGAAATATTATATATGCCGCCACTGCTAATGGACTTCAAATCTTTGATGTAAAAGATCCTAAACAAGCAAAATTGATAGGTTCTTTTTATACGGATAATTATATTAAATCCGTTATTGTAAAAAATAATATCGCTTATCTTGCAGCAGATAAAGCGGGACTCTTGGTGGTAAATATTGTAGATAAGGCGCATCCCGTTTTGATGGGTAAATATAAAAGTGGCGGGATAGCAACGGCGCTTACAATGAAAGATTCTGTTATCTATCTGGCTGATGGTGACAGCGGTTTGAAAATAATAGATGTCTCCAATCCTTCCATTCCCAAACTGATAGGAAAAATCAATACGGCAGGTCGTGCCGACGGTGTAGCTGTAAAAGGTAAATTGGCATATATAGCCGACTTTAGTAACGGTGTAGAGATTATAGATATTTCAAATTTGGCAAAACCTAAAAAAATAGGCAATTTTACAAACAGTGTCAAATCAAGAGCTCCTCTTACGGAAGAGGAAAAAAATGTAGGTGCAAAAAGTATAATTATAAGTGCAAACGGAAAATTGGCTTATGTGGCTGATTATTACACAGGTTTGCAGGTTTTGGATGTTTCAAACTCCTCTGCTCCCAAAATGATAGGAAATTATTCCAAAATCAAAGCATATAAACTGGTAATGAAAGATCACTATATATTGATCGCAGATCATGACAGCGGTTTGAAAATAGTAGATGTTTCCAATCCTTACAAACCGACTTTGACAGGTGAGTTTAATACTGCCATCGGTTACAGCAGTGGCGGAGGCGGAAATGCGGTAGCGATAGATGGCAAATATGCCTATCTTGCAAACAATGGTTCAGGAACTATTTTGGATATTTCAAATATGTCTCATCCTGTTTATGTAGCTGCTTATAACGCATGTGGAAAGGCATGGAATGTAACTTTAAAAAACAATATTGCCTATATAGCGGATTTTAATTACGGGCTTGAAATAGTTGATATCTCTAATCCTGCCATTCCTGTACTCTTAGGCAGTTACAAACTAGACGGTGAAGCTTTTTTTGTTGCGATAGAAGGAAATTATGCCTATGTGGCAGCATACGACGGAGGGCTTAAGATTTTAGATATAAAGGATTCTCACAAGCCGAAGCTTGTGGGTTCTATAAAAACTGCCGGTTCGGCTATGGGAGTTGCCGTAAAAGATGGATATGCATTTGTAGCGGCACACTCTTCTGGTCTTCAGGTGGTAAATGTAAAAAATCCTTCTATGCCTTATGTAGTGGGCAGTTTAAATGCAGATCATCTATTTGCAGAGTCTGTAACAGTAGTAAATAATTTTGCATATCTTGCGGGTTTTTATGACGGACTTCATATAGTGGATATAAGCAATCCTTCAAGACCTTTTATCGTAAGTTCTTTTGATACGGAAGGATCCGCCTTTTCTGTAACAGTTAAAAACAAATATGCTTATGTGGCGGATTATGATAAAGGTTTGCTTATCATAGATGTTTCCAATCCCTCAAATCCGAAATTAAAAGGAAGTTATAATACTGACGGTTATGCCTATGGTGTTAGTGTAAGCGGTAAATATGCTTATGTGGCTGATTATCACAAAGGTATCAAAATGATAGATATCTCAAATCCCTCTTCACCAAAACTCAGAGGAAGTTACAAAACCAACAGTTTGGCAGTAGCAACTGCCGCTAAAGGAAACTATATTTTTGCGGCAAATAATTTTGCAGGATTGCAGGTTTTGGAAAACTCCGTAAGTGCTTTTGTATCAAGACTGTACAATAATATTCTTGCAAGAACGCCTCAACAGGCAGGATTGGACTATTGGGTAGGTCAGTTGGTAGATCACGGTAAAACAGCGACATGGGTATCAAGAGGCTTCTTTGTCAGTAAAGAGTTTAAAAATCTAAATCTTTCAGATGAAGAGTATGTAAAAAGAGCTTATACCACACTTCTTGGAAGAATGCCGGATCAAGGAGGTCTTGATTATTGGGTAGGACAGCTTAAAAGTGGAAAGCTTACAAAAGATCAGGTATTTTATCTCTTCTCATTCTCCAAAGAGTTTGAGGGAATTTGTAAAAAATACGGTATAAAAAACTACAATGAAAATGATGTAGCGGCATATAAATCGCTATAGTTTTTGCTTCTTAATATTCCCGTATTTAAATACGGGAATATTTCCTTTTAAATCAGATAAATTTTATCCTTTTTTTTGACAGTGATCAATGACTATTTGGCTTTTTTGTCATAAAATAGTCACACAATTTTTATAAAGGAGCACAAATGCAAAAAATTGAAGTTGCAGGATCTACTGTTGATTTTTACACATTTGAAGACAACCAAATTACCTATTATCAGTTTGATACCTCAAGATGCGGTCCTCCGGAGCCGATGGTAAATGCAATGGCGGGATTGAAGTTGATAGACAGTCCAAATAAAAAGTTGATCATGATAAATCATAAAAAACCGATGGGATTGCTTAATAAAATAGGTGAAAACTATGATATAGATACTGAAAATATGGAAGACGGAAGAGTTAAACTGATCTTTAGTTACAAAGAAGGAAAAAGTGAAGAAGCAAATCTGAATGATTCTAGCTGTCATGGTTAAATACAAAAAATAGGGGGAGTTTATGTTTAATGTTTCAAGAGAATTTGCACCTCCTTTTAAACTGATAGCTCCCTATTTTATAATAGGGGGTATTATCTATGTTGCGGCAATTCTTTTTCTGCTTTTTATGCCGGGTGAATTTTCTCATGCCGATGCTTTGGTTATAGGATGGTTACATCTTTTTTTGCTCGGTTTTGTTATGATGATAATATTCGGTGCTATGGCTCAGCTTGTTCCCGTTGTTTTGGAAGTAGGACATTTCAGCGTTGATTTTTATTATCTTATATGGCCTGTTTTAGCGGTAGGTACTTTGATGATGGCGTACGGTTTTGCCTATTATCCCTCTTTGGTACCGGTAGGAGGGGTAGCCGTTATTATCTCTATGTTGATTTTTTTGGCGGATCTCTTTTTTACATTGAAGAAGGTGGAAAATTTTTCTCTGACAGTTAAAGCCGTTATAGTTTCCAATATATTTTTGACAGTAGGTATATTGGCAGGTTTTGCAATGTCTCTTAATTTTATCGGTTTAAAAGGGGCTGATATAACAGATTATCTTGGCAGTCATGCTTTTTTGGTTGCCGGGGGTTATGTAACTCTTACGATAATGGGTCTTTCTATGGTGCTTCTTCCTATGTTCTCTTTAGCGCACGGGTTTGACGAAAAGCCGGTAACAGCGGCTTTTTATATGATGACTCTTGGGATATCTTTGATACTTTTGGGAACTTTTATAGGAGAGAGTGTTTTTAGGGCATACGGTATTTTGGCTGTTTTGATTTCAGTGGTTTTATATCTTTATCAGGTATATATTTTATATAAAATGAGAGTCAGAAAAGAGAATGATATCTGGGCTAAATCAATGTTTGTCGGATACGGCAGTTTGGCTATCTCATGGATTTTTGGAGTTTTATATCTGATGATAGGCAGTGAAAATCTTCTTTTGACTTCGGGATGGTTTTTGTTTATGGGATTTTTTACTTTTTTGATCATAGGTCATCTTTATAAAATTATCCCTTTTTTGGTCTGGTTTGAGAGATATTCTCCTCTTGTGGGTAAAGAGAAAGTTCCGATGTTGCATGAGATGTTTCCCAAAAAAGAGGCTGATATGGAGTTTAGATTTGCTTCTGTCGGAATGGCTGTAAGCGGTTTGGCTCTGTTCTTAGGAAGTTTTGTTTTGTTTAAAGCGGGTATTTTACTGTTGTTGGTTTCAACCGGCTATTTTTTATATTCGTTGAAGTTTATGTTATTTTATGGAAAAAAATAAAGGGGTTTGGTTAAATGGCTAAAGTAACTAAGGAACAGGTTTATGATGCGATAAGAACCGTTATAGATCCTGAGGTTGGTTTCAATCTCGTGGAACTTGGTCTTATTTATGATGCTGATATAGATGATGAGAATAATGTAAAAGTAACAATGACTCTCTCAACAAGAGGATGTCCTTTGCATCAGATGTTGACCCAATGGGTAAAAGATGCGGTGGAGAGAATAGATGATGTTAAGTCATGTGAAGTTGAAGTGGTGTGGGATCCGCCTTGGAATATATCTATGGCGAGTGAAGAGGTCAAAAAGGCTCTTGGAGCATCACTCTTTTAAAGATAAAGGATTTATTCCTTTATCTTTATAATATCTTTCCAGATCTCTTTGTTTGTTAAAATCTTCTCTACTCTTTGTTGCCAAAGTTTTTTAAAATTTTCTCTATCCTCTTTTGTTGCTGTTTTTTGCATTATCTTTTGCATATAAAAAGCCTGTTTCGGATCTGCGGGAACACTTGAAGGGTTGTAAGAGAGTGTAACACTTTTACCCGTATCAATTCTTGTAAATCTCAAATCCCCATCTATATCAACCTGAAAATGAAGTTTGTTGTTTCTGCCAAATTTATTGCCTATTCCCTTAAAACCGCCTTCATTTGCGGCACCTGTTATAAAAGCGGCACAATTTCCTATAACGCCTTCTACTCCCTCGTCTAGTGCGCCTTTTACATCAACTTTAATCTCTCCCCTTACGGGTGTTTCATTTTTATACAGCTTTTCAAGAGCCAGTTTTGTCATAAGGTATGCACCTGCAACGGTAGGGCATGAATGACCGGCAAATTTTACCGCATCGACATAGCTGTACTCTATAATTCCCTCTTCACAGGCACCTAGAAAATCGGCCAACGGATCTCTCATAACAATCGGTTCTATCTTATCAAAAAAATTTGGATATTTCATCTCTCTCCTTTTTGTTTTTGCGATATGGTATAATAATTGTAATAAAGAGTTTATTAATGAGGGTTATGGGAAGAATATTTTTTTTACTGCTTTTTTCTCTTTTTTTTGTCAGCGGATGTTCCGTCAAATATAAAACGGTTGTAAAAATGCGAAAAGGAGATATAGAATCTGTAAAATTATCAAAAGAAGATAGAAAAAAACTTAAAAATTTAAAAAGGGATCTTATATCTCTTTCTTCTGAGACAAATAAAGCCGAAGCACAAAAGTTAGCCTATATAGCTGTTACTTATCCTGTATATCTTGCCAAAAAGTACTCTTTGGTATATCCTCCCCAGTTTCATAATTTTTTGGTAAATATCAGATTGAGGGATAAAGGTTTGTGTTATCAGTGGGTTGAAGATATGATGAGATATATAAAATGCAAAAAATTTAAAACATTTGATTTTCATTGGGCGGTTGCAAACAGAGGAAAACTCAATGAACATAATGTTATAGTTGTTACTGCCAAAAACAGACCTTTTGAAAGCGGTATCTTACTGGATGCATGGAGAAATTCGGGAAGAATTTTTTGGACAAAAGTAGTAAAAGACAAAGATTACTCTTTTAAAGAGTGGAAATCAAAAAGCAGATGGCTCTCTTCCTATGGTTGTATTCCGTAGTTTCTTGCCAGTGTTTTAAACTCCTTGCTTGAAGTGAAGTGATCGACAAGCTCTTTTCTGCTCATGTTTTTATCCAATTGTTCCATCCAGTAGTTATAGCCTTTGGTATCTGGATTTCTGCTAAGGACGGTGTTGTAAACTCTTTTTAGAAATTCGTCATTATTTAAATTTTGATCTTTTAACTCCTGGGAGTTAAAAAAGAAATTTACGATTTTTTTTCCTCTCATTCCATTTTTCAGAGCATCTTTCCAAAATTTAAATCCGGCAGGATCAGGCTCTCTTAACAATATATTTTTGTATAGTCTTTTTATAAACTCTTCAAGCGCACTTTTGGAAGAGGGAATTTTTATAGGCGAATATATCTCAAAACTATCTTTTGTAAGAATAAAAAGAAAATTATTGTAAAATTCAGCCTTTTTTATCTCCTCACTTTTTAAATCTTTTTGAAGAACTGTTTTTATATCTTCCAAATCTGTTATATCTGTTATTTTCAATATGGAATTTGAGGCGGTAAAAAGCAGGTTCTCTTTGACAGATAAAAGTTTTCCCTCTATTGAAACAGTTTTTGTAAGAAGAGGAGATAGAGGATAACTCAGATCTACAATATCAAGTTTGTCATCATACTGTAAATAGGCTTTATTGTTTTCATATTTTAATGCTTTTATATTGCCAAATGATGACGGCTTATATGAACCTATGACAACCGGAATTGAATCATCTGTAAATGATAAAATCTCAAAACCGGATTTTGTCGGTACAAGCAGATATGAATTTAAAGAGATTATGTCATAAGAGGATGATTTTACAGCATTTCTTTTTATGACCGGTTCATACCGGTATGATATATCTATCGGCAGATAGGAGCTGTTTTCTACACTTTTTCCATAGTTAATATAGATAATATCTTTGTTTTCCAAAAGGTAGAGTTTATATAAATTATATTTTTTGAGATCTATTGAGTGAGGCAGACAGAGGCATTTTATATAATAGGGAGTGTCAGGCTTTAAAAAATCTACGGTTTCTACTCCGTCTCTATGTAAAATATATACATATTTATCCTTTGTTACGACAATATCAAGAATCTCTTTGTTGTAATGCGGTTTATATTCACTTTGGAGTTCTCTTGCTATTGTATCAATTACTGTTATTTCATTGGGATTACTGATATAAGCGTAGATATCATTGACTATAAGTTTATTGAAATTCCCTTTAAAAGTATATACAGGATAGAGCTCTTTTATCTCTATTGCGAAAGAGTTGGAGATGATAGAAAAAAATATTACAATCAGATAGAGTACTCTTATTTTCATAAAGATTCTTTTAGATGGATTTTTATTTTATTTTATCAAATAAAAGTATAAAAAAAGTTAACCATAAAAAATGATAACAAATTTTTTATACTTTATTAAACTATCCTGCTTTAAAAATGAATTTTTTATTTGATATTATTTAAATTTAAATTTGGTATAAAATCTTTTTTCTCTTTTTTAGAATAGTTTTTTGAAAGATAATCTAGTATAAGGTTTTCAGTTTCCGGTTCAAATTGCCATAAACCTACATTTGTCTGCATCCATCTTATCAATTTAAGCCATGCTTTTTTATCTCTTGGTTTATTGATAATAATATCCGAAGGATGGCAGGTAAGACAATTTTCTACTACCGTATCAAATCCTTTGTCTATAATCAAATTTGTTGTTTGATCTGTTTTGATATCCTGACTTTTTGCATCTAAAGATATAAATGAAGTAAATAATATAAAACTTATAAATAAAAGTTTATTTATCTTTAAATAAAGTTTCAAAATTTTTCCCTCCCGCGGAAAGATGTTAAGAGTAATTTTACCATTTTTATATAAAAATTGTCAATAAATATTCTGATAATAAAAATATCTAACTAAACCATTTTTTTATCTTGTCAAATGTTCCCTCAAACTTTTTTTGATGGGGCGCACTTTCAAAACCAAACGACTCTTGCAATTCGTAAAGAAGCTCTTTTTGCTCTTCGTTTAGCTTTGTCGGATATATGATCTTTACCTGTGCTATCAGATCTCCTTTTTGTTTTGTATGAACATTGGCTATACCTTTGTTTCTAAAGATAAACTGCTGTTTGTCTTTGACTCCGATAGGCAGCTCAAGTGTCTCTTTTCCCCATGGAGTCGGTATCTTTATCTTGTCTCCAAGTGCCGCCTGTGTAAAAAATACGGGGACTTCTATATAAATGTCATCATCATGTCTTATAAAAAGCTCATCTTCTCTGACATGTATTACGATATACAGATCGCCTCTTCTTCCCCCTTCGTCTATGTTTCCTTTACCGCTTACACGGATTCTGTTGCCTTCATCTATACCTTCGGGGATATCGATTTCGATTGTATCTTTTTTGACAAGGTAGCCTTTTCCTTCACAGGCAAGACATTTTTTTGCCACTATTTCGCCGGTTCCCTCACATTTTGGACATGTTTGGGAAAATGTCATAAATCCCTGTTTGTACTGCACCTGACCTCTTCCGCCACACTCGTCACAGGTTTGAAGTTCTCTGTTTTCCGCCCCTGTTCCGCCGCACTCTTGACAGGCTACTTTGTAGTCGTATTCCACCTCTTTTGTGCATCCGAAAGCCGCTTCGTCAAAATCCAAAACAAGATCAATCTCTTCATCAAGAGGATATTTCCTTTTTTTCCTTGAAAAACCTCCAAATCCTCCAAATCCGCCTCCAAATACCGATTCAAAGATGGAGTTTAAATCACTCATGATATCTTCGGTATTCATTTCACTGTAATGGTGAAATCCCTGGTTATCCAATCCGGCTTTACCGTATTTGTCGTAAATAGCCCTTTTCTCTTCGTCACTTAAAACCTGATAGGCTTCATTGATCATTTTAAATTTTTCTTCGGCTTCTTTGTTGCCGGGGTTTCTGTCGGGATGATATTTCAGAGCAAGTTTTCTGTAAGCTTTTTTTATCTGATCACCTGCTGCATCTTTGGATAATTCTAAAATCTCATAATAGTCAAAATCTACCATTTTTCTCTTCTTAATATTAAATTTTGGTCGATTGTACCAAAATTTTTTTTTATTTTTAATTAATATGAAGGTATAATACTACTCATGAAAAAAATAAGATTGGAAAAACTGGAAAACCTGATTGATGCGTTGAGTACTTTGCCGACTGTCGGCAGAAAATCAGCCAGACGATATGCATTTTATATGTTGTTAAATGACTCTTATTGTGCTATGAAAATAGCCCATGCGATAGAAGATGCCGTTATGCATGTAAAAAAATGTAAAAAGTGCGGTAATCTAAGCGAAAATGAGATTTGTGATATCTGTTATGACGAGTCAAGAGATATAGAAAAACTCTGCATTGTGGATAATGTCAAAGATATTTTTGTATTGGAAGACAATACGGAATATGAAGGGCGTTATTTTGTTTTTGAAAATCTGGAAGAAGAGACGGTGGAGCGTTTGGAAAAGATGATAGAAGAGGGAGTTTGTGAGATCATTTTTGCCTTGACACCCTCTTTGAGCAATGATGCTTTGATCCTTTTTATAGAAGACAAATTAAAAGACAAAGGTCTTACATTTACCAAAATAGCCCAGGGGGTACCCACAGGCGTAAATCTTGAAAATGTTGATATGCTTTCTCTCTCAAAAGCCATAAACGGGCGCGTAAAAGTTTAGAGGTGCCCTAAATTTTATAATATTTTTATAAAAAAATTATTATCTTATCTATCTCCAAATACAATAAAAGTTTATAAAATAGTGTCATTGTTAAAATAAGTTTAATTAGAAAATTAAACTTATTATTATAGTATAAACTAAAATTAAAATACATTTGATAAAATAACATATAATCTTTAAAAAACAGAGGGTATGTCAATGAAAATTTCAGTTTTAAAAAAATGGTTACTCATAACAGCAGCTTTTTTTCTTCTAATCGGATGTGGAGGAGGGGGTGAGAGTGCTATAGACTCAAAAGATAAAAAAACATATCCTCCTGCTACGATCAGCGGAGTTACCGAACCTGACTTCTTGATAAAAAATGCGGATGTAACAATAAGTGATATCGAAAAACGGGTGGTGGTTACAACTAAAACAGATGAAAGCGGAAAATATGAGATTGAGATTGGAGAGTTTTTAAAACCGCTCGTGATAACTCTCACTTGCAACGAGGATTCTGTTATCTTGCAAGAGGGAAATGAGGAGATCTGTGATAAAAATACGGTTTTAAAAAGTGTGGTTCCGACAGTCTATCCCGATCAGAATATAAGGGCAAATATCACACTTTTGAGTGATTTGACATATTATATAGCCAGAGAATTAGGCGGTATAACCAAAGAAAATATAGAAGATGCCAAAGCCATCATCTCCCAGACTTTCGGTGGAATAGATCCAGTTCAAAGTGATCCCTCAAAAGGCAAATACTACTCTGTTTTGCGCTCTTTGCATCAAAGCAATTTTGATAAAACCGATACCAAACAATCTTTTATAAAAGCTCTTTCCGATGGTAAGATAGATCCAAATGATCCCGATGAAAAGGAGATTTTGGATGTAATATCAAAAAAACTGAAAAGCAATTATCAGACAAATATCCTGACTGATGCCGTTGATAAAAGGATCATATATATTCTGCCTCCGGTTTCTCCGACCGACGAGGAAGGAGATCCCGATATAAAAGCGGCAAAAGATATGTTGGAAGAGATAAGAGGAGAGGTTTTGAGTATCAAAAACTATAAAAATCCTTCCAATCCCTCTTTTTATGATAAAGAGCTTGAAAATTTCAGAAAAGTAACAAATGATTATGCCATGCCAAACAGCTTTTATGCAGCCGGTTTCTTTTTGAAAATGACTGATTTGATAAAACAGAGTGAAGAGGAGGGCAAAGATGAGTTAACCTCCTCTTTTGAAAGAGAAGACGGGAGTGAGAGTTTTGAACTTTTGGTAAGAAGAGAGAGCGAAGAGCCTAAAAATTATGAAAGTTTTGATTATATGATTTTGGGAAATGATCAAAATTACAGCGGAACTTTTACCTATATCCCCGAAGATGAAAATGATCCGGGTTTCAAAAATGCAAAAACATACAAATTTAGCGGAACTCTCCCTCTTGCTGACAAGAGCGATATAAAAGAGGGTATAAAAGATGAGGAGATATTTAAAGGAAAAGCAAGCAGGTTTAACAAAGATGACAACTCCTATTATCTGGTTATGTCCGCTACCATAAAAACCCAAAATGAAGATATGACAGAATCGGTTTACAATATAAAAGATTCAAAGTTTTTGATTCATACAAAAGAGAGTGTAAATGACAGTGTGGTTGATATGGAAAGTGCCGATGCGGAATTTATCGTCGTTGATATCTCTATCAAAGATTACAGTTTAAAAGGAATGTTCAGATTTTCCGATTTTAAACAAAACAGTACTTTTACAAAAAACGGAGGTCGTCTGCCTACCGTAGTGAGTTTCAGCGGTTCTACCGATACGGCAGAGACAAACAGCAGTTTCAAAGGTGATATCCAGATAAAATCCAAAAATTTTGAAAATGTTGATTTTTCAACCGATGAGAGAGATCTTTATGAGATAAGACTCAGCGGTGAACTTCAAATTCCAAATCGCGATAAGATCCTTGTTACCGTCTATTCGGATCAACTGCAAAGATATAAATTTTATAACGAAGTCAGTTATACACATGGCACAAAAACAACATTTGCCGCCGGAGATATCATAAAAGACAAAGAGAGCGAATCCTACAAATGGGATATCACGATAAGAAATCAGCAAAATATCGCAATGCACGCCATAGGAGATGAAAGCGGTGAATTTAGCGGAGATGTCAAAAAAGAAAACAGTGTTATAGGCACTTTGGAAAAACTAAACGATATACCGATAGTCAGGTTTAACGACGGAACATTTGAGTCTATCCCCTGATGAGATTTTTTCTCCTGCTCTTCTTGTCTCTCTCTCTTTTTGCAAGAGAGGGAGGTTCTCTTTATCTCTCTTTTAAAAGTTTTATCTCAAATAACGCCGTATCTCTCAAGGATATTACAGGAGACTGGAGCGGTTCTTATAAAAGTCCCAAGGGCGGTTTTAAGGCTCTTGTTTTAAATGACTATAAAATCGGATACAAAGAGAGACTTTTTTCTTTAAGTTATGTTCTAAAAAGCGAGATTATCTCAAAAGCGAGTAGTGATTTTGCTGATCTTGTTCACTCTGTAAAGCAGGGTGAACAACTTGATGTGGGGAGAAATTATGATCTGCAACTCTCTTTGAAAGGTTTTGTAGCGGATGGTATCGAGTATGAGAGAGAACTTTATCGTTATAAAAAAGATGGTTTGTATTTTGATTTGAGAGGGACTTTGAGCCTTTTACACGGTCTTTTTTTGCAAAATGCAGAGATTAACGGTTATGCCAAAGCGTTGGGAAAGAAAAGTTACGCCTTTTTGGCAAGGATGGAGTACTATTATTCGTCAAACTATATATATGATCTTGATGTGGATAAACCTACTGCTTTGGGATACAGTACGGATCTGAAGATAGAGGGCGGATACGGCAAATATGACTTTTTGTTGAAAATAGAAAATCTGATGGGATATCTCTACTGGAAAGATACGCCTTACAGCGATGTTCATCTAAAATCACAAAATGAAGAGGTTGATGAAAATGGTTATACCAAATACAATCCGACCGTTTACGGATATGAAGGAAAACGAAGATACAAACAGCACCTGATGCCAAAATATACGGCAAAGATCGGCTGCTCTTTGGGTGAATACAATCTCTTTTTAAAAAATATCCATATAGAAAAGATAGATATCTTCTCTCTCGGAGCTGTAAAAAGCTTTCGCGATTTTCTGCTTTTTTTGGAGTATGATACAAGATTTCACACCGTTACAACAGCCCTCTCAACCGATAACCTCTCCTTGACACTCGGTTTTGAAAATATCTCCATACCAAAAAGCAAATCTTTGGAAATGGGGGTGTCTTACAGGTATGTTTTTGAGTAGAATTTTTGACTTTGTTTTGAGAATGAAAAATATCAAAAACAAAAATTTAATTCTCCTCAAAAAATCCTTTTAATTTCCTGTATATTCTTTCAAAATCGGTGGAGTAGATTCTTGTATCTGCTATTGAGGTTATGAAGTTGGTATCTCTTTCCCATCTTGGTACGAGGTGCAGATGGATATGTTCTGCTATACCCGCTCCTGCGGCACTTCCCAAATTCATACCCAGATTTACCCCTTTTGCTCCAAAATCCTCTTTTAGGATTTTTACCCCTTTTTTTGCATATTTTGACATCTCTATCCAGACTTTTTCATCGAGATTCTCCAAAGCGTCAGTATGAAGAGATGGGATGATCATAAAATGTCCGGGAGTATAGGGATATTTGTTCATTACGATAAAAAAATCCTCTTTTCTCAAAAGAACGCGGTTTTGCTCGTCCTCTTCGGGATGGTTTGCGATGTGGCAAAAAACGCACCCTTTTATCTTTTGTCCTTTTACATATTCGTCTCTCCACGGTGCATAAAGATGTTGCATTTTAGACCTTTAAAATAGATTTATGAGATTTGGATAGAAGATGAGAGTAAAAAGAGCCAGTATCTGTAAAGCTATAAAAGGCAAAACTCCTTTATAGATATCCGAAGTGCTTACTATATCTCCTGCTGCTCCTTTTAAATAAAAAAGAGCAAACCCAAAAGGAGGAGTCAAAAACGAGGCTTGCAGATTCATGGCAACCAAAATGGCAAACCAGATGGGATCGATACCAAAACTGTTTACTATAGGAACCAAGATAGGTATAACGATAAAAGATATCTCCAAAAAGTCCACAAAAAAACCAAGCAAAAATATCGTTATCATTGCCACAGTTATAAAAATCCACTGATTTGCTATATCCTCTTCAAAAAACTCAAGTATCAGATCACCGGCTCCCGCTTCATTGAAAACAAGAGAAAAAGCCGTAGCGCCTATGAGGATCATAAAGATCATACCGGTTAGTTTGACAGTCTCCAAAGAGGCGTATTTAAGCGTTTCAAATGAAAATGTTTTGGTTATCAGTGTGAGTATGACAGCGCCCAATGCTCCGATAGCTGCTGATTCAGTAGGACTTGCTATACCAAAAAATATACTTCCCAACACCGCTACGATAAGAAGCAAAGGCGGTATGATGGAGATGATGGCTTTTTTCACAACTTCTGATCTCTTTTTAGAGTTATCTTTGATAGCCGGTGCGATTTTGGGATTTAAAAATGAGATGACAAGTATATAAAGCACATAAAATCCGACCAGTACCAGTGAAGGTCCTATGGCGGCGCGAAAAAGATCCCCCACACTTACACTCATAACATCGCCTATGATGATCAAAACGATAGAGGGAGGTATGATCTGTCCCAATGTTCCACTTGCAGCTATCGTTCCGGTTGAGAGCTGTTTGGAGTAGCCGTATTTTATCATGATAGGGAGAGATATAACACTCATCATAACGACACTTGCGCCTACTATTCCCGTACTTGCGGCTAAAACGGCTCCCACCAAAACCGTACTTACTGCAAGTCCTCCTCTGATATTTCCAAAAAGCTCTCCCACCGAGACCAAAAGCTCCTCTGCTATCTTGCTCTTTTCCAAAACAAGCCCCATGAAGATAAAAAGAGGAACGGCTATGAGAGTGAAATTTTGCATAATTCCGTAAATCCTGAAAGGGAGCAGATTAAAAACCTCCAGCCCTATATCGGGTGAAAAGAAGGCTACGACAACTGCCGCCGTGCCGAAAGCAAAAGCTACGGGAAAACCGACAAGAAGAAGGATGAGTGCGGCTATAAACATATAAAAACCTATCATTTGGCACTCCTTAGTTTTTCAAAGTTTTTATATATTTCACTGATACTTTGGAGTCCCAAAAGGATAAAGCTTAAAATGATTACCGATTTTATAATGTATCTACAACAAAGACCGCCGGGATCCGATGAGCCTTCATGTTGGGCGTAACTCATCGCTATAAAATCCCAACTCACATAAAGAACCAGCATTACAAACGGCAAAATCAAAAAAATCTGGCTGATGATATTGATAACAGCTTTTGTTTTTTGTGAATATCTTGTATAAAATATATCGACTCTTACATGTTTGTCATGTTTTAGAGTATAAGAGAGACCTATCATAAATATAAGATCATACAAATGCCACTCTACTTCCTGCAAAGCCACACTGCCACCGTGAAAAAGATATCTCATAAAAGCATCATAAACTATTACCAAAGTAAGAGCTACAACCAAAACAGCGGTCAATTTTCCAAACAGAGCCGTCAGTTTGTCTATGAGAAGAGAGATTTTATCCATTTTTAAACTCTTGCAATGCACTTTGTATATCATCTTGTCTCATAAAATGCTCTCCTATCAAAAAAGCATCCACTCCGATATTATGAAGATTTTTTATCGTCTCTTTATCGTTTATACCGCTTTCGGCAACGATGATTTTGGAATTTGGCATAAGAGGTATAAGTTTTTCGCTCAAACTCATATCCATCTCAAAAGTTTCCAGATTTCTGTGATTGATACCGATGATCTCCGCTCCGCAAAATATCGCTTTTTTCAGGTCATCTTTGTCATGAACTTCCACAAGAGCATCCATTCCAAGATGCCATGTATAGTTTAAAAGCTCTTTTAACTCTTTTTTACTAAGAGCCTTTGCTATCAAAAGTACAAAATCGGCTCCGTAAACAAGAGCTTCCACAAGCTGATATTTGTCTATGATAAAATCTTTTCTCAAAAGTACGGGTGAAGCATATCTTCTGATTTGTGTGAGATATTCGATATTTCCCTGAAAGAAAAAAGGTTCGGTCAAAACCGATATCGCATCTGCGCCTCCTCTGTCATACGCCTGAGCGATGAGAAGAGGATCAAAATCCTCTCTTATAACTCCTTTGCTAGGACTTGCCTTTTTGACTTCGGCGATGATTTTGTAAGGATTCTCTTTGGTGGAAGTCAGATGAGGTTTTACATCTCTTGGTGCATAGGGATTGTATGCCAAAGACTGTCCGAGCCAGTCGAGTGAAAACTCCTTTTTCCTTCTTTGTACTTCCTCTTTTGTCTTTTTTATTATTTCGTCCAATATCATTTTTTACCTTTGAAACAGTCTCTTATTTTGTTGTAGTGATCGATGATCTCCTGCTCGTTGGATCTGTCTATTATTTTATCCATGATCTCATAAGCCTCTTTGCATTTTCCCTCTTTATAGTACCCCCATGCCAGAGAATCAAGATAGTATGTGGAGTCTGGTTCAATGGCAAGAGCTTTTTTGACATACTCTATACCCTTTTTTATATCTATATCGTGATCTATCAAAAGATAGCCGTAGTAGTTGGAGTAAAGAGATATATCCCCCGGTCTTTGCAGTTTGTCTATTGATCTTTTGAATTTGTCTATAACGGAATCCAAAAGTTTTTTGTCTTTTACTTTTGTGCTTTCATATTCCAAAACGGCTATTCGCGCCAAAATATCGGGATTTTTATATTTTTGATAGTATGATTTGGCGATATTGTAGGCTTTTTTGTATTCTTTGAGTTTGGAATATATATCTATGAGTATATCTTCGTTGTCTCCTGTTGAGATGATATATTTTATCGCATCTTTTGCTCTGTTTTCATAGAAGTAAAGTTCCGTTATTTTTCTCAGATATATTTTTTGATTGCTTTTTTCATACAGCCTTTTATAGATGGAAATAAGGGCTTTTATATTTTTCTCTTTTGCATATATCTCTATGAGTGTTGAACAACTGATATGAGAGCAGCCGTTTATCCTGATATATGTCTCCAAAAGAGAGATTGCCTCATCTTTTTTGTTAAGATAATCATATAAAACAGTAACCAGTTTTTTTAAAATTCTTTCGTTGTTGTTAATTTCATAGGCTTTTTTATAATACTTTGCAGCCTTTTTAAAATTGACAACTCCGAGATTTGCAATGGCAGCATATTCGTAGGTTCTTTCGTTTTTTGTTTTTTTCAAAAGTTTTTCGGCGATTTTCAAGGCTTTTTTAAATTCAGCATTTTTCAGATAGAGGGTAACTAAAAATTCATTTATCTTTTGGTTGTCGGGATACTTTTTTATTCCCTCTTCGGCTATGCTTTTTGCTCTGTCAAATTTTTGTGTTTCGATAGAGAGTTTCAAAGCTTCAAGGAGATAGTCTAGTTTTCCTGTTTTTTTGTAAAGTTTATGGAAAATCTCATAAGCTTTATCAAGTTTTAGCATATTTTCATAGTAAAGAGCATCCATGATCTCTTTATATTCGCTGTCATCAACAGTTGCATTTATCTCTTTTGGTATGTTTTGCAGATTTTGAACAGGAATAATATCTTCATTTGGCTGCTGTTTTATGAGATGGGAACAACCTCCTAAAAATAGAATCGCACTCAATATTAAAGTCTTATAATTGCCGGACATTCTTTTTGCACTTCCTCTGTATTGTTTTTAAAATGATCCCAAAAAGGGAATGTTTTACACTGTCGGGGACGGACGGGATATATCTCACATCCCTTTGTTTTTTCGTCAAAAAAGATACACTTGTATTCGCCCCCGCTTTTGATCTCTTTTAAAGAGTATCCATTATAGTATTTTTTTACATAATTGTTTTTGAAACTCTTTATCGAAATATTCAAAAAAGCGGCTATCTCTTCGATCTTTTTTGCATCAACCCAGATATAGCCGCTCTCTCCCGTGCAGCAGTTTCCGTTACATGAAAAACATCCGCTCTCATCAAAAGCAAAATCAAATCCCTCTTTTTTGACAAGTTTCATTAACGCCCTCTTGCTTTCCCGTCTATGATAAATCTAAGAGCATTTAGTTTGATAAACCCTTCTGCATCTTTTTGATCATAAACACTGTCCTCTTCAAATGTGCAGTATTCTGCATCAAAAAGCGAATTTGGAGATTTTCTTCCGACTACGATCACATTTCCTTTGTAGAGTTTCAATCTCACCGTTCCGTTTACATTCTCTTGTGTTTTATCTATTGAAGCTTGAAGCATCTCTCTTTCTGGTGAGAACCAAAAACCGTTATAGACAAGTTTCGCATATCGTGGCATTATCTCATCTTTTAGATGGGCTTCTTCTCTGTCAAGTGTGATACTCTCTATCGCGCGATGCGCCTTTAGCATGATCGTTCCACCTGGTGTTTCATAACATCCTCTGCTTTTCATTCCTACAAATCTATTCTCTACAATATCCGCTCTTCCTATGCCGTGTCTGTTTCCGTAGGCATTTAGAGTTTCAAGGATTTTTGCCGGAGACATTTTTTCACCGTTTATAGCTGTCGGATCTCCGTTTTGATACTCTATCTCGATATATTCGGGAGTGTTTGGAGCATCTTCTAAAGATGAAGTCCATCTCCACATAGACTCTTCGGGTTCGGCATTCGGATCTTCGAGTATTCCTCCTTCATAGGAGATATGCAAAAGATTCGCATCCATTGAGTAGGGTGATTTTTTGCCGTAACCCTCTATCTCTATCCCATGATTTTTTGCAAAATTGAGAAGTTTTTCTCTTGAGTTTAGATCCCACTCCCTCCATGGAGCTATGATTGTGAGATTTGGATTTAGGGCAAGATAACCCACTTCAAATCTTACCTGATCGTTTCCTTTCCCCGTTGCGCCGTGGCTTACGGCATCCGCGCCGGTGAGTTTTGCTATCTCAACCTGTCTTTTTGAGATAAGAGGTCTTGCTATGCTTGTGCCAAGAAGATATTCTCCCTCATAGAGGGCATTTGCTCTGAACATAGGAAATACAAAATCTCTTACAAACTCCTCTCTTAAATCATCTATAAAAATATTTTCCGGTTTTATTCCAAATTTCAAAGCTTTCTCTCTTGCCGGTTCAACCTCTTCGCCCTGACCGATATCTGCCGTGAAAGTTACCACCTCACAATCATACTCATCTTGAAGCCATTTTAAAATAACGCTTGTATCAAGACCTCCAGAATATGCCAAAACCACTTTTTTGACGCTTTTTTTTCCCATGATTAAGACCTTTTTGTAAAATTTTTAAAATTTTATCAAATTTTATATCCATTTTGTATAAAATATAGCTTACTTTTTAAATATACAAAGGTATTGTCTTAATGAGAATAGATAAATTTCTAAACAGTGTCAATATAACCAAAAGGCGTTCGATTTCCGAGGATATGTGTAAAAGCAAAGTCGTTTTTATAAACGGTGTTGTTGTAAAACCTGCAAAGGATGTAAAAGTAGGCGATATAATAGAGATAAGATATCTTGATAAACCGGTTAGATACGAGGTGTTGAAAATTCCCGTAACAAAAACCGTTCCTAAAAGTCAAAAAAGCGAATATGTAAAGGAGTTGTCTTGAATTATAACGAAGCTTTAGAGGTATTTACAAAACTTTTTGAGAATAAAATGAGTGAAGAAGAGGCAAGAGAGCTTTTGATAGAGCTTTATAAAAGAGGTGAGAATGCAAATGAGATTGCGGCTGCCGCCAAAGTGATGAGAGAACACTCCGTCAAACTGAAAGTTGATGACTCTTTGAAAGAGAAACTTATCGATGTTGTGGGAACGGGGGGAGATAAGAGCGGAAGTTTCAATATCTCAAGCACAGTTGCCATCTTGATAGCTTCTCTTGGCTGTTTTGTTGCAAAACACGGAAACAGAGCCATAACAAGCAGTGCCGGAAGCGCCGATATGCTTGAAGCGATAGGGATCAATCTCAATCTCACAATCTTGCAGCAGGAGAAGATGCTAAAAGAGAGCGGATTTGTTTTTATGTTTGCTATCAATCATCATCCTGCTATGAAACATATCATGCCTGTAAGAAAGAGTCTCAAACACAGAACTGTTTTTAATATTTTGGGACCTTTGACAAATCCCGCCGGTGTGTGTAAATATCTGCTTGGGGTTTTTGACAAGAAATATATAGATAAGATAACTGATGCCCTTTTGCTGTTGGATACCAAAAACTCAATGGTAGTCAGTTCTCATGACGGACTTGATGAGATAAGTATCAGCGATATAACATATTATAATCTGATAAAAGACGGCAAGATAGAAAAAGGGGAGATAAATCCCGCCGATTACGGTTTTGGTCTGTATCCCTTTGAGGCTATCAAAGGTGGAGATGCCGTGCAAAATGCAAAGATAACAAAAGAGATTTTACAAAACAAAAGAAAAGGCGCCATGAGAGATATCGTTTTGCTAAATGCCGCTGCCGCTTTGGTGGTTGAGGGTTTTGCAAGAGATATAAAAGAGGGTGTCGAGATGAGTGAGATGGCGATAGAGAGTGGTAAGGCCGTTAAAAAATTAGAACAGATCATAAAAGTTTCAAACAGTATCTAAATGGAATTTTTAAAAAAAGAGAATGAGCTTGAAGATGTTGTCTCTTATATAAAAAATATTGCAAAAAACGGAGGAATATTTTTATTAAGAGGTGATCTTGCGAGTGGTAAAACAACTCTTGTCAAGGCTTTTGCAAAATTTTTGGGGATAAAAGATGATGTCTCTTCTCCCACATTTTCAATTCTCAATATTTATGAGGATAAAATTTATCATTATGATATCTACAATAAAGGGGTAGGGGAGTTTGTTTCGATGGGACTTTTGGAGACGCTTGAAGAGAGTGGATATCATTTTATAGAGTGGGCGGATGAGAAGCTGGAAAATATACTAAAAGAGTATGGCTTTGGGTATTTTATAATAGAGATTGAATCTAAAGGTGATAAAAGAGTGTACAGGATAACGAATGCATAGTTTAAGAGCGGAACATCTTCAAAAGATAATAAGAAAAACCAAAATTATAGAAGATTTTTCGTTAGATGTAAACAGCGGTGAAGTAGTCGGACTTTTGGGTCCAAACGGAGCCGGAAAAACGACTACTTTTTATATGATCTGCGGTCTTATAGATGCAACAGGTGGCAATATATATCTTGATGATGAGGACATTTCAAATCTTCCTTTTCACAAAAGAGCGCGAAAAGGAATCGGATATTTACCACAGGAATCAAGTATCTTTAAAGATTTGAGTGTAGAAGACAATATAATGTTAGCTGCGGAAGTTGCTTCCAAAGACAAAAAAGAGGCGGCGGAAAGAACCGAAGAGTTGCTTCAGCTTTTGAATATAGAGCCTATCAGAAGAAGAAAAGGGATACTTTTAAGCGGTGGTGAAAGAAGAAGATGTGAGATAGCAAGAGCTTTGGCAATAGTTCCCAAATTTTTGTTGCTTGATGAACCTTTTGCGGGAGTTGATCCTTTGGCGGTGGAGGATATTCAAAATATCGTAAAAGATCTAAAAGAGATGGGAATAGGGGTTTTGATAACCGATCACAATGTAAGAGAAACCCTCTCTATCTGTGACAGAGCCTATGTGATCAAAGACGGTTCTTTGTTGGCAAGTGGCAGCAGTCAGGAAGTTTATGAAAATCAGGCTGTTAAAACCTATTATCTTGGTGAACATTTCAAACTATGAGATTAAGACAGGATAGTTCTTCCAAACTGAAACTTTCATATACTCTTAGAAGTTGGCTTCCCATTCTACAAGCCGATATAGAGTCGTTGGAAGAGATTTTAAAATCGTTTAAGGAGAACAATCCCTATATAGAGGTTAAATCCGGTTTTGAATCAAGAGAAGAGAAATATATAAATTATCTGTATGATAATAAAAAAAGCGGTCTTGGAAATGCTATCGAATTGTTTAATATCTATGAAAAAACTTTGGAAGAATTTTTGTATGAGCAGATTGTTCCTCCTCTCTTTCCGACTCCAAAATCCCAAAATATTGCTTATAAAATCATTGAAAATATAAATCATGAAGGCTATTATGAAGGAGATGACAAGAAAATAGCCGCTGAATTTGGTATTTGTATAAAAGAGATTGAGAAGGTAAGAAAAAGATTTGCCCATTTGGAACCGGGAGGAATAGGGGCGAAAGATATAAATGAGTCTTTTTTGTTTCAACTTGAAGATTTTGAGCTTGAAAATGAGTTGTATGAGACAATCAAAGAGCTTATTCTTAATTTAGATAATTTAAATGCTTTTAAAAGAGTAAAATATTTTCAAGAAGCTTTAAATATAATAAAAAAATTCAAAAATCCTCCGGCAGTTGATTTTTTGCAGGAGAGCGGAAGAGAAATTATTGCGGATATTTTTATAGAGATATCAAAAGAGGGGATAGAGGTTAAACTGAATGAGGATTACTATCCTGAAATCGTAATTGATGTGGATGAGAAAGAAAAAGACAAAGAGTTTGTAAAAGAGAAATTAAAAGAGGCAAAAAATCTTATAGATGCCTTTCATATGAGAAAGGAGACTCTTTATAAACTGGCTCTTATGCTTATAGAGTATCAGTATGATTTTTTTATGGGAGGGGAGATAAAACCTATGAAGCTGTCGGATTTGGCAAAAGAGCTTGACTACAATCCCTCTACCATTTCAAGGGCGATATCCAATAAATATCTCTCCTGTAATCGGGGAATAATGCCTGTAAAAAGTTTTTTTACAAGGGCATTGGATGAAGATATCTCCAACAGCTCTATTAAAAATTTTGTTACGGAGATTATAAAAAACGAAAACAGACAAAAACCTCTCAGTGATATGAAGATTTTATCGATGATAGAAAAAAGATACGGCATAAAAATAGGCAGAAGAACGATAGCCAAATATCGGCAGCAACTCAATATCGCAGGATCAAGTGAGAGAAAAAAACTCTATGAGATGGCAGGTATCTAACTTATTTAGCGGTATTTAAGTAAAAATTTATTAATATTTCGCGCACGAAATTTTTTAAAAGGAACGAAAGAATATGAAAAGAACATATCAACCGCACAATACTCCAAGAAAGAGAACACACGGTTTTAGAGAGAGAATGAGAACCAAAAACGGCAGAAGAATCATAAAGGCAAGAAGAGCCAAAGGGAGAAAAAGATTGAGCGTATAAGAAGTTTTAAAATTCTTAAAACGCCCAAAGAGTTCTCTGTCGTTTATAAGAACTCCAAAAAACGGCATTTGGAAAATGTCGTTATTTTTTATAAAGAGGGCAGAGAAAAAAAAGTCGGTTTTACCGTCAGTAAAAAGATCGGTAATGCCGTAAAAAGAAATTTTGCGAAACGAAGACTAAGAGCACTTTTTTCCGAAATAGAAGAGTTTTTGAAAGAAGGCACATATATTTTTGTAGCTAAAAAAGAGATTGTAAACAGCAGATACGGATATATAAAAAGCAGTGTTATCCATGCTTTGAAAAGGCTTAAAGTATATAAAGTATGAGAAAGATATTACTTCTTTTTTTAAAATTATATCAAAAAGTTTTTACCTTGTTTAGTTACGGAAGTTGCAGATATTATCCGACCTGTTCGGAATATGCCAAATGGCAGATAGAAGAAAATTTTTTGCCTAAAGCTCTTCTTTTTTCATTTCTCAGGGTTCTTCGATGCAACCAACTGTTTAAAGGCGGTATAGAATATCCCGTTGTTAAAAAAAAATTCGATAAATCTTTAATAAAAAAAAGTGATAACGCAAAAATTTTGATAAAATATTGGTTTGTTCCAAAAGAGAAAGATGAATATTTTCTTATAAAAAGTTTTAAAAAGGAAAAATCCCCGTGTTAGATAATTTAAGTCAAAATCAAAGAATGATATTAGCAATCGTTTTGAGTTTAGTAGTGTTGGTAGGATATGACTACTTTTTTATTCCTAAAACCAAACAGAATTTACAGACTATGGAGTTAAATAACTCCTCCAAAAATTCCAAAGAGACAAGTAACCGGGTTTCTGGTGTATCTGCTCCTGCTTCCAATATATCTTCTTCAGGTTCGGGTGCTGCTCCTTCAACTGTCAAAGAGAAGTTAAAACAAAAAATCATAGCTACCGTAAGTTCCAAACATTATACCGC
>CAYVDJ010000048.1:0-19068 GCA_964450755.1 uncultured Campylobacterales bacterium
TATTGAAAATATCAACAGATTGCCGATATTTTACTATCTTCTTTGAAAAGGTAAAATATGACAATGGTGAAAAATATCGTTAAATCTAAAATAATTATAATAAGCAAAAATCATTCCTACTCCTATCTGATAGAAGAGATACTCTCAAAATGTGATATAAACAGAATATTTGAGTTTATAAAAGCACCCAATATCAAAGTCGGAATTGAAAAAGCGGTATGGGAATCTCCTCATCTTATCATTATCGATACCGATAAAGAGTTAGATGAGATAAAAGAGCTGGATTTTTTCAAAAACAGACTTCCTCATAAGATACCTATACTGTTTCTCATAGATATAGAAAATGAAAACAAAAATATTGAAAAACTCTTTTTAGATCGATATGACTTTATCATAAAACCGATAAACCATCGTGAACTCAAAATAAGAGCAAATTACCTTATAAATCTTTATAAAAATTATTTACAAAAAGAGATTAATCAAACATTTCTTATAGATTCCATTATAGAAAAAAGAGCGGATGAGATCGAAAAAAGAAAAAAACTTTTCAAAGGTTTGATGAACTCCTGTGATAATCTGATCTGTATTGTAGATAAAGATATGAATATACTAGAAATCAACAGATCATGGATTCAAAATTTCGGCAGCAGAGATTTCACAAACAAACTTTTAAAAGATGAAAAGCTTTTAAGAAAATTTATCCCGATTTATGAAGACAAAACCTATCTTAACAACTATGAAAAAGAGCGATGGAGTGATAAACTAAAAGAGAAAAACTCAAAAGTATCAAACATTTTGATCTCAAAGAAAGGCAAAACAGAACTTTTCAAGATAGAAGTCCAAACAATCCGCTTTTCAAACAAAGAAGAAGAGGAGAACAGATATATTCTCTCTCTTCGTCCCTTTGGAGATGCAGATTTTATCTGACCATACTCTCCAAAAGCTCCTCTTTCACAAGATGGAAGTTTAGATATTTATAAACATCTTCCTCTTTACCTGCAAGTTTTTTAGGCACTATGGAGAGATACTCCTCTTTTGTAGGAATCTTTCCAAGCAGTGCTATAACAGCCGCAAGTTCGGCACTTCCAAGATAAACCTGAGCTCCGGTTCCTATTCTGTTATCAAAGTTTCTGGTACTTGTGCTAAATACGGTTGCATTATCCCTGACTCTTGCCTGATTACCCATACAAAGAGAACATCCCGGTATCTCAGTTCTGGCACCGGCAGCCGCAAAGATAGAGTAATATCCCTCTTCGATAAGCTCTTTTTCATCCATTTTGGTAGGAGGAGTTATCCAAAGTCTTGTAGGAACCTGTCCTTCACCTCTTAAAACCTCTCCCAATGCTCTGTAATGACCGATGTTTGTCATACAGCTTCCGACAAACACTTCATCTATTTTGTGAAGTCTGTTAGGATCTGCTAAAACTTCGCTTATGGTTGCCACATCATCTGGATCATTCGGACACGCAACGATAGGTTCTGTTATCTCGTTTAGATCTATCTCTATCACTTCCGCATATTCCGCATTCTCATCCGGTTCCAAAAGAGTCGGATTTTCAAGCCATTTTTTCATCTTATCGGCTCTTCTTTGAAGAGTCTTTTTATCTTCATACCCCTCTTTGATCATCTCTTCCAAAAGTTTGATATTTGAAGAGATATATTCGATTACCGGTTCTTTGTCAAGTCTTACACTACAAGCGGCGGCACTTCTTTCGGCTGAAGCATCACTCAACTCAAATGCCTGTTCCACTTTCAAGAAAGGAAGTCCCTCTATCTCAAGAACTCTTCCTGCAAAAACATTTTTCTTGTTTTTCTTCTCAACAGTCAAAAGACCTTTTTTGATAGCCATATAAGGTATCGCATTTACAAGATCTCTTAGTGTGATTCCGGGTTGTAACTCTCCTTTGAATCTTACGAGTACCGATTCTGGCATATTAAGAGGCATACTTCCTGTAACCGCTGCAAATGCAACAAGTCCGCTTCCGGCAGGAAAACTTATACCGATAGGAAATCTCGTATGGCTGTCTCCGCCTGTTCCTACGGTGTCTGGAAGAACCATTCTGTTTAACCAACTGTGGATTACACCGTCTCCGGGTCTTAGAGATACTCCCCCTCTGCTTGTTATAAACTGTGGAAGTGTGTGGTGAAGTTTGATATCGGCAGGTTTTGGATAGGCTGCTGTATGACAAAATGTTTGAAGCACCAAATCAGCTCCGAAACTAAGAGCCGCAAGTTCTTTGACTTCATCTCTTGTCATGGCACCTGTCGTATCCTGACTTCCTACGGTAAGAGTTTCAGGCTCTATATACATTCCCGCTCTTACACCTTCCATACCACACGCTTTTCCTACCATCTTTTGGGCAAGAGTATATCCCACGCCCTCTTTGCCGGCAGGTTGTTCGGCTCTTGTAAATATCTCCTCTTCACCAAGTCCCAAAGCTTCTCTTGCTTTTCTTGTAAGACCTCTTCCGATGATCAAAGGTATCCTTCCACCTGCTCTGTATTCATCGGGAAGTGTATTTGGTTTTAACTCAAAAGTAGAGACTGTTTCACCGTTTTTCTCAACTTTTCCTTCATAAGGGTAGATATCTATAACATCACCTGTTTCAAGTTTTGTTACATCGATACCCTCTATCGGCAAAGCGCCGCTGTCTTCTGCTGTGTTAAAGAATATCGGAGCGATAATATTTCCAAGTACAACACCGCCTGTTCTTTTGTTGGGAACTCTTGGGATATCCTCTCCTATCCACCATTGAACGGAGTTTATACCCGATTTTCTTGAACTTCCCGTTCCTACAACATCACCTACAAATGCTACCGGATGACCTTTTGCTTTTAACTCTTTGATCGTCTCTTGAGCATCTGGCATTTTTGCTTTCAGCATAGAGAGCGCATGAAGCGGAATATCACTTCTTGTAAATGCTTCACTCGCAGGACTTAAATCATCTGTATTTGTCTCTCCGGGAACTTTAAAAACAGAGACGGTTATCTTTTCTGGAAGAGGATCTCTGTTTGAAAACCACTCTGCATTTGCCCATGATTCCAAAACATCTTTTGCAAATTTATTGGATTTTGAGAGTTCAACCACATCATTGAAAGCATCATAGACCAAAAGAGTCTTTTTAAGCATATCGGCAGCAGTCTGGGCAACCTCGCTGTCTGTATGCTTCAAAGCTTCAACCAAAGGATTTACATTGTATCCGCCAAGCATGGTACCCAAAATCTCTACGGCATGTTTAGGACTTATAGCCGCACTTTTGGCATTTCCCTGTACTATATCATTCAAGAAAGCCGCTTTTGCATAAGCAGCGTCATCAACACCTGGAGGAACACGATCCAAAAGAAGATCCATTAAAAATTCCTCTTCGATGATAGGTATCTGTTTTAAAAGTTCTATAACTTCTGCTGTCTGTTCTACACTCAAAGGAAGCGGTGGAATACCAAGTTTTGCTCTTTCTATCTCTTGGTTTTTATAATCCTCTATAAAGCCCATTATTTCTCCTTATTAAAAATTTCACATTATTTTACAAAAATAAACTTCTACTTTCTGTTAAAAGTTACTGAGAGTTACAGAGTGAAACACTATTTTAAAGCGGTGGTTACTAATAGTTACAGCGTATTATTTCTCCAACTTCTCTTTTCTTCTTTTCCAATCAAGCATATAGGTTGAAAGATAATTATAGAAATCTTTGCTGTGATTTGGATATATTAAATGTGCAAGTTCATGGAAAATTACATATTCAATACACTCTTTTGGTTTTTTGATAAGTTCCAGATTAAGATTGATATAACCTTTGGCAGGATTACAGCTTCCCCATCTTGTTTTCATTTTTCTGACAGTGATCTTGTTTATCCTTCTTTTGACAATCTTTTGATATTTTTCAATTATCTCAAAAAAAACCTCTCTTGCGTTTTCTGCATACCATTTTTGCACCAAATTTTGCTTTTTAAAAAAATCGTTTTTATCTTTTATATACAAATAGCAGTAATTTCTGTCAAGTTTGATACTTGGAGTATCATTTTCTATCACTTTCAATCTGAATCTTCTGCCAAGATAGTAAAAATCCTCTCCGCTGACATACTCTCTTTGAACAACTGTTTTGGATCTGAAAAACTCAAGCTGTCGTTTTATCCAATCCTCTTTTTTTTTGATGAAACTTTCCAGATATTCATCTTCCGTAAAATATGGTGCGGTTAATATCACCTCGCAGTTTGGCTTGACTTTTAGAGTGATATTTTTTACTCTTTTTTTGATTATTTTGATCTCTAACTCTTCCACGAGAAATTTTACCTCTGTTTATTTTATCTTATTGATTATACGATTATTTTCTTGAGAGTAAATTTATCTTTTTTACTCTGGTTTTTGTATAATGTTTTAGTAACTTACCTTACACCCGATACAAGCAGGAAAATCGAATGCCAAAAATAGTTTTAACAACATTAAATTCAAGATATTCACATACATCGATAGCTTTGAGATATCTCTATGCCAATTTGAAAGAATTAAAAAAAGAGAGCAAAATTTTGGAGTTTGTGATAAACGGGGATGCTCAAAGTATAGCAGAGAAAATATTGGATGAAGAACCAAAAATAGTAGGATTTGGCGTTTATATCTGGAATGTGCTTGATATAAAAAAGATAATCAAAATTATAAAAAAAGTCTCCTTTGATACCAAAATAATTTTAGGAGGTCCGGAAGTTAGCCATTTTCCTTTGAGAGTGAATTTTGATGAAGCCGATTATATCATACAAGGAGAAGCGGAGATCTCTTTTTATAAACTGTGTGGGGAGATTTTAAACGGTGATTTGCCCAAGAACAGGATTATTCAAGCTGTATTGCCGGATGTTAAAAAGATACAGATGCCATATCCCTACTACTCAAAATCCGATATTCAAAACAGGAAAATCTATGTGGAAGCCTCAAGAGGATGTCCTTTTAGATGCGAATTTTGTCTCTCTTCGCTTGATGAGAGAGTTCGCTATTTTGATATGGAAAAACTGCTTGAAGCATTTGAAACTCTTTGGCAAAAAGGGGTGAGGAATTTTAAATTTATCGACAGAACTTTCAACCTGAATATAGAAATTGCCAACAGGCTGATAGATTTTTTTCTATCCAAAAAAGATGATTTTTCTCTTCATTTTGAGGTTATCCCTGACTCATTCCCCGATACTCTAAAAGAGAGAATCAAACAGTTTCCGCCCTCCTCCTTACAGCTTGAGATCGGTATCCAGACGCTGAATGAAAATATTGCAAAAAATATCAACAGACGGTTAAATATAGAGAAGATAGAAAAAAATATCCGTTTTTTGGAACAAAGCAATGTTCATATGCATCTTGATCTCATAGTAGGACTTCCCGGAGAGGATCTAAAAAGTTTTGCAGACAATCTAAACCGCCTTGTCTGCATGACAAAATCGGAAATTCAGATAGGAATACTGAAAAAACTATCTGGCACTACAATCAACAGACATGATATAAAATACGCTATGGTCTATAACAGCGAACCGCCTTATGATATTTTGCAAAATGCTTTTATCTCATTCAAAGAGATGCAAAAGATGAAAAGATTTGCAAGATTTTGGGATTTGACATACAACAGCGGCAATTTTTATCATACGATCCCCATTATGTGGGAAGATGACAAAGATGTATTTAAAAATTTTTACGATTTCAGCCAATGGCTGTATAACCAAAGCGAATCAACATGGCATATATCTCTAAACAGACTGAGTGAATTTGTTTTTGGGTATTTAACGGAGGTTTTGGGCAAGGAACCCTCAAGAATAGCCGATTCTATAATAAAAGACATCATAAGAATCAACGGAAGATCAATACCTGAATATTTGAGAAAATATGCCACAAAAATTCCTGATCTTAGAAAAACGGCTATACAAAAGCATAACAAAAGGCAGATACTTCACAGTCTGTAAGATACTTTATAGAGAAATTTTCGATTTAAAATAGGGTTTTATCAAAAAATAGGCTAAAAAAGCATACAAGATAACAGAACCCACAGATTCCATCATACTTCCCTCTTCATGAACATTTACTATACTTTTAGGATCCAAAGAGAGAGAACCAAAAAGAGCATCAAGCATCAATCCAAACACAACCGATCCTATCGAAATAACCGACAGATAGATAAAAAGAGATTTACTGCCAAGCATCTTTTTTACAACACCCATTGTAACCGTATTGGTAGCAGGTCCGGCACTCAAAAACACAAATGCAGCTCCCATGCTTACTCCGCTCAAAACCAAAGATGCTGCAATCGGTAAACTTGAAGTGGCACAGATATACATAGGAACAGCGATACTTATAGCACCCACATAACCTATCCATCTGTGTAAACCAAGAAGCTCACTCATATTTTCGGGAATTATCACAGTTATAACCGCTCCTATCACCAATCCCCAAAACAGAGGTTTTGCGATATCTCCAAAAAGTGTTACAAATCCGTAATAAAGAGCATTTTTAAAAGAAAATCTCTTTTTTATCTCCCTCTTTTTCGTATCAAATTTTAAAGGAGTAAAAGAAACTGCCGTTTTTGGATTGTTAAAAAGAGAAAATTTGGCTCTTGTCCTTTTCTCTTTGTCAAAAATATTACTGAATATCCCTGCAAAAAAGGCTATAACAACAGAAGTTACAACCCTGTAGAGAGTAAAAACAAAACCAAATATTCCAAAAGTGGCAAGTATCGAATCAATACCGGTTATCGGAGTCGATATCAAAAAAGCAAGAACAGCACCTTTACTTGCTCCCTCTTTTTTCAAAGCGGTTGCCAGTGGTATCACGCCGCAGGAACATACAGGAAGAGGGATTCCAAAAAGAGTTGATTTTAAAACAGATAAAAAATTGCCTTTTCCAAGATGTTTTTGCACAAAATCAGATGGAACGATTTCATGCAATATACCGGCAAAAAACAGCCCAAAAAGTATATAAAAAGCCATAGCGCCACTCAAAAGCCAAAAAGAGTTAAAAAATGCCGTTAAAATTTCCATCTTTGATCCTTATAATCGTAATAATCACAAAAGGGCTATTTTCAATACCTCTTCTATCCTTTCAACACCTATGATTTCCATGGATTTTTTAACTTCATCGGGTATCTCATCGAGATCGGTTTCATAATTTTTCATTGGTATAACAGCAGTTTTTATCTTTGCTTTAAAAGCCGCTATCAACTTCTCTTTCAATCCTCCGATAGGCAAAACTTTTCCCGTCAGTGTAAGCTCTCCGGTCATTGCCACATCAGCTCTTACTTTTTTTTCAGAAAGGATGGAAGCTATCGCCGTTGCCATCGTTATACCGGCACTTGGTCCGTCTTTTGGAGTTGCACCTTCTGGTACATGAATATGAAGATCATATCTTCTGTAAACTTCACTTTGATCCAGTTTCTTTTCATTCTCGTCAGCAGATTTTGGTATAACACTTTGTGGAATATTGATTTTTTTATTGTCTATCAGAACCTTTATAACACTGAAAGCTATTTTTGCAGATTCTTTCATGACATCGCCCAAACTTCCGGTCAATTGCATAAAACCTTTGCCTTTGATTTTAATCGTTTCAACTTTCAAAACATCTCCACCGGCTCTTGTCCATGCCAAACCGTTAACGATACCGATCAAATCCTCTTTCTCTCTCTCTTCGATGGAAAATATCTCTTTATCGAGATATTTTGAAATATTTTTTAGATTTATCGTTACTTTTTTAAGCTCTTCATCCAAAAGTATCTCTTTTGCAACTTTTCTAAAAATATCGGCTATTCTCCTTCTGAGGTTTCTCACTCCGGCTTCTCTTGTATAGTTTGAGATGATCTTCTCCAATGCCCCTTTTGTTATAGAAACTTCTGATGCTCTTAACCCGTGCTTTTTAAGCTCTTGGGGGATAAGATACTTTTTGGCTATCATAAATTTTTCCTGCGGAGTGTATGAACTTAAAAATATAAACTCCATTCTGTCTCTCAAAGGCGCGGGTATATAGGCAATATCGTTAGCGGTTGCGATAAATATCACTTTACTTAGATCAAGATTAAAGTTTAAAAAATAATCTCTGAATTTATCATTTTGTTCCGGATCCAATATCTCCAAAAGTACCGCTGTTGGATCTCCTCTGTAATTTCTGCTTATCTTGTCTATCTCATCAAGCACCACAACCGGATCCATCTCTTTTGCTTCTATAAGTCCCTGAACTATCCGTCCGGGCATTGCGCCTATGTATGTTCTTCTGTGACCTCTTAGTTCATTTACATCTTCAAGCCCTCCAAGAGCTATTCGCACAAGTTTTCTTTTTAAAGCTACGGATATGGAGTTTGCCAAAGATGTCTTACCGACTCCCGGAGGTCCTCCAAAACAGAGTATTACACCTTTTCCCTGACTCTCTTTAAAACCTCTCTTTGCCAAAAGCTCTTTTACGGCAAAATATTCAACTATCCTCTCTTTTGGTTTTTCAAGGGAGTAGTGATCTTTTTCAAGCTGTTTTTTCACCTCGTTTATATCGAGTTTCTCTTTTGAATAGACTCCAAAAGGTATCTCCAAAACCCAGTCAAGATATCCCTGTATCACATTTGCATCCGCAGAATCGGGATGCATTTTTGAAAGTCTGTTTATCTGTTTTTTTACCTCTTTATAGGCATCTTCATTCATATAGGGTTTTTTGTCTTCAAGCTTTTTGAAATACTCCTCGATCTCCTCTTCTCTTTGGGTATCGGTTCCGAGTTCATGCTGTATCTCTTTTAGCTGCTCTTTTAAAAAATACTCTTTGTTTATCTTATCTATTTTGGAATGGACTTTTGATTTTATCTCTCTTTGAAGTTTACCGGCTTCTATCTCTTCGGTAACATAGTCTATAAGTGTAAGAAGTCTCTCTTCAAGATCATCTTGTATAAAAAGTTTATATGCCAAATCCTTTTTCAGTCTCATTGTACTTGCTATTAGATCCACTATTCTGTTTGGATCGACATTATCCTCTATCGTTTTTAGAAGATCAGGAGGAAAAACAGAACTGATTGTAGATAAAGTTCTGACTTTCTCCTGCAATATCGCCAGTATAGCTTCTATTTTCAGTCTGTTGTACTCTTTTATCTCTATCAAATCAACAAAAGCTTCCAACGGATCGTTATTTAGCTCTTTTATTATTTTTGCTTTTGCGATTCCCTGAAAAAGGATTTTGATCCTTCCGTCTGGAAGTGAAACCTTCCTCATGATAGAACCTACCACTCCGGCGTCATAGGCATCTTCAAAATCCCTTCCCCCCTCATGATTTTGTTTGGAAGGAATTACCATTAACGGACTGTTATTGTGTATCGCATCTAAAATTGCTTTTGAGTTTTTTTCATCTCCTATAAAAATAGGAGAGATCATAAACGGATATAAAAATATTTCATCTTCTATTATTACCGGCAGTTCCATAGGAAATGAACCGTAATCACTTAACTGCATATCGCTCCTTAAAAATTTTTTTGTTTATTTCAATCCAGCAGAGACTGAAACCATCCGCTTTTGGAATTTTCAATCTTTATATTTCCAAGCCATGAATTTTTTATCTTCTGCTCATATATTTCGGCGGCTTTGTTTTTGCCGAGTCTTTTATATAAAGATATAATTTTTTTGTTTAAATGGTATTGAGAAAGATAAAGTCTTGTAAGCATACTTTGAACAAGCGGATTATACAAAGAATCGGGATATCTTTCAAGATAGTTTTTTGATAAATCTATAGTTTTCTGTAACAGCTTCTGATCCCTGTCGGGATATCTAAAAGCATTGTATTTTGCTTTTATCTTTAAAAATCTTGCATATCTTGTATTTCTTGCCGTTCCAAACCTTTTTATAAATTCATCTACATAAAAATCTGCAAGAAGGTATTCCTCCTCTTCAAGATGAGTTTCTATCAAGATAAGCAAACTCTCTTTTATCAAAGGTGAATTCATATGTTCGCTTGAGAGTGAAGTATAATAGTCATCGGCTTTTTCGAGATTTCCGCTTCTTAAAGCCTCTATCATATTTTTGTACCAGTAAATGGCAGGTTTGTTATAAACTTCCGCCTGATCTTTTGCACACCCCGCAAAAAATATTACTGCAATGACAAAAAAAGCTATTTTTTTTAAATTCATATCTTATCCTTGTAAGTTTTTATTATTTTATCCAAATTTATCCCGATATCTGATCCTTTTTGGCAATATATGTAGAGAAATTTGCCCATTTAAATATGATTTCCACAAAATCAAATCCACTGTTTTTAAGCATCTGAATATTTTCTTTATCACTGTAGGGAACCAAAACATTTTCAATAGCTTCTCTTTTTTGGCTTATCTCAAAATCACTGTAACCCTGAGATTTTTTAAAGTTGTGATACTCCTCTATCAACTGAAGATTCAAACTTCTGTCTTCACTGATAATTTTTTCCGATACTATAAAAAACCCTCCCCTCTTCAAAGAAGAAAATATCTTTTTTATCAATTTTTCTCTTTGAAGAGGTCTTACAAACTGCAAAGTGTAGTTGGCTACGATAATATCTGATTTTGGAATATCAATCTTTAGTATATCCCCAAAAACAAGTTCAAGATCGCTTCCGTAAGCTATGGCTTTGTTTTTTGCTCTGTCTATCATCGCTTTGGAATTATCGATACCTATCAATCTCAATTTTTTTTTGCTCTTCTTATCAATCTCCAAAAGAGTTTTTGCCGTAGAACATCCAAGATCACAGACAACTCCTCTATCGGGACTGTTTTTTACTATAAGATTTGATATAAGTTCAATGACATCTTTATAAAAAGGGATAGAGCGTTCAAGCATATCATCAAATACACTTGCAACGCTCTCATCAAATTCAAACTGTTTTTTTATAGGCTTTTTAAAAAGATCATCTTTCATCAGAAACGATTGTTAAAATTCTCCCACAAGTCTGTTTTTATCAGTTTTTGTAAGATCTTTTTTGAGACTTTTAAATATCCTGTTTTTCACACTGCTTTTTAATCTCGCTTCAACTCTGTTAAAAACAGGCTCTGCAACAGCCAGAAAAACCCGTGGAGGATTGTTTTGTTCGACTATTGTATTTATATCTTCCGCTATCGCTTTTATGATATCTTCTTCAATCTTCTCTTTGAGATTATGATCTTCACCGCTTGATCTCATCGTAGAGTTTGCGCCTTTAAACTGTCCGGGTTCATCGCTGTTTATATCCTGCATTTTCATATGGGCTTCTATATAGTCAAAAGCATTAAGAAGATCAAGTTTTATATTTTGCGGTTTCAATCCCGCTTCGGCTTCCAAATCTCTCGGATTTGCTTTATAGATTTTCATCTCTCCCAAAGAAGAAACAATTACTAAATCATTTATTTTCATTTTAAACTCCTGTTGTTAAATTATTTATTTTCCAATCTGACCAAAACAGATTTTTGATGTGCGCTTAATCCTTCTATTTTCGCCAATAAGGCACACTCTTTGCCTATCTCTTTTATGCCTTCTTCACTCACGGAAATAATGGAAGACTTTTTCAAAAAATTCTCCACATTCAAAGGCGAATAAAATTTGGCTGTTGAGCCGGTAGGCAGAGTATGATTTGGTCCCGCCACATAGTCCCCTATCGGTTCGGGGGTATATTTGCCCATAAAAACAGCTCCGGCATGTTTGATGTAAGGCAAGAGTTCAAAAGGATTTTCCACCATCAACTCAAGATGTTCGGGAGCTATCTCATTCATCAATGATACAGCCTCTTTTATGTTTTGGGCTATAATTATAGCACCTCTCTCCTCGATAGATTTTTTTGCAATCTCATATCTGTCCAGTTTTTTCAGATAACTGTAAACCTCGTCTTTTGTCTCTATCGCCTTTTCATGCGATATCGTTATCATGATGGAACTTGCCATTTCGTCATGTTCTGCCTGAGAGAGAAGATCGATAGCCAGATATTTGGGATCGGCATGTTTGTCGGCGATGATTCCTATCTCGCTGGGTCCTGCTATCATATCGATATTGACATCTCCGTAAACCGTCTTTTTTGCCGTCGCTACGAAAATATTACCAGGACCTGTTATCACATCAACTTTTTTTATCGTTTCGGTAGAGTATGCCATTGCCGCAATCGCACTTGCTCCGCCTACTTTGTAAGCCTCTTTGATACCGCAAAGATGCATGGCAGCCAGTAAAAGAGAGTTTATCTCATTTGAAGGAGTCGGCGTACAGACTGCTATCTCCTCCACACCGGCTACAATGGCGGGAATGGCATTCATCAAAAGAGAACTCGGATATGCCGCTTTGCCTCCGGGGATATAAAGACCGGCTCTGTCAACGGGTGTTACTTTCTGCCCCAAAACTATACCGTTTTTTTCAAAATCGAGCCATGATTTTGGCAACTGTTTTTGGTGATAACTGTATATCCTCTCATAAGACAGATGAAGAGCCTTTTTTATCTCATCCTCCAAAGAGTCGTAAGCCTCTTTCATCAAAAGAGGATCTATCTTTAGATCATCATCACTTTTTGGACTCCAACCGTCAAATCTTTCGATATGTCTTTTTAAAGCACTGTTTTTATCATTTTGGATCTCTTTAATGATATTTTTTACGATATTTTCAACACTTTGGATATCAACTTTGCCTCTTTGAAGCAAAATATCAAATTTGTCTTTAAAATCTTTGTCAGTTGTTTTTATTATCTGCATAATTTTTCCTCATGTATCTTAGTTTCATCGATTCGTTTCCAAGAACTCCGCCTTGATGAATATAGAGACTGTTTTGTTTGAAAAGTTCTATATGTTTTTGTACTGTCAGCCACCCTTTTGGATCATAAAGCAGGTCAAATTCTATATCTGTCTCTTTTTGTAATTTTATCCAAATTTCATAAAATTCCCTGTAGAGTTTACCAAAATGATATTTTTTGTCAAGTTTTAAAATCGTCGGATGATATACCTCTTCTTCCAACTGTAAAAACTGCTTTTTGAGATACTCTTCATCTCCTACACAGGCGCATGTATAGACTTCAAAAGGAAGATGTTTTTGAAGATACAGAGCCGTTGTACCGGTACCGGAGGGCAAAAAAACTTTTAAATCCTCTATCTTCTGTTCACTTGCCCACCCGATAATCTCCTTTGCTAGAATTTTTATACCAAATTCAGCCTCTTTCACTGCCCCACCTTCTTTTATAAAAAGAGTATCTTTTTCTTTTATCAAATTTTGCATAAAATCTTTATCGTTTTCATATATTTTCATTCCGTTTGAAAGAGCGTTTTTATAGTTGGAGTGCGGATGTTTTTTCAAAAAGGAGGGGATATGATCCACAAAGTAATGAAACTCCCACCCTTTTGCTTTTGCCAAAACAGAAAGAGAATACATGGCATTTGACTGGTTTGAGCCGTAAGAGACAACTCTTTTGATATCTGGAAAATCGTTTATCAGATAATAGTGAAATTTTCTTGCTTTGTTTCCGGAAAAATCAGGATGCAAAAGATCGTCTCTTTTGATAAAAAAAGAGTGGTTTAAAAAGTTTTTTTTGATTATTGGTGAAGGATTGAATCTCATAAGAGGGGAATACCCCTCTTAGAATCTGTTTACACAGTTAAGATCGCCAAATGCTTCTATCACTCTTTTTTTCATAGAAACTTCACCTTCTCTTAACCATTTTCTCGGATCATAATATTTTTTGTTCGGTTTGTCCTCACCTTCGGGATTTCCTATCTGGGATTGAAGATAATCATGATATTTTGCTTCGTACTCTTTTACTCCGTTCCAAAATGCCCATTGCGTATCTGTATCGATATTCATCTTGATAACACCGTAACTAATCGCCTCTTTTATCTCTTCAAGACTCGATCCGCTTCCTCCGTGAAAAACAAAATCCACCGGCTTGTCGGAAGTTTGGAACTTCTCTTTTATATAATCTTGCGAATTTTTCAAAATTATCGGTTGAAGATGAACATTGCCGGGTTTATAAACTCCGTGAACATTTCCAAAAGAGGCTGCTATCGTAAATTTGTCGCTTATTTTACTGAGTCTTTCATAAGCATAGGCAACTTCTTCGGGTTGGGTATATAATTTTGAACTGTCAATATCACTGTTATCGACACCGTCCTCTTCCCCGCCGGTTACTCCAAGCTCTATCTCAAGAGTCATACCTATTTTGCTCATTCTTTTTAGATACTCTTCACAGGTTGCGATATTCTCTTCAAGAGGCTCTTCGGAAAGATCTAGCATGTGTGAACTAAAAAGAGGTTTTCCGTAAGTTTTATAATGCTCTTCCCCCGCATCCAACAGTGCATCAATCCACGGAAGAAGTTTTCTTGCCGCATGATCGGTATGCAGTATAACGGCTACCTGATACTCTTTTGCCAAAAGATGAACATGTCTTGCCCCGCTTATTGCTCCAAGAGCGGCAGCTTTGTTTCCGGATAATGCTTTTCCCGCATAAAATCCCGCTCCACCGTTTGAAAATTGAATAATTACCGGAGAATTAACCTCTTTTGCAGCTTCCATAACGGCATTTATGGAGTTTGTGCCTACAACATTTACAGCGGGAAGGGCAAACCCCTCCTCTTTTGCTATTTCAAAAAGTTTTTGAACATTATCACCCGTTACAACTCCGCTCTCAATAAAATCGGAAATTTTTTGCCCCATTTTGTTCAACCTTTATTTGTTAAGATATTTGATTTTTGCTTTGTTTCTTAACTCTTTTGCTATTTTTTGAACATTACTTTTGAATTTTTCCAATTTGATTTGGGAGATAATTGAATTTTCAACTTTATCAAACTCTATTTTTCCGGCAGGTTTCTTATCTTCAACCATAATGATATGATATCCAAACTGTGTTTTAACAGGTTTTTTTGTAAAATCTCCCTTTTTAAGAGAAAATGCAGCTTTACTGAACTCTTTTACCATCTGTTTTTTATCAAACCATCCAAGCTCTCCGCCGTTTTTACCGCTTGGTCCTACCGATTTTTTCTTTGCAAGTGCTATAAATTTATCTTCTAGTTTTTTGCCTGATCCCGCTTTTTTAAGATCTTTTATGATTTCATTGGCTTCTTTTTCGGTTTTTACCAAAATATGTCTTGCTTTTACCATTTCCGGTCTTTTGAATTTGTCCGCATTCTTTTTGTAATAGTCTTTGACTTCTTTCTCCGTTGCATTTACATTTGCATACTGCTTTTTCATCCAGATCTCAAGAGCCAAATCTCTTTTTATGCTTTCCAATGTCTTTTTATAGATTTCATCTTTTTCTATACCGTCTTTTATAGCTTTATTTGTCAAAAGTCTTCTCTCGATAGCCTGATCGATAATCTTTTTTTGTCTGTCTTTGGGAAGTTTTGTAAAATCGACTCCACCCAATGAGTGCAGGATAAATTTCAGATCCTGATCAGTGATTTTTTTACCGTCAACCGTGGCATAATCTACCGCATAAAGCGATCCGCTTAGAGTAAGTATTGCAGCTGCCGCTACTCCTATAACTGTTTTTTTAATATTCATTTTCTGTTTCTCCTGTTAAAATTTTATTTTTGAGGTTGTAATTATACAGTTAGTTGATTAATGAAGCGTTAATGAACATATCATTTATTTCATATTGTGATAAACATTCTGTATGTCATCACTCTCTTCCAACATATCTATCAATCTTTCCACTTTTGCCGCCGTCTTGTCATCAACATCTATCTCATTTGTCGCTACAAGCCCTACGGAACTTTCAATTATCTCCACACCCAAAATTTCGACCGCTTTTAAAAGGTTTTCAAAATCTTCTGGAGTACTTTCGATAACGATCACTTCATCGTATTCAAAAATATCCGATGCACCGTTATCCATAGCCGTATCCATCACTTCGTCATCTTTATCGCTTTTTGCAACGGTAATGATTCCCTTTTTTTCAAACATCCACGAGACACAGCCACTCTCTCCGAGACTTCCGCCGTTTTTGGAAAAAGCATGTCTTATTTCGGCTACTGTTCTGTTTTTGTTATCAGTCAGACACTCTATCATCACCGCAACTCCACCGGGTGCATATCCTTCGTAAGTTATTTCGTCATAATGAACACCTTGAAGATTTCCGGTAGCTTTGTCGATAGCTCTTTGTATGTTGTTTTGAGGCATGGAAACCGCTCTTGCTCTCTCTATCGCCAAACGAAGGGGCGCATTTGTATCGGGATTTCCACCTCCTGCACGAGCGGCAGAAGTTATATCTTTTACGGCTTTGGTAAAGAGTTTGCCTTTTTTTGCATCCTCTTTTGCCTTGATATGTTTTACTTTAGACCATTTATTATGACCGGCCATAAGAATCCTTTTGAAAACTGTTTAAAAGAGTTATTATATCCAACAATAGATAAAATATCTCTAATATTCAGCCCAGCTTTTAAATCTTCTTCTCATTTTGGATCTAAAGTAATCCATTTGAAATTTAAATTCCGGCAAATGAAACATGATGGATACAAAAAGTATCAATGTCAAAAGGATAACAACGGCAGCTATGATAACTCCGTATAAAGATTTTGAAGAACTTTTGTCTATTTCATTAAAAACATCATTTAAAAATTCTTTTTGGGCATTTTTTAAAGCAATACTCTTTTTATTTGCAGCATTGTACCACTCATGAATATCTATATTTTGAATATCGTTTTCTCCATCCTGCAAGGAGAGAATTTTGATCCTCTCCTCATCTGTAGAACTGTCTTCATTCAAAATACTTTTTAATCTGTTTTTTATATCAGTGGGGAGAGTATTTGAAAATTCTTTATGCAAAAGGTCTTGTTCTGTAATGGTCTGTATCAGTTTTATAAACATATTGTGTTTGATACCTCCCGATTCCATGGACTCAAGAAGCACCATTCGTTTAAGATCGGCAACCTCGTTTATAGGCATAAAAAGAGTATAGGCATAAAGCAAAGATGAGAGTTTTGAGTCATGATAACTGCTTTTTACCGTTAATGACAAAAGATCCAAAAGTTCGCTGTTTATGGCACTGTAATAATCCAGTACCGAATCGGTTGATATATTTAGATTGTCTATATATTTTCTTTGCTCGTTTATCTGGCTGACGAGTGATAAAACGGCATCTATTTTGGGAAGTATCTCTTTTGGAAAGACCGACAAATCGACATTGTTGGTAAATTTATCAACATCCTCTATCGTTTTATCCACCTCTTTGCGCTGTGTTAGAAGCTTTTCGTCAAATTCTTTTTTTTGAGCCAAGAAATGGATACTTAAAGCTCTCTCTTTTTGAATTGCTTCTATGAGATTTGATATCTCCTGATTAAATTCCATACCGTTTTTTATCTTCTCAAGGGTATGTTTATATTGATATTCGTCATATAATTTTGTACCTGCAAAATACAAAAGTCCCATAAGAGGGATAAGCGCAAGTAGAAATAGTTTCATATTTAGAGATAGTTTCATTTTATTGATATTCCTTATTTACTAGTAAAGCTTTTATTATTATATATCGAATAAAATTATACTATTATTTATATAATAAGACAAATTATTTTTTAAGTTTTGGAAAATAAAGGTTATAAATCGTATCATATCATAGAGAAAATTTTCAGTCATCCGTTTCTATGGCTAACTCTTTGTTTAGAAGAGTTCTGTAATATACAGTGATAAAATCTTTATCATTTAAGGGCATCTCTAAAAACCTATACAGTCCATAGAAAGCAAAAAAGGCATAAGATTTCGGGCAAAACGGACACAAATGTTTTTTAACTTTTTGGAGAAATATTCAAAGTTAAACTATTTTATCGATTTTCTCCAATAGCAGGACAAAAAAATGTTCTATTAATATTGAAATTTATCATCCGTCGCTCACCCGCGCCTTCGTTATCTTCCAGCCCAACTTGACAAAACAATAAAATAGTATTAAAATACATCGTATATATAAAAATATTAGGATATAGATGTGTTTAAAAGTAAAACTATAAGATATAGCCTTGAAAAAAATGAAATATTGAAATCTGGGAGAGATGTATCTTTTGAAGATGTTATTTTAGCATTAGAAAATGGCTATCTTTTAGATGATATAACACACCCAAATAAAAAAAAATATCCTAATCAAAATATTTTTATTATCTTGATACAAATAAAAGATTATGTATATCTTGTTCCATATGTTGAAGATGACATATCAATCTTTTTAAAAACTATAATCCCATCAAGAAAAATGAATAAAAAGTATAACAAAAAGGATGCCAAATGATAGAACTTGATGAATATGAAACAGATATACTTCAAAGTGTTGAAAATGGAGAGTGGCAAAGTCATGGTAATATTGACAACAGAATGAAAGAGTTACAATCTTATGTAAAAAATCAAAAGAAAAAAGCTATATCTATAAGGGTTGGAGAAAATGATATTTATGAACTTAAAAAGAAAGCTTTAGAGAGTGGTGTACCTTATCAAAATATTATACAGATGCTTATACATCAATTTGCCTCAAATAAAATCCAAATAAGTGTATAGAAAAAGATAACAAAACAGAGTAGCCAATAAATTACCTCGCGGTAATTTATTGGCTATCTTCAACCGTTAACCTTACATTTATATCTAAAAAGATATTTTAAATCTATATTCTTCTTTTTAAAAAAGAAGTAAAATTTCAAGGAGTTTTGATGAAAATCATCATATTTATCATTTTTATTTCGTGTAGTTTATTTTCAAAAAACTTTACTTATCCAGAAGGTAAATTGGGTGAAGTTGTTAGAGTTGGTGAAGATATACTACTCCATACCGATACGAATTCTCTTTCAAAACATTTTGTAAATAGTAAACTTCAATGTGTTAACTGCCATAGAAAAGGTAAAGATGGCAGAGTTGGAACTACTGATAAAATAGGTACTTTTACAGGAACTGCTACCTCATTTCCAGCATATTCAAAAAGGTATAAAGATATTATAAGTTTACAAAATAGAATAGATGGCTGTTTTCAAAGATGCTTAGGTGGAGATAAATCTGTAGTAAATACAAAAGTAGGTATTGCTGTTGAAAGTTATATCACTTGGTTATCAACAGGTATGGATATAAATATGAGCTCAAAAGCACCAAGAACACCACTGAAAATCAAATTTTGGAGTACAAATAGAAAAAAATTTAAAAAAATGTTCA
>CAYVDJ010000049.1:0-30293 GCA_964450755.1 uncultured Campylobacterales bacterium
GTACTTTATCTCTTTATCCGAAGGACGGTTTTATTGACACTTGATTACTTCGTTACTTTTAAGTCGCCATAGCTTTGGCTATGACTCATAAAAGTGCCTCGTACTCAAATGTCACTAAAACCGCTATGAATATGATATAGTGCGTAAGGTCAGTTTCTAATTAATGTTTTATGATTTTTTTGATTAACAGCTGTGGGGTTACTATACCTCTGAAAACATTTTTTGAGATGGAAAAAACAATATCTATTTTTTCTCCTCTGTAGATTCTTGTCTCAAAGTTAAAATCAAGAGATTCCAAAGTAGCCGTATCTTTTTGTAAAATCAGTTTTTGGTGATTTTTGTTTTTTCCTATAAGTTTGTCGATTTTTACATAGACATTTTTTATGGTAAAAAGGGGTATGGGATTTTCCTGCCCGTAAGGTTCAAAGTATTTTAAAATTTCCAAAAGTTTAAAATCTATCGCTTTGGCATCTATTTCTCCCAAAATCTCCTCTTTGGGGATAAAGAGCTCTTTTGGAAGTTTTTCAAATCTCTTTTCCATATTTCTTTTAAAAAGCTCAAGATTACTTTTTTTGATCGAAACTCCGGCAGCTCCTTTGTGTCCTCCGTATCCCAAAAGAATATCTTCCTCTTTTTTGATCATTTTAAATATATCAATCTCGCCTACGCTTCTTGCACTGCCTTTTGCCTTGTTCTTATTGACAGAAAAGAGTATTACCGGAACCTTGTATTTTCTTACCATTTTTGCGGCAACTATTCCGACAACTCCTTCATGCCAGTTCTCCCCCCATCCTATAATAATCTGTTTGTCTTTTGAGATAAACTCTTCGGCTTTTTCAAAAAGTTCTTTTTCTGTCTCTTTTCTTGCATTGTTTAACTCTATCAGATGCTCCAGTCTTATAAAAGCCTCATCCATTGTTTTTGATTTTAAAAAATCATAAGCTATTTTTGCATTTTCCATTCTTCCGGCACTGTTTAGCAGGGGAGCCAACAAAAATGAGAGATCTTCGCTCAAAAAATTATCTTTGCCGTAAACGGTTTTGATCGCTTTTATGGAGTTTCTTTTTGATTTGTCAAGATAACCAAGACCGCACTTTACCATTGCCCTGTTTAGATCTCTAAGTTCCATCATATCGGCAACTATTGCAATAGCCAGAATATCCAGAAATTTTGAAAGGTCATAGCAGATACCAAGCTCTTTTTTCAAAGCTGCACACAGATACCATGCCACCTGTGCGCCACAGATTTCGGTAGATGGAAATTCACACTCTTTTTGTTTGGGATTTACTATCGCATAGGCATCGGGAAGTATGTTTATCGGTGTGTGATGATCTGTTATTATCAGATCAATATTTCTCTCTTTACAGACTTTTGTAGCATCTATGGCGGTTATTCCGTTATCTACCGTTATAATTACATCAGCATCAATCTCTTCCACTATTTTTGGGCTTATACCGTAACCGTCCTTGAAACGATCAGGGATTTTAATCCTGTATTTGACATTTAGATCATCAAAAAATTCACTGATGATAACAGAAGAGACAACACCGTCAACATCATAATCTCCTACGATTGCTATCTTCTCTTTTTCATCTATCGCTTTTTTTATCCTCTTTACCGCTTTTGTTATATCTTTGAAAAGATGAGGAGGAGGAAGCATAGAAAGTTTTGTGCATCTGTCCTCTTTGAATCTTTTGGATAAGATATTATAGATATCCTCTTTTGTCAGTATCTTATCCATGTTAATTTTTATGCTTTAGTGAAGCGTCGATAAATCCCTTTATAACTCTGTTTGGATTTTGAAGGCGGGATGTAAATTCAGGATGAAACTGAACCCCTATAAACCAGGGATGTTTTTTTAGCTCTACCGCTTCGATAAGAGAGTTTGATTCACCGCTGACGATCATTCCGTTTTTTTCAAATATCTCTTTATATGCCGGATTTGCTTCATATCTGTGTCTGTGTCTTTCATATACTCTTTCTTGATTGTCATAAATTTTTCTAAGAAGAGAACCTTTTTTTGTATTGCATTCATATTCTCCAAGCCTCATGGTTCCGCCCAGAGGACTTTTGTGGGTTCTTATCTGTTTTTTGCCACTGGCATCTATAAATTCGTCTATAAGATAGATAACGGGATTTTTACACTCTTTGTCAAATTCATGGGAATTTGCATCTTCAAGTTTCAAAACATTTCTTGCAAATTCTATCAGGCAAAGCTGCATACCAAGACATATTCCAAGATAGGGGATTTTATGCTCTCTTGCGTATTGTATAGCCTTTATTTTGCCCTCTACTCCTCTGTGTCCGAATCCTCCCGCTACCAATATACCGTCAAGATTTTCCAAAAGTCTGTTATCTGCTCTGCTCTCTATCTCTTCACTGTCTATCCAGCTGATATTGACTCTTGTATTCAGATGGGCTCCGGCGTGGGTCAATGCCTCTATCAGAGATTTATAAGACTCTTTGAGTCCCACATATTTACCGACAAATCCTATCGTTACCTCATCTTTTGGAGCAATAACTCTCTTTACCAAAAAATCCCACTCTTCCATATCGGGATTTAATTTGCCAAGAACGAGATTTTCTCCTATCGGTTCTAAAATATTCTCTTTTAGAAAATTAAGAGGCACTTTGTATATCGATGCCGCATCTGCTGCTTCGATAACGGAGTTTTTCTCCACACCGCAGGAGATGGCAAGTTTGTTTTTGAGGTCTTTTGGAAGTTTGTGTTCACTTCTGCATATAAGCATATGGGGAGTTATACCTATCCTTCTTAACTCCTGGACACTGTGTTGGGTCGGTTTTGTTTTGAGTTCTCCGGCGGCTTTGATAAAAGGGATCAAAGTTACATGCACAAACATAGCTCTTTGTTTGCCCATTTCCGCTTTCATCTCTCTGATAGCTTCCAAAAAGGGCAGACTCTCTATATCTCCTACCGTTCCGCCTATCTCTATGATAAGGACATCTTTGCCTTTCCCTGCAAGTTTTATTCTCTCTTTGATCTCGTTTACGATATGAGGTACCACCTGAATCGTTTTTCCAAGATAATCGCCTCTCCTCTCCTTTTCTATAACAGACAGATATATCTGTCCTGTTGTGATATTGTTGAGTTTGGATAGATTTGTATCCAAAAATCTCTCATAGTGTCCGATATCCAGATCGGTTTCGGCTCCGTCGGAGGTAACAAACACCTCTCCGTGTTCAAACGGACTCATAGTGCCGGGATCCACATTGAGATAAGGATCTATCTTTAACATACTGACATTTAATCCTGATTGTTTCAAAAGTGCGGCGATACTGGCTGAAGTTATCCCTTTTCCCAGGGAACTTAAAACTCCTCCCGTTACAAAAATATATCTCGTGTTCTTTTTTTCCATCTTGTTCTCGTCTTTTTTTGCCGATTATTATATAATAGCTTCATAAAAAAAGGACTTAAAGATGAAACGAACAATTTTTATCAGTTTTTTGGCGGCTGTATTTTTAAATGGCGCATATATCAAACCTTCAAAAGTTGAGATTTATCAAAACGGATCTTTTTTGACAAAAGAGATTGTAAAAGAGCAGAGCGAGAAAGAGGTCGAAGCAAAAGTTACCGTACCTTTTAATATCTCTTTGCAGGATATTGATATAAAAGAGGCAAAAGGGTGCAAGGTAGAGGATATCTCATTGAAAGAGAGCAAAGATTACAGTGATGAACTTCAAAATGAGATAGAAGAGACAAAATCAAAAATCACCTCTGTAAATAACAAAATAGAATCCCTAAAACAGAACAATAAACTTCTTCAAACTCTCTCTTTGAACAAGATAAAGACAACAGCAAAGAGCATAATCGAGATATCCGATTTTCAAAGCAGAAAGATTTTTTCAAATCTAAACGAGATATCAAAGCTGAAAAAAAGATACGATGAACTTGTGAAAAAACTCTCCCGACTGCAAAAAAAGAGAGCTTCAAAGTTTTATAAAACTCTTTTTGTAAATCTCTCCTGTCAAAATGATAAAACAGCAGCGGCTTTTGTCAAATATCCTTTTGAGATCAAAAAGGAACTCTCTTATAATATCTATGCGGATACGAGAGAGAAAACCATTCAGATAGAAAACAGACTTGTTCTTTTTCACTCAAGCGGAGAGGATTTGAAAGATATAAGCGTTGTTTATGCCTCTTATCCGAAGATAACCCAGATAGCTCCGACACCGTTTTATCCGTGGTATATAGGAGTTCATAAAAGAGACAAAAGTATTGCCATGGCAAAGGAGAGTTTGGGAATATCACCGGCACCCATGCCGACTCAACCGGCAGTCTCCTATGGCAAAACAACCGCAAACGAATTTTATCAAATAGAGCATATCAATCTAAAAAGTGGCAAAGAAGAGAGGATAAAACTCTCCGAAGATAGATATAAAGCCGATTTTTCGATAGAGATAGACGGTTATGCAGATGCTCATCCTTTTATCACTTTTAAATTTGACTCGAAAAAATTTTATAACGGTTCAAATGCAAGATTTTATCTTGACAACGCTTTTATAGGCAGCAGATATTTTAATCTCGATAAGAAAAAGGAACAGAAACTATATTTTGGAGAGGATCTCAATATCAAAGTACAAAAGAAACTTCTAAAAGATTTTACACAGGAGCCTCTGTTTAGTTCAAACAGGATAAAAACCACAAGGATATGGGGATATGATATAAAAAACAGCCATCCGTTTGATATAAAAGTAGATTTGATCGAAAAAACGCCTGTTTCAAAAAATGAAGATGTCAAGATAGAGAGTATATCCAAACCAAAATATGATAAAATAGAGCCAAACGGAAAAACTATCTTTAATCTCTTCCTAAGAAGCGGTGAGACAAAGAGTATAGAGTTTGGATACAGTATCAAAAAACCGAAATAGGAAATATTGATGAAATTAAAATATAAACCATGTGGCGAGTATATGACAAACTGTTATATCGTAAATGTCAATAAAAAAGAGTTTATCATAGATCCCGGCATAAATGCTGCCGAATGGGTGATCAAAAATGTAAAAAATCCCGTAGCTATTTTAAACACCCACGGACATTTTGATCATGTCTGGAGTAACAGTGAATTGAAAAAAAGATTTAACATACCTATCTATATCAACAAACAGGATGCGTTTTTTTTGGAAACAGCCCAATTTGGTATGGGAATGCCCAAAAGCAGAGCTGATTATAAGGTGGAAAATAACGAGAAACTGAATATCGCAGGAGTCGAGATCAAATTTTTGCATTTTCCCGGACACACTCCGGGATGTTGTGTGATAGAGTTTGAAGAAGCATGGTTTAGTGGGGATTTTATATTTAGAGGCTCCATAGGAAGGGTCGATTTTCCTTACAGTGATCCAAAAGCGATGAAAGATAGTCTAAGAAGATTTAAAAAAATTTCTTATGACAAAGAGGTCTATACCGGACACGGAGAACCTACAACGATAAGACAGGAGCAAAAACACGCCGATTACTGGATAAGGATGATATAAAGGCAAAAGCTAAAGTGCTGTTTTAAAAAAATCCCTGAATTTAGGCTGTTTGATCCTATCCAACACTCTTTTCCTTAAATTGGAAATAGAGAGTTTTTCTCTTCATGATTTTATATTTTTACCGATTTAGATCAAAATACTTTAGAGGTAAAATTATGAACAGTTCTCTTTCTTCTTACTCCATGCACTCTTTGGATCTCTCTTTTCAGACAAGTTCGGGAGATATGATATCTTTAAATCTTTATGATAAAGAGAGTCTTGATTATAAGAGGAGATCCTCTTTGGATACTGCTTCAGATGAACTTTTATTGACAAGAGAGAGAGGTATGGCTCTTCACTATGAGGGTAACGGACTTGACGAACAGGATAAAAAAGAGATAGCACAGGCTTTAAAAGAGGTGGAGGATCTGTTATCATCGTTTCTCTCTCCAAAACAGATGCGGGAAAAAAGAGAGCAGTCAAAAACCACACAAAAGATTTTGGATATTCTTTCTCCTCTAAAGGATAGGGGAAAGAGAGAAAAAACAAATTATCTGAAAAACTCTTTGACAAATACTTTTGATGATATTTTAAAAGCAAACAAACAACAGGATGATACTTTTAAAATCCTTGATGATATGTTTAAAACTGTTTTGGAAGATTTTGAGCCTTTTAGGTATTATGCGTAGTTGAAGAACAGAGATTTCGGATATACTTTTTCAATTCATTTTTTAAAAAATCGGGTATTTTTATCTCTTTTTGAGAATATTTAAACGCAGTGAGTTTTTGATTTAGAGAGATAAATTCTTTGTCGTCTTTATCGGTTATCTGTTGGACTTCCAAAGAGAAGATATAAAGTTCATCTCTCTTTTTGAAGTTCAAATTTTTTAATATTTTACAGGGATCTTTTTTCTTCAGGGCGGTTTTTTTGGGATAAAATTTGGGGTAATATTTTAGTATCAAATATATAAAGACTGTAAGGAGAGTCAAAAACAGAGATATTATCAAATAGTGATGAAAATTCGGCAGAGCTAAAAGATCATTCATACTCTTTTCCTGAAAAACAGATTCAGTTTCTCGAAAGGTTCATCATCTGTAAAAATTTCCAGATAATCTATATCCGTTTTATGGAATTTTTGATACAAATTTTCATAATGGCTTTTAAATCTCTTTTTGTAGATTTTTAGAGAGGAATTTGTTACAAAACAACTCTTTTCTTTTAGACTTTCATTGTCTGTAAGAACCGCCTCTTTGAAAGTTTCGGGTTTTGTCTCATATCTGTCTCTTATAACAACTGCCACCGTATCATGATGATATCCGAAAAAACTTAAATCAATATCATATAAAAAATCTCCCACAAATATAACAAGAGATCTTCTTACGATCCTTTTATATAAAGAGCTTATATCAAAGTTGTTTTTTTCTCCCAAAACCTTTTTTTCCAAAATATCTTTTACAAGATTTTCAACTCCGTATAAAAGTTTTGAGGGTTCATAATATTTTATATCTTTGGATGATATGTTAAATGCACTGAATATATCTCCTCCCTTTATAACGGAGTATCCAAGCAGTGCGGAAACTTCAGCCAAAAGTTCATGTTTTAGTCTGAGTGTGCCGAAAAAAAGTGTTCCTCCGAGCAAAGTTACAATAACTATGTTTTTACTCCTCTCCTCATGCAGTACTTTTACATAAGGCTCTTGCATCCTGGCTGTGGTTATCCAATCTATTCTTCTGGTATCATCACCCTGTGAATACTTTTTTATCTCACTAAAATCATATCCGTCCCCTTTAAAAAAAGAGATGTGAGAACCAAAGATCGATGAAAAGAGCGTTTTTTTTGATTTTAAAAGTATCTCTTGCATATTTTTCATGGTATTTTTATCTTCTCAATGATCTCATCAAGGATATTATCGGCGGTTATCTCTTTTGCTCTTGCTTCATAGTTCAAAACAATTCTATGTCTTAAAACAGGTTTTGTCATATTTAAAATATCGGTTGGCGTTACAAACTCTTTTTTGTTTATAAAAGCTTTTGTTTTTGAAGCTCTTACTAGATCCAAAGTTCCTCTCGGACTTGCTCCAAGAGACAAAAGAGGATGTTTTCTTGTTTGAAAAATAATTTTTAGAATATACTCTTTTAGATGATGCTCCATAAATACATTTTTAACCTCTTCTCTGGCGGTAAGAAGTTCGTCTCTGGTTACAATCTGTTGTATCTGCTCTTTTTTCTCTTCCAAAATTCTGTCTATGATCATAAGTTCCTCTTCAAAAAGAGGATATTTTATGATACTTTTTAACATAAATCTGTCAAGTTGAGCCTCAGGCAGATTGTATGTTCCCTCCTGTTCTATGGGATTTTGGGTAGCCATTACCAAAAAAGGTTCTTGCAGTTTGTAGGTTTTATCACTCAGTGTTACCTGCTTCTCCTGCATAACTTCCAAAAGTGCCGATTGGACTTTTGCGGAAGCTCTGTTTATCTCATCTGCCAAAAGAAGATTTGTAAAAACAGGTCCTTTTTTTATCCTGAATTCGCTCTTTTTGGGATCATATATTTCGCTTCCGGTTATATCGGAGGGCAGCAGATCGGGGGTGAACTGTATCCTTTTAAACTCCACTCCCAATGCTTTTGCCAATGTATTGATCATTGTTGTTTTTGCAAGACCCGGAACACCCTCAAGGATGATATGTCCTCCTCCAAGCAAAGCTGTAAGAAGCTCTTCTGTCAATTCCTTTTGTCCTACGATAATCTTTGAAATTTCTTTGTTTATTTTCTCTATCATCTCAAATCCTTTAATATCTCTCTTTTAATTTTTTTCAGGTTCACTCTCTTTTTCTGATAGACTGAATTATCCAAAAGCAAGATATGTTTTTCAAATCTCCTGTTTTTTTGCAAAATAAGAATTTTTAGTAACTCTTTTTCATCTTTTGCTTTGGATATCTTTTGTGATAAAGTATTGTCTCTTTTTGGAAATTTTAAAAGTTTTGCAGTAATAAAACCGCTCAGAAATATAATCAAATATCCGAAAAATATCTTTATATTTTCAAAAAAAGGTTTTATCTTTTTGGGAGAATTTTCTTTGTCCGCAAGAGTTGATTTTACACTCTCTTTTATGGATATCTCTATCGGTTCAAGTTCTGTTTCTCCTGTTTTTTGGTAATTGAAAACTGTTATCTTTCTCTTTTTTATCCTGAAACTTTTTTCTGCTATTATTGCGTACTGAAATGTTGCTTTGTATCTGAATCCTTCTGGTGTCAGTTTTTGGCTGATTTGAGGTTTGTCCTTCAGTATTTTTACACCTTCTGTTTTGGGAGTAAAATTTATATCTTTTGGAAGATAACCTGTCCCTTTGATCGTATAGACAAGATATACGGGGCTGAATGCGGAAGCTTTTGTTTTATCAACTTCCCTTTTTATGGTATATCTTCCGTAAAACATAGCTTTTGGCGTTTTTTTGACAAATATATCAAGAGGTTTCAGTTTTATACCTCTCTTTTCCCAATCGATATATTTTATCTGTTCGTCTGCTGAGCCTATAAAGGTATCACTGAGTTGTTCGTCTGTTACCTCTTTTGAGACAAAATGAAACTTTATCTCTTTTTGTCCCTCTTTTAATGGAAAAAGTACATAAGAGATATCAACCATCTTGCCTTTTGAGAGTTTATTTAAAAATCTAATATCAAAATCTCTGTTTTTTATTATAGAAAATTCAAAATTATATATTTTCTTGTCTTCTTTTTCTATATGAAGGGTGATCAAAAGAGGTTCTTTTACAAAAAGTTCGTTTTTGGAAACCAAAAGGCTGTATTTTATATTTGCAAAAAGAGGTAGAAAAAGGAAAAGCAGACTACCAGGGATTTTTTTCATTGATATATCCTTTGTTGATCATTTCATAGACTTTGGAGCTTAGTTTGTAATTTTTCTTTCTCTTTTTTATTTTTACTGTTATATTCTGTTTTTTCCCTTTTTTATCATCTCCTCCTCCCGAAGATGAAAAATCGGTTGCATTCATATTTGAACCCCCTTTTTTTTTGCCTTTTTTTGATAAATCTTTTTTGTTGCGGGAGATCTTTTTGCTTTTTCTCTCTCCAAAAGGCAAACTCTTTTTCTCCTTTTTCAAAAAAACAGTTTTTGAGAGTTTATCCATCACTCTTTGACTCTTTTTTAACTCAAGGGATTGGACATAATATTTTTTTGCTCTCTCATACTCTTTAAGATGATTCATGCAATCGCCCATTCTCTCATATAAAAAGCTTTTTATAGTAAAATCTTTTGTTTTTATGGTTCTGTAAAGCATAAAAGCTTTTTTATATTTGTTAGCATGAAAATAGCTGTTTGCCAATGCCGTTTTCTGTTCCAGAAAGGGGGCTGATTTTGAGAGGTAGTGTATGGCTTTTTCAAAATCTCTTTTTTTGTAGGATGAGTATCCTTTTTGGATATAGTACTCATCCAGTATTGATGCCTGTGATTTGAAAATAAACAGAAAAGGGATCAAAAATTTTAAGATTTTGTTAAAAAAAGTGGTATTTATATAGATGAAAAGCACCATTGCCGATATCAAAAAGATATAGTAGTACTCTTTGTATCCGGTTTTTTGTTTTAGTTTTTGATGTTTGTTCTTAAACCTTATCTTTTTCAGCAACCTTTTTGCATCATTCAAAGGATTCTTATTATAAAAAAACTCCCCGTTGCATGATTTTGCAATCTCTTTTAATTTGGGGTTTAATCTGCTTACTACCAATTTACCTCTGTTTTTGAGATATCCTTCATCGGTTTTGATCAAAGAACCCTCTTTTGATGCTATTCCCGATATAAAAAGTTTTATATTGCCTTTTTTGCAAACGGATATGATATCTTTTGTATCTTTTATATCCCCTCCGTCACTCAATAAAACAACGGTTTTTTCTTTTTCTTTAAATTTTGTTATAAATTCAAGAGTCTTTTTTATATCGGTTGATCTGGAGATGATAAATTTTGGATTTAGTGCCTCAAGAGATGCTTTTATCATATATGTATCGTTTGTCGGCGGGGAGAGAAGAAGAGGATTGGATGTAAATGCTATCAGGGAGTATCGGTATTTGTCGTTTAACAGATTTTCTGTTACCTTTTTTGCATATTCAAATCTATTTGGTTTTCGATCTTCTGCCATCATCGATCTTGATACATCGATTGCCAAAAAGATCGTATTTTCAGACTCTTTTATTTGCAGTTTCTGAAGCTTGACAGGTCTTGCGGCAGATAGGATCAAAAAGATAAGTACAAGAGGAAACAGTTTTTGTTTTTTTAAATTTTTATGAATAACAATCTCTTTTGCAAACGGAAAATTATCGCCCTTTTTTTCTTTAAAGCTGATAAAAAAAAGCATAAAAGCCGGTATAAGCAGCCACAAAAAAAAGGAATCCAAAAAAATCAAAAGTATCTCCTCAATCTGTAAAGCAAAAGAGCCAAAGAGAGTAACAAAGGATACTGGAAAAGAGTTCTTTTGTTTAGGTAGCTGTTGCTTCTTAGCGGACTTGGTTCAAGAGAATCTATCCTTTTATAAATTTTTTCAAGTTCCTCTTTGTTCTTTGCGTCAAACATTTTTCCTTTACTCTCTTTTGCGATTTTTTCTAAAAGAGATTTGTCAAAATCTTCTCCTATCCCTATCGTATATATTTTTACTCCTCTTTTTTTGGCTTTTAAGAGGGCATCTTTGGGAGATATCCGACCGCTGTTGTGCCGTCCGTCCGTTAGCAGAATGATAACCTTTTTTTTCGCATCGGAATATTTCAAAAGTCTCAAAGATTGCTCTATCGCTTCTCCGATAGCTGTATTGTTGGAGGCTATTCCCACATAAAGATACTTTAACATCTTTTTTAAAGCACTCAGATCATAAGTAACCGCAGATGCCGGATATGCAAAAGATCCAAAAACAACGACACCCGCATTGTCATCAAATCTTTTATCCAAAAAATCTTCTGCCAGTTCCATGACAATATCAAATTTACTTCTGCTTTCATCTCCAAATCCTCTCTCACCCATCGATCCGCTTGTATCTATACTCAAGATCAAATCTCTCCCTTTTTTCATACTTTGAATTTTTTGATCATAGACAAAAGGATTTGACAAAGAGATCACAAACAATACAAATATAAGAGAATCTAATAAAAAAATTCGATTGACACCGGAAGATTTTAAAAAATCTGTTTTTTGGAAATAGATACTCATTGCTGATTCTCTACACTTGACAAAACATATAACAAATGGCAAAAATAGGAAAACCATCGGATATTCAAAACTTAAATTCATAAGTTATTGTATCAAAAAAAATTATATTTGTAGAGGTTTTTGAAGAAAAAAATTATAAAAAAAAATTATAATGAATTATTGGGTGAAATGAGTGGGATTTAAATCCCGCTCACTGTTTTGTTTTTGCTTTTTCTATCAGATCGTTTAGTCTCTCTTCATATAGTTTTGCATGGTTCTTATCGGTTGATTCAAATCTTGTAACAAGGATTGGAGTTGTATTTGATGCTCTTACAAGTCCCCAGCCATCCTCAAAGATCACTCTTACACCGTCTATTTCTATGATCTTTTTGATTTTCGGAAAGTCTTTTGGAGGATTTTTCAAAAGAGTTTTAAGTTTCTCTATCAGTTTGAACTTTTCCTCTTCGGTAGTTTTTACTTTGATCTCTTCGGTTGAGTATGTCTTTGGAAGTTTCTCAAGCTCTTTGTCCAGATCGACTCCGTGATAGATAAGTTCCAAAACCCTGAAAGTGGCATAAATGGCATCATCATAACCGAAATACCGATCATTAAAAAAGATATGTCCGCTCACTTCCGCCGCAAGATCGGCATTTAGCTCTTTTATTTTTACTTTTAGATTGCTGTGACCGGTTTTATACATAACTGCACGACCTGTTTTGTTGATCTCGTCATACATTACCTGAGAGCATTTGACTTCGCCTATAACGGTCGGATTTTTCATATCTTTTGCAAACAGGAGTGCAAGTTCATCGCCTTTGATATTGTACTTTTTGGTCAAAACCGCTATCCTGTCGGCATCTCCGTCATAAGCAAAACCGATTTGGGTATCATTTTTCAAAAGCTCTTTTATATCTTTTAGGTTTTTTTCGATGGTGGGATCGGGGTGATGATTTGGAAAAGTGCCGTCTGGTTCGCAGTAAAGACCTTTGTAATCCAACTCCAAAGAGTCCATGATCTCATTTATCACGCTTCCTGCCGCACCGTTTCCGCAGTCAAGAGCTATTTTTTTGGAAAATCCTCTCAAAAAATCAAACTCTTTAACCATAAATTTTATATATTTCTCTTTTGCATCTATCTTTATAGAGTTTGTATTGTCCTCTATTTGCATATCAAGGTGATTTTCCACTTCACGCCCCAGAGTGTAGATATCCTCTGCAAAAAAGGGATCTTTATCCAGAGTTATCTTAAATCCGTTATACTCTTTTGGATTGTGAGAACCCGTTATCATCACGGAAGCAGAGCTTTTTTTGCCGTCAAACTCCATAAAATTGGCAAAATAGTTTACAGGTGTTGCCACAAGTCCCATATTTAAAACTTTCACTCCAGCTTTGTTCAAACCGCTTGTGAGATAATCGCAAAGCAAGGGAGAGTGGGTTCTTGCGTCATAACCTACTGCAACAAACTCTCCTTTTTGCTTTATCCTTTTACCCAGAAAATAGCCTATGAGTTTGACACTCTTTTCGTTAAGTTCTTTTTCAAAGATACCCCGTATATCATACTCTCTAAAAATCGATTGCATTTAGCTCCCTAATACTCTTTGACATAGGCTTTTTCACCGTGAACAGCCTCATCTATGCCTTGAGACTCATCATCTTTTGATATTCTAAGTCCCGTTATTTTATCCGTTATTTTGAAGATAATAACAGTTAAAACGATAGAGTAGATCCCTACAGCTATCAAACCTACTATCTGATACCAAAGCTGTGAAAATCCTCCTCCAAAAAAGAGACCTTTCACTTCACCGATAGATGGTTTTGCCAAAATTCCAAGCATGATAGAGCCTACTATACCGCCTACTCCGTGAACTCCAAATACATCCAAAGAGTCATCATATTTGAATTTGCTTTTTGCATAAACAACAGTCCAAAAACAGACAAGAGCCGCCATTATACCGATAATAAAAGCTCCGAAAATATCAACAAATCCCGATGCGGGAGTGATAGTGGCAAGTCCTGCTATAAATCCGGTAAAAAGTCCCAAAGAGGTTGGTTTTTTAAATATTTTCCATTCCAAAAAGAGCCAAACCATACCGCCTGTAAATGCCGCTATCGTAGTGGTAAATGCTGCCGAAACGGCAACGGCATTCATGCCAAGCGCACTTCCTCCGTTAAAACCAAACCATCCAAACCACAAAAGACCGGTTCCTATGGCAACAAGAGGCAAACTTGAAGGAAGCATCAGTGCCTCTTTTCTTTTTCCGAGTATAATAGCCCCTACAAGAGCGGAAAGTCCAGATGTTTCATGCACAACTATACCACCGGCAAAATCCAGAGTACCGAGATTTGAGAGCCAACCTCCGCCCCATATCCAGTGGGCAACGGGGAAATAGACAAAAGTAGCCCATAAAATGCTTATAACAATCCATGCGGAAAATTTCATCCTTTCTATAAAAGCACCTGCCATCAAAGCAACGGTAATGGCTGCAAATGTCATCTGAAAAAAGATAAACAGATAGTGATATAGATTTTCTGCTGCGGGAGCCGCATCGGTAGGATTTATGCCTGATAGGAAAAGATATGTAAATCCCCCTGTAACTCCCCCTATATCATCTCCAAAAGTCATACTGTAACCATATATCAGCCATATCAAACTAACAGTGCTAAAAGCTATCATAACCATCATGATCGTATTTAGCATACTTTTTACTTTTGAAAGTCCGCCGTAAAAGAGTGCCAAAGCGGGTATCGACATCAAAAGAACCAGAGCCGTGGAAATCAAAATCCATACATTATCGGCAACAACTATTTTCATGATTTTTTCCTATAAAGCTTCATCATCTTCTTCGCCGGTTCTTATCCTGATAGCTCTGTCAATAGAACTTACAAAAACTTTTCCATCTCCTATCTTACCGGTTCTTGCGGCATTGACGATTGCGTTTACCACATCATCGACATCTTCTTCTTTAACCATTGTTTCTATTTTTATTTTAGGTAAAAAATCAACAACATATTCAGCCCCTCTGTAAAGCTCCGTATGTCCTTGCTGTCTGCCGTATCCTTTAACCTCCGTTATCGTCATACCGTTTATACCCATTTCGCTAAGGGCATCTTTTACATCCTCTAGTTTAAATGGTTTTATAATAGCCTCAACCTTTTTCATTTCTCCTCCTTTTTTGTAGATTTTTTTTCTTCTTTTGGTATATAAGCTTTTTTTATAACAACTTTTTCAATGGGTCTGTCATATTGTCCCGTTTTTATTTTGTTTATTTTAAAAACCGTTTCCATGCCTTTTACAACTTTGCCAAAGATTGTATATCCTCCGTTTAGCCACATTGCGGGGGCTACGGTTATAAAAAACTGACTTCCGTTTGTATTTTTACCTCTGTTTGCCATAGCGAGAAGCCCGGGTTTGTCGAAAATAACATTTGGTTTAAATTCATCCTCAAATGGTTCTCCCCAGATGGACTCTCCGCCCATTCCGGTTCCTGTCGGATCTCCTCCTTGTATCATAAAGTTTTTTATAACACGGTGGAATATGGTACCGTTGTAGTAGCCTTTTCTGACAAGAGATGTAAAGTTTTCACAGGCTTTTGGGGCAACATCCCAAAAAAGCTGTAATGTTATATCTCCTTTATTTGTTTTTAGAATCACATGAGAAGGTTTGTCAGCGGCATTTAAGGAAATAACTGTAAAAAACAGTGTTATCAGTAAGAAAATCTTTTTCATAATTTTATTCTCCTTTTTTAAAATAGTACTATTTTAACACAATCAGATTTTTTTTGCTATAAAAAGAGTTGATATATCCATCGAGTAGCCTTTGGCTTTTAAGACCTCAAAACCACAGCTTTCAAGCTCTTTTATCAATTTCTCTTTTGTCAAAAATCCCTCTATCGAGTTTGGAAGATAATTGTATGCCTCATAATTTTTGGAAAGAAGTCCTCCTACAAAAGGAAGAATTTTTTTCATATAAAAATCTCTTATTTTGGACATCAAAGTTGCTTTTTGAAGTTTTGTAAACTCCAAGATCACAAGCATTCCTCCTTTTTTCAACACTCTGTTAAACTCATTTAATCCCTCTATCCTGTCAACAACATTTCTAAGACCGTAAGAGATACTCACTATATCTACACTCTTATTTTCCAAAGGCAGATCTTTTGCCTCTCCTTTTATGAATTTTGCATTTATATCTTTGTTTCTTGCCTCTTCAAGCATTCCCTGCGAAGGATCTATACCTATGATATTTTTTATATCTATATTTGCATTTTTAGCTCTTTTATCCCAGTAAATGCACATATCTCCGGTTCCGCATGCAACATCTGCTATAAGATCAATCTCTTTTTTACCGTAGTATCCGAAAGTAAGATCACATGCTTTTTTTCGCCATATCGTATCTACGCCAAAACTCAAAACCCTGTTTGCCAAATCATAGGTTTTGGCTATTTCGTCAAACATCGTAACTATTTTTTTCTGTTTATTCAATTTCATCCTTAATTCTTTTTGCATATAGTAACGAATTAGGAGTTAAATATTATTTAAGAATTATGCCGTAACCGTTTGAAGTTTTATGGAGTTTGTACTTATAGTATCCGTCAAGAAGAAATACAACTCTGTAATAGCCTTTATGATTACCTACGGTTATATTTTTTATAAAGGGAACTTTTGTATTTACAGATTTTGAAACTATATCACTGGGATTTTTGAAGTCTATGATGATTTTATTGGGTTTTGTCATCATAAAGTGGCGAATTTTTCTGTCTTTTGTTTTTAAAAAGATTTTTCTGTTTTTGAGTATAACGGTTAAAAAACGGTTTATTTTTATAGTTTTACTTTTTGTAACATTTTTCTTCTGTTTTGCAGTGGAGAGTGAAGAGAGTTCTTCTCTTTTTTGTTTTATAATAAGAGGTTTATGCCAATCTATTCCTTTTTCGACAGTAACTGTTTTTGCAGAAACGGAGCCGTCAAGATTTTGATATTTTATGGTAATCTCTTTTAATACTCTGGCACTGCTTGGCAGATTTATAGTTTGGGAGAGAAAGGGATGATGCAGATTTTCTTTGTTGGTCGGTTTTTTTGTCTCTTTATTGATTTTGGACGGTAAAAAAGGATTTTCCCTTGCATTTGAGTTTAGAAATAAAAATGATAAAATCAAAGCTATGATCAAAGAACTCTTCCCCAATATGGCTATTCTCCTTCGAGCTGTTTTAACTCAAAATATTTTTTTTGTAGTTTTGCATTCTCTTTTTTCAGATCTTTTGTTCTTTTTTCCAATCTTTTTTCAGTATTTTGAAGATTTAATAGCATCTCCAACGAATTGTCTCCAAAAAGCATATTTCCTATATAGATTCCAAACATTATAACCAATATAACCAAAAAGACCGCTTTTATATAAAAGCGGCCGTCTTTTCTTTTTTCAAAATCTTTATAGTCTAAAAGTTCTTCGGAGATATTTTTTTTCATTATTTAAAGAGAGATTTTCCTAAATATTCGCCGTATCCGAGTTCTCTCTCTATCTCAAGAAGTCTGTTGTATTTTGCATTTCTCTCTCCTCTTGCAGGAGCGCCGGTTTTTATCTGACCGGTATTTAAAGCTACGGCAAGATCTGCTATGAAAGCATCCTCACTCTCACCGCTTCTGTGGCTTACTACACATGTATAGCTGTTGGTATGGGCAAGTCTGATAGTTTTCATCGTTTCACTGACGCTTCCTATCTGATTTAGTTTTATCAAGATGGAGTTTGCTATGTTTTGATCGATACCCTCTTGTAAAATCTTAGGATTGGTTACGAAAATATCATCTCCCACAAGTTGAACTTTGTCTTTTAATTTTGCAGTCAGGATTTTCCATCCGTCCCAGTCATCTTCAGCCAAACCGTCTTCGATAGAAACGATAGGAAATTTGGAACACAATTCATTATAAAAATTGACAAGTTCCTCTGCACTCAATATCTTTCCTTCACCTGCCAAATCATATTTTCCGTCTTTATAAAATTCACTGCTTGCAGCATCAAGTGCTATCGCTATCTCATCACCGGGTTTATATCCCGCTTTTTCGATGGCTCTTAGGATATATTCCATAGGTTCGGTATTGTTTTTGAAGTTAGGTGCGAAACCTCCCTCATCTCCAAGTGCGGTGGAGTGTCCGTCCTCTCCTATCAGTTTTTTAAGTGTATGATAAACTTCACTACTTGCTCTTAATGCCTCTTTAAACTCTCCAAATCCCACAGGCATTATCATATACTCTTGAAAATCGATACTGTTGTCGGCATGACTTCCGCCGTTTATGATATTTAACATCGGAGTCGGCAAAACCAGAGCATTGCTGCCGCCCAAATATCTGTACAAAGGAATATGCAGACTTTGCGCTGCTGCTCTTGCTACCGCCATAGAGACACCCAAAACGGCATTTGCTCCGAGTTTTGAGTAGTTGTCGGTTGAATCCAAATCTTTCATAATGGCATCTATCTCTGCCTGGTTGAAAGGACTTATACCTATCAGTTCATCGGCAATCGAAACATTGACATTTTCACACGCTTTTAAAACACCTTTGCCAAGATATCTCTCATCACCGTCTCTTAATTCCAATGCCTCTTTTTTCCCTGTACTTGCACCGCTTGGTACAATTGCACTTGCACTGGTTGCATCGCTTAATACGACAGTAGCCCTTACGGTAGGGTTTCCTCTACTGTCCAATACCTCATCAGCATAGATATCATCTATATAGATCATTTTTCTTCTTCCCCTTTCTCATTGGTTTTATCGTTAGGTTCAAATCCCATAGCAATTTTTATTCCATCTTCTATCTCTTTTTCAACTTCGGGATGCTCTTTTAGATAAGCTTTTGCATTTTCCCGTCCCTGACCGAGTTTTATATCTTTGTAACTGTACCATGAACCGCTTTTGTCCACGATATCAAATTTCACTCCATAATCGATTATCTCTCCCTCTTTGGAGATACCCTCTCCAAACATTATGTCAAACTCCGCAGTTCTAAAAGGAGGGGCAACTTTGTTTTTTATAACTTTTGCTTTTACCCTGTTTCCTATCTGCTCTTCACTCTGTTTTAGGGTTGCAATTCTTCTGACATCTATTCTGACGGAAGCGTAAAATTTAAGAGCGTTTCCTCCGGTTGTCGTTTCGGGTGAACCGTATCCCATCATGCCTATTTTCATTCTTATCTGATTGATAAAAATAACCGTTGTATTCATTTTATGCAAAATTCCGGTCAGTTTTCTAAGTGCCTGAGACATCAGTCTTGCCTGAAGCCCCACATGCTGATCGCCCATATCTCCTTCAATTTCGCTTTTTGGAGTCAATGCCGCAACAGAGTCTATAACAATCAGATCAATTGCACCGCTTCTTGAGATGGTTTCTACGATATCCAAAGCCTGTTCTCCAAAATCCGGTTGGGATACCAAAAGATTGTCCGTATCCACTCCGAGATTTTTGGCATATTTTGTATCAAGTGCATGTTCTGCATCTATAAAAGCGCAAACTCCACCCTGTTTTTGGGCTTCTGCAATGATCTGCAAAGCCAAAGTCGTTTTTCCCGAACTCTCCGGTCCGTAAATTTCTACAACTCTTCCTTTTGGAACTCCGCCTATCCCAAGAGCGATATCAAGTCCCAAAGACCCAGTACTGATAGCATCAATAGGCTCTATCTTCTTCTCTCCCAGTCTTACAAGTGCACCTTTTCCAAATGCCTTGTCGATCTGTTTCATTGTCAAATCTAAAGCTTTCTTTTTTTTGTCGTCCATTTGTAGGAATTTCCTTTTCAAATTATTTTCTTATTTTAGCATAAGCATATTGTAATATAAATAAATTTGGATGAAGCAATAATTGTAGTTATCGGATTATCAATCCTTTTTTTTAGTCAGTGTCTCTTTTATATCTTTGATCAAATCCTCGCTCTTTTTTTGCAGAATATTTTGGTTGTATGCCATAGCTCCTTTTGAGATATAGGACTGAAGATTTACTATTTTATCTTTTATCTCCAATAGATCTCTGTTTTCTTTAGATAATTTTTCTAATTCCGATTTTAAGGACTCTACTTCTTTTTCCAAATTATTATTGTCTTCAAGTAATTTTTCGTTTAAGAAACTTGTATCTTTTTTTGTCAGCATCAGTTTTAATCGGCTGTTTTCAGCCTTCAATGCAGTAAGCTGTTTTGATAAATCGGATCTTATTTTCACAAGATTTTTTATATCCTGTTCATATTTTTCATTTTGCTGTTTTAAAAGCGAGAGTTCCAACCTCTGTTTATGAAGGGCATCTTGATACTCTTGCTGCAAAGTGTTTAACAGAGTATCCAACTGTGTAATAAAAAAGGTCTTTTTAAGAGCAATTTTTTTTGATATATCATTTAACATCTGTTTGCCTCATCTTTTAATTTTGGCTTAAAGTGACTTTAAGTATGATTATACAATGCCGTCTGTTTATTATATCATAAGATGTAATAATTTATTTATTAAAACTTTACTAAAATATGAAAAATTTTACCATAAGGACTTTTTTTGAGAAAGATTAGTGTAGCCCATTCGCCCGATGCAGATGATATTTTTATGTTTTATGCTGTGAAATTCGGTTGGATTTCATTAAAAGATACAATTTTTGAAAATATTGCATTAGACATAGAAACTTTGAATGAAAAAGCTCTAAAAGGAGAGTATGATATAACAGCTGTCAGTTTTGCTCTTTATCCTTTTATCAAAGAGGATTATGCACTCTTAAGAACCGCTGTCAGTTTTGGAGAGGGTTACGGTCCTAAGCTTGTTAAACGAAGAGGAGAAAGATTAAAGAGAAATTTTAAAGTTGCCCTAAGTGGTAAATATACGACAAATGCTCTTTTGTTTAAGATAGCCTATCCCGAAGCCAGAATCGTTTATAAAAATTTTCTGGATATAGAAAAAGCCGTAATCGATAAAGAGGTGGATGCCGGAGTGCTGATACATGAAAGTATCCTTGAGTATGACGAGAGTCTGGAGTGTGAAAGAGAGATATGGGATATATGGAATGAACTTTCGGGAGGGGATTTGCCTCTGCCTCTTGGGGGAATGGCGATAAGAAGGTCTATTCCTCTTCTTAGAGCGATTGAGTATGAGGAAGTTCTTACAAAAGCGGTGGAAGTAGCCCACAAACATAAAAACATACTTTCAAAAATGCTTCTTGAAAGAGATCTCATAAGAGTAGATGCCGCCCAGCTGGAAAAATATCTTGGACTATATGCCAACCAAAACTCTATCAGTATGAATGAAAAACAGTTAAAAGCTCTTGATAAGCTTTTTGAGACAGGATATAAAAACGGTTTTTATGATGAAGCGATATTTGCAGAGGATTATCTGCTTCCGCAGGAATACAAAGATTACAGATTTGCATAAAGGATAGATAATGGAATCAAAACTGATAGGATTGGGAGTTGAAACTTTTAAACTGGCTCTTTATCTCTCTTTGCCTATGCTTTTGGCAGGGCTTATCATGGGACTTATGGTCAGTATCTTTCAGGCAACTACCCAGATAAACGAAATGACTCTCTCGTTTGTTCCAAAAATCGTTGTTGTAGCTGTTGTGATAATCTTCACAATGCCGTGGATGATGAATACGATGATAGATTTTACGACAAAAGTTTTAAAGATGATTCCTACATTTTTGTTTTGAATTTATGGCTGTTTTAAAAAAAAGAGTAGATTTTGGCAGATACTCCTCTATCAAAATAGGTCCTGTTTTGGATGTGGTTTTGATAGATAAAATCGAGAAAATACCAGATGAATTTTATATCGTCGGAGGGGCGAACAATCTGCTTGTGTCAAACAATCCTCCGCCTTTGGCTATGCTCTCAAAAAGATTTGATTATATAGAGATAAAAAACGGCAAACTTCATATCGGAGCGGCTACAAAAGGAGGACGGGTTGTCTCTTTTGCAAAAAAACACAATATCGCAAATTTTGAGTTTATGCAAAAGATACCGGGTACGATAGGCGGGATGATCAAAATGAATGCGGGATTGAAAAATGAAGAGATATTCAATCACCTAACGGCCGTAAAAACTCATAAAGGTTATATAAAAAAAGAGGATATTTTGCACGGATACCGCTATGCCTATATAGAAGAGGCGGTTTTTGAAGCTGTTTTTGAGATTCAAGAGGGATTTTCACAAAACAAAATAGAGATATTTAAGAAGATAAGAAAAAATCAGCCAAGTGATCCGAGTGCAGGAAGCTGTTTTAAAAACCCTCCAAGCGATTATGCCGGACGGCTTATCGAAGAGGTGGGATTGAGAGGATACAGGATAAATGATGCGGCATTTAGCTTTAAACACGCCAATTTTTTGATAAATCTAAAAAACGCTTCATTTGGGGATGCGATAGAGCTTATAAAAGAGGCAAAAAGGAGAGTTTATGATAAATTCCGTATTATTTTGGAAAATGAAGTTAAAATTCTTTAATTTTTATTACTTTTATCCGATATATTATAAACTGACCTTATGCACTATATCGTATCCTATAGTAAAGAGAGAAAGTATCTAATGCAAGGCGGTTGTTTTTTAGCATAGCCAAAGCTATGGTGAAAGACCAGTTATAAAATATAGATTCGATATTTTAGGAAAAATAATGACAGATGCCGCAAAAGAGATGACATTAAGTAGTGATATCAAAAAATTAAAGTTATTATTGGCAGGAGATAACAGAGAGATTCAAGACTGTCTAAGTGAAAATGTAAAGAAAATTTTTGTCTCTGCCAATCCTGAAAACACATTTGAACTCTATCTTAAAACTTCCCCTCATTTGGTTATTGTGGATATGGATGAGTATCCTTCATCAAATATAAAATTGATAAAAAATATAAGAGAGAAAGATTATAGTATTAAAATAATTTTATTATCAGAATCTTCAAACATCTCATATTATATAAATGATCTCCCTTGTGAGATTAACGGCTGTCTTTTAAAACCGATAGACAAAAACAGACTCTACTTTTTGTTAAATACTCTTGTAAAACATATATATTATACTGACATAGAGAAGAAAAAGAGAATTTTAGCTCAAAAGATACTGGATGCGGGAGAGGATTTGATCACTGTGGTAAATGATAAAAAAGTTGAGTTTTCCAACAGAGCTTTTTTAAACTTTTTTGATGTGAAAACAGTGGAAGAGTTTAATGAAAGGGGCAGAACATTATGCGATTATTTTATACATAATGAAAATTATTTTGGTTGTGAGGAAAATTCAAAAGAGTATTTTATAGATGCCCTGCTAAAACTTCCACGGGAAAAAAGAGTGGTTTCAATGATCATTGCGAAATATTTTGAACCTAGAGCTTTTATGCTTAAAATCAACAAGCTAAACAACAAACAGGCTGTTTTGGTCTTCAGTGATATTACCAGAATCTCTTTAAAATCAAAAGAGTTTGAAAAACAGGCGTTATATGATGAACTGACAAAAATATATAACAGAGTCAAATTTAACGAAATGCTTGATTTTGAGGTGGAAAGAAATAAGAGATACGGAAATAATCTCTCTTTGATTATTTTGGATCTTGATGATTTTAAACAGATCAATGACAATTTCGGACATCTCGTAGGAGATCGTATCCTGGTGGAAACGGCAACGGTAGTCAAAAATACCATAAGAGCGACGGATATCACGGCAAGATGGGGAGGAGAAGAATTTGTGGTGCTTCTTAGTAACTGTGATTTGGAAAATGCCCGAAAGGTTGCCGATACGATAAGAGAAAAAATAAAAAACTTTTTTGTCAAAAATCCGCCTGAAATAACATGCAGTCTCGGAGTGGCTCAGTTAAAAGAGTATGATACAAAAGAGAGTTTTATCCATGAGGCGGACAAAGCCCTCTATCGGGCAAAAAGAAACGGTAAAAACAGAGTGGAGATAAGCAAGTAAATCTTTGTCAGATGCCCATAATATCTTTTACAGGTTTTTTTTTCAGGTTTTCTATCGATTTTTGCTTATCTTTTGTTATTTTGGATATGTTTGAAAAATAGAATTTATAAAGAGCCTCTTTGGTTTTTAGTTTTTGCATATCTATCATCTCTTTTATCTCTTTTTTGAAATCCTCTTCATTTAAGATTTTATCAACCTCTATCACTATTTTGTCGGTTGCTATCCATCCTACAACAGCTCCTACAACTCCTCCCACGGCAGCCCCAAAAGGTCCAAACAACGCTCCGGCTTCTGCACCTGCTGCCGCAGTTCCTCCGGCAGTGGAGGCTTTTGCTCCTATCTTTATAGATGCTTTTGCGGCTAGTTTTATTGCCAACTTTTTGCCCATTGTTTTTGAAAAGAGTTTTGCACCCAAAAAAGCTCCCGTTGCGGAAGCTCCGCTTGTTCCTGCGGCTTTGAGCAAATTCGGATAGGAGGATGTAAATCTCTTTAATGTATCCTTTTTGGTGATGTTTAGTATCTCTCCAAATAAAAAATCCGTTTCACTGTCATTTAGTTTCAAAATAGTTTTTATCCTTTTTTGCGTACGGTTAAAATCCTCTTTTAAAACAGTTTTCATTTCCTCTTTTATATCGTTTAAGGCACTGTTTAGATTTTTGTCAAAATTTGCCGGTTTAAAGAGCTTTTTTTCCAACATCTTTGCCATTTTATCGCTTAGGATCGATAAAAGTTCCGTATATTCTCCTCTAAGGCTGTAATGAAAATCTGCAAAGTTATCGATATGCAAATAGAGAGGTTCGTATGCTTTGTCTATGTTGTTGCAAATGGATTGTTTGATTTTCTCTTTTGATATTTTTGAAGAGTCTTTTATGATCTCCAAAATTTTTGGAGAATTTTCTTGCAGTTTTAAAAGCATCTCTTTATAGGAGAGTTTTTTTTCTTCTGTTTTGTTTAAAGCAGTTAGCGTTATCAAAAGATAAACCGCAGCTAAAATGAAGATGGTTATCCAAAACCATCTCCAAAAGACAATATAATCTTTTTTTGACAAAGTTTTTAGCCCTTTTTTTGTAGATTATAGCATAAGAAAATGAGATTTGGATCTCATTTTCCAAATTATGCCAAACAGTGGGCAGGTTCTTTCAATGCTTCTATGATCTCCTCAAGTACCTGATCGGCTTTGTCATGCTCTATCTGACAGGTTCCCGCCGCTAAATGACCGCCTCCGCCGTATTTTAACATCAAATCACCGATATTTGCTTTTGAAGATCTGTTTATGATCGATTTTCCTACTGCAAAAACGGTATTTTGCTTTTTAAATCCCCAAATCCTGTGTATGGAAACATTACAAAGAGGATAAAGAGCATAGATCATAAATCTGTTACCCGGATAGATAGTCTCTTCATTTGTCAAATCAAGCAACGCAACATTATCATGGATTGTAGTGCATCTTTTTATCTGATGGATAAATTCTTTGGAATATTTGTTATAAAGTTCAACTCTTTCAACAACATCGGGAAGTTTTAAGATATCCTCTATATCATGATCTTTGCAGTAATCTATAAGATCCATCATGAGATTGTAATTTGAAATTCTAAAGTGGTGGAATCTCCCAAGACCGGTTCTGGCATCCATCAAAAAACTGAGAAGATCCCAACCTTTTGGGTTTAAAATATCATCTGCGCTGAACATTGCCGCATCTGCTTTGTTTGCCGCATCCATCATCGGGCGAAATTTTTCAGGAAAAGAATCATCTCCTCCGTAATACTGATAAACCACTTCGGCAGCAGAGGGGGCATCGGCAACGATTATGTGATTGTCTCTTGCCTCTTTGTTTCTTACCGTTTCGCTTGAGTGGTGATCAAATGCCAAACCGACCCCTTCTACAAAGGGCAGATTTGTCGTTATATCTCTTGAAGTTATCTCTATCTTGCCGTCTTGCATGTCTTTTGGATGTACGAATTTGATATGATCTATCAAATCAAGATGCTTTAAAAGCACAGCACACACCAACCCGTCCATATCGCTTCTTGTTACAAGTCTATATTTCTTCTTTTGCGTCATACCGATTTCCTTTTTTACTTTGTAAAAATTTCTTATATAAATCGGCATATTCTGATAAAAATGCAGATGTAACAAAAAGATACTATCTCTCAAGCCACCTTTTCAAAAGAAAAATCCACAACTTCAATCATTCTTTTTTTGGATTTCGCTTCAAAAACAACAGCTTCCAGGTTTCGGGCTACTTCATCGCATAAAGAAAACAACACTGATGACCAAATCTCTTTCAAAAAATGTTACAATAATAAATAAATATGAAAGGTAACAATGATATTTAAATTTATTATTTTAGCTGTTATTATCTATATAATCTATTTGACATTTTTTAAAAAAGAGAGTGTAGTGGCAAGGAAAGAGCATAAACCAAGAGCAAAAAAAGAGGAAGATAGTGAGATAATGGTGGAGTGTGTGAAATGCGGTGTTTTTATCAGTTCCAAGGAGGCTATTATAAAAGATGGTAAATATTACTGTTCAAAAGAGTGTGCGGAGCTTAAATAGATGATTATCATAGGACATCCTCTTGTGGATTTTAAACCTTTTTATAAGATAGGTGATATAAAAAGCATTAAAAACACTCCTCCAAACAGTATCTTGCTGTTTGAATTTAATGAAAATAAAATTTCATATTTTAGATATTGTAGAGAAAACGATATCTCTTTTGCGGTTGAAGTAAAAGATACAAAAGAGCTTTTGATCACAAATGCCAATAAAGCCTCTTTTGCTCTTCTTTCTTTGAAATTTGCAAAAGAGGCTCAAAAACTGGCTGATGATTATTTGTTTGATATGAGAATTTTGGCTAAAATAGAGAGTGAAGAAGAGATGATAAAAATGTCTCATGAAAGAATTGACGGAGTTATATTTAAAAGGAGTATAATCGATGGAGAGAGTTAAAACTATATTTTTATTGACGCTTTTAACGCTTCTTTTTATCTGGATAGGTGGAATATTCGGAGGAAAAACGGGGATGCTGATCGCTCTTGTGATGGCGGGAGTGATGAACTTTGTAAGTTATTTTTATTCGGACAAACTTGTTTTAAAACAGTATCATGCTATTGAGGTAACTGAAGAGGAAGCTCCAAAACTCTATCAGATTGTTAGAAATCTCTCAAGGAAAGCAAAACTTCCGATGCCCAAAGTTTATATCATCCCAGAAGATGTTCCAAATGCTTTTGCCACCGGAAGAAATCCCGAACATGCGGCTGTTGCCGTAACAGAAGGACTTTTGAATCTTTTGAGTGAAGAGGAGGTGGAAGCTGTTTTGGCACATGAATTGAGTCATGTCAAGCATTATGATATTTTGGTGGGAACAGTAGCGGCGACAATAGCCGGAGCTATAGCGATGATAGCCAATATGATGCAGTTTGGTGCAATGTTTGGAATGGGCGGAAGTGATGAGGAGAGACCAAATCCGATTGTTATGCTGATCCTTGCCGTTATTTTGCCGATAGCGGCGAGTGTTATCCAGATGGCTGTCAGCAGAAACAGAGAATTTATGGCAGATGAGGGGGCTGCGATGATCACGGCTCATCCCGAATGGCTGCAAAGCGCTTTGATAAAACTTGAAAATTACAATGCAAGAGGTTTTTTACCCGAAGCTACGCCCGAGAGTGCGCATATGTTTATCATAAATCCTTTTACCGGTAAAAACATATCTTTTAAGTCGCTCTTTTCCACTCATCCGAGTACTCAGGAGAGAATAGAGAGATTGGAGGAGTTAAAAAAGAAAATATAGAAGGGATTTTAAATCTTTTTAAGTTAGTTAAAATATAATTTCGGTTCAATTTCAAAGGGAAAGAGGGACAAATGAAGAAAATATTTTTACTAACAGCAGTTACTGTTTATACACTGTTTGCAGCGCATACTTTTGCACCCAACCAAAAGTGCAAAAGTTGTCATCCGAATATCTACAAAGAGTTTCAATCAACTCAACATGCAAACTCAACGATTTTCAAAGATGAGATCCATGCGGCGGTTTGGAAGAAAAATCCAAAACATCTAAAAGCCAAAAAATATGGTTGTGCAAAATGCCATACTCCGGCGGCTGATGATATAGACAAGTTAAAACAAAAAGGTGTGGCATATCTACCAAATATCAATAATGCTACCCAAAACGAAGGTGTCTCATGCGCATATTGTCATAGAATAGAATCAATAAAACATGCAAAGAAGATGAACAGCAATATCATATCCAAAGAGCCGAAAAAATATTTCGGTACTTTAGATGATCATATAAAATCGCCTTTTCATAAGATAGATACGACAAATCAAAACTTCAAAAACGGGAATGTCTGTATCGGCTGTCATTCCCATAAAAAAAACAAGTTTGGACTCAATGTCTGTTCAACCAATATTGCCAACGAAATGGACGGCGCAAACTGTGTAAGTTGCCACATGCCTAAAGTAAAAGGAAGCGTATCAAATCTAAGAGAAACAAAAACCCACACATTTCACGGATTTCCCGGAACTCACTCTCATCCTGATATGCTCTCAAAATATGTCGATATAGAGTTTCTAAGGGATATCAAAGATTTTCAGATAGCCGTGAACAATAAAAGTTCCCATGCTCTGACACTTCATCCTATGCGTTTGATGAAGCTGAATGTTAAAGTGACAAGAGATGGCAAAGAGATAAAATTTCCTTCCAAAATTTTTGTTCGTGCCATAGGAGTCAACGGTAAACCCACTCCTCCGTGGTTGGCAAAAGAGATAGTCAAAGATACAAGCATAAAAGCAAATGAGAAGAGAGTTATAAAGTATGATTTTGAACTGAAAAAAGGAGATATTGTAAAAGCCGAACTTGGATATTATCTTGTCAATCCAAAACTTCACAAAAAATTTGGACTTCAAAATAATAAAAAAGCTACCGCTTTTACTGTTTTGAAAAGTAAAACTTTCAATATAAAAAAGTAAGAGCCTTAGAGAGGTAATCTCTCTTTGGCCAAATTTTCAAGCAGTTTATCCGCTTCGCAAAAAAGTTCATAGCCTTCTATGCCTTTTTGTTTTAAGGGAAGATATTTTATATAGACTCCCCAGAGATTTTTGGCTCCTTTCATATTTCCCCGTCTTACCAACTCAAAAACACTTGCTGCGTTGATATAACCTTTTAAAAGATTTGCAAGAGGATTTGAATTTTTTTTATACTCTTTCCATACACTTTCCAAACATTCATGAGCCTCTTTAAACTCTTCATTCTCTATATGTTTTATAAATATTTTTAATGATTTTTGCATTACTATCTTACCACTTTAAAAGTATTACATGCATTGATATTTCCGCTTTGATAACCTGTATAAAACCATTTTTTTCTCTGCTGTGCGCTTCCATGTGTAAAAGAGTCCGGTACGACATAACCTTGAGAGTTTTTTTGCAATGTGTCGTCTCCTATCCTTGAAGCCGCATACAATGCTTCGTCTATATCTCCGGCATCGAGGATATGATTTTTCTGTTCGTCTATCCTTGCCCATACCCCGGCGAAACAGTCTGCCTGAAGTTCTGTTTTTACAGAGAGTCTGTTTGCTTCTCTTTTGTTTAAAACCCTCTCTTTTTCATGGACTTTTGGCAATATTCCCAAAAGATTTTGCACATGATGACCTATCTCATGAGCTACGACATAAGCCTGTGCAAAATCCCCCTGTGCATGAAATCTGTTATGCAGTTCGTCGAAAAATCCCAAATCTATATAAACTTTTTGATCAACAGGACAGTAAAAAGGACCGGTTGCACTGTTTGCACTTCCACATGCCGAAGAGGTGTAACCTTTGAACAGAACCAAAGTCGGTTTTTTATATCTCATACCGTTTCTTTCAAAAACATCACTCCAGACATCTTCCGTATCTTTTAAAACCACGCTGACAAATTTGGCATATTCTTGCTCTTTTGGACTTGGATGATACTCTTTTGTGCTTGGAGCCTGAGACATGGACTCAGACAGTACGGCATTTAAAACAGCTCCGATGTCTCCCCCGCTCATAAAATAGGTAATAGCAGCAGTCAAAATTATACCGCTGATTGTCAATTTTTTGCCTCTGGTGCTTCTTCTGTCCTCGATATTGGAACTTCCTTCTCTATCTCTCCATTTCATATATACTCCATATAAAAGTTCTTGATATGATTATATATCATACTGCAAAAGTTGTCAAGATAGGAGTTGTCATAAAAAGTTGCATTGGATATAGGTCGATTTTATCACAACCTGTTGTATTTTTGATAAAGTATTAGGGAGAAAAATAAAATGATGAATTAGATGAATTTGATTTTTTATGCCATTTATGGCATACTATATTTAGTTTTATCTAAAAAGTATCTCTAAATAAGGTTTATTATGAACAGAAAAGATTTAATATCAAAAGTTATAAAGAGAAAAAAAGCTTTAAATCTGACAATAGAACAAATCGCAAATTTAACAGGTTTGGGATATAGAACGGTTGCAAGATTTTTCGGTGGTGCGGATGTAAAATTAAGTACTGTAGAAAAGATAACAAATATTTTAGGTTTGGATTTTGCAGGTAATGAAATTATAAGCAAAGAAAAACTTTTAGAAAAAAGAGCCAAACAAAAAGCTTTATATATTGTTTCTTTAGTTCAAGATACCTCTTCTTTGGAAGAACAAGGATTAAGTAATAATAGATTAAAAGAGCTTTTAGAGTTTACAAAAAATCAATTTTTAAATGAAAATAGAAAACTTTTATGGG